>CAVGTL010000103.1:0-576 GCA_963632005.1 Succinivibrio sp.
AGAAAAGGAGGTAGTGCTATGACAGACGAAAAAGACAAGGAAGTCGAAACTCTGGATACAAGAGACTTTGACGCCGAAATCGAAGAAATAATAGAACTTATCGAAGAAAAAAAATACAGTCGTCTGCGAAGTATACTCCTTGAGAACAACGCGGTCGATATTGCGGAGATGATCGAAAACGTAAACGACCGTCTCGGCCTTGACAAGGCCATACTTACATTCAGGATGCTGCCTAAGGATGTATCTGTAGAGGTATTCGCATATCTGCCTGAGGAAGACCAGGTAGAGGTAATAAACGGCATAACTCAGCGAGAAATAGACCACATAATAGAGGAACTGGCTTTCGATGATATGATCGACCTTCTGGAAGAGCTGCCTGCAAACCTCGTAGACAAGATCCTGCTCAACACTACAAAAGAAGAACGCAAGCTGATAAATACGTTCCTGAATTACCCGGAAAACAGCGCCGGAAGCCTGATGACTATCGACTACATAGACTTCAAGGTAGATATGACTGTCAAGCAATGTCTGGCGCATATAAAGGAAGCCGGGCTCGACTCGGAAACGGTTTATACC
>CAVGTL010000103.1:586-9403 GCA_963632005.1 Succinivibrio sp.
ACTACATAGACTTCAAGGCTGATATGACGGTCAGAGAGTGCCTTGCACACATAAAAGAAGCAGGTCTTGATTCAGAAACAGTTTACACCTGTTATGTAATGGACAGAGACAGGATGCTGCTTGGAGTAGTATCGCTGAGAGCGCTCGTTATGGCGGACGGAGATGAGATAGTTTCTGACATAATGCATGACGACCCGCTGTCTATAAATGTTCTGACAGACCAGGAAGAAGTTTCCAATATATTTAAACGTTACGGTATACTTGCACTTCCTGTAGTTGATAAGGAAGGCCGACTCGTCGGAATAATCACAGTCGATGATATCTTTGACGTAATCGATGATGAGGTAACAGAGGACTTTCAGAGGATGGCCGGTGTAACGGGCGACTCTGACGAGGACTACCTCGATATGAGCGTTTTCAAGCACGCCAGAAACAGGCTTCCGTGGCTTTTCATCCTGATGATATCGTATATCTTTACAGGAAATATCATAGCCAATGTGGAAAATCTGGTAGCCGCAATACCGGCGCTCGTAATATACATGCCTATGGTAATGGGCACTGGCGGAAACTCAGGCTCGCAGTCAGCAACACTCGTTATCCGCGGACTTGCGACTGAGGATATAGAGGTGAAGGACTTCCTGAGAGTACTCTGGAAGGAATTTCGAACGAGTATAATAGTCGGCGTAGTGCTCAGCCTGCTCAATATGGCGCGCGTGATGTTCCTCGACCAGCGTGGATTCCTCGTAGCGCTCACAGTCAGCGCATCGATGTGTCTCGTAGTAATGGTCGCTAAAATGGTAGGAAGCATGCTGCCTATCATAGCAAAAAGAGTAGGCATAGACCCTGCTCTCATGGCAGGCCCGCTCGTTTCATCACTTACAGATATGATATCTCTCGCTATCTACTTCCAGATGGCTACTCTGATATTAAATCTGTAGTTGTACTTGTGAAATATATACACAGGTAAAAATATGAAAAATATATGAATATATTTAGTGGCGCTGTTGCTCAGCGCCACTGTTTTCGTATATAATTTTGATGATATATGTTTAATATCCGACCTGAATGCAAATACTCTCTTACATAGGAGGTGCATTTGTATGCAGGTAAGAAAAGGTGATATATTCTTTGCGGATCTCAGTCCGGTCGTAGGCTCGGAACAGGGCGGCGTAAGACCTGTTCTCGTAGTTCAGAATGACGTTGGAAACAGATTCTCGCCGACCATAATCGTAGCGGCAGTGACATCGCAGACAAACAAAGCGAAGCTGCCTACGCATGTGCCGATAAGCGCAGAAGGAAACGGGCTCAGCCGTGATTCGGTAGTCCTGCTGGAGCAGCTCAGGACTATAGATAAGAAAAGACTGAGAGAACATATAGGAACAGTCGGGACAAATGTAATAGACGTAGTTGACGAAGCTCTCAGTGTAAGTCTGGGTATAGAGCCTCCTCAGGAGCACAGACTGCACTGATAAAAATATTCGGAGAATCAACAAATGACAGAAAAAAATAGAGTTAAGATCCTGGGCGTGCCGGTCGATATGGTAGACCGCGGACAGGCTATGAATATATTTGAGGAGTCATTTCCGCAGCCGGGTGTTACAATGATAGTAACGCCTAACTCGGAGATAGTCCAGAGAGCGTCAAAGGAGGACGAGCTCAGGCAGCTCATATCATCGGCAGACCTTATCATTCCTGACGGGGTCGGCCTTGTTTATGCTTCAAAGATCATAGGCTGCCCTCTTTCTGAGCGCGTTACAGGCATAGATTTTCTCGAAAATATAATAGCTTATCTGGAAAAAAACGGAAAATCTATATATTTCTTCGGAAGCAAGCCGGGCGTAGCAGAAGCGGCCGCCGACAGGATAAAAGAAAAATATCCGAAGCTCATAGTAGCAGGAACTCATGACGGCTATTTCAAGCCTGAAGAGGAAGCAGGAATAGTAAAGGAAATAAACGACAGCTCCGCTGACTTCCTGTGCGTCGCGCTGGGCGCGCCGAAGCAGGAAAGATTCATACACGATCACAGATCGGAGCTTAATGTAAGCGGCGCCATCGGAGTAGGCGGAAGCCTCGACGTATGGGCCGGAACGCTCAAGCGCGCGCCTGAGTTTTACAGAAAGCACGGGCTCGAGTGGTTATACAGACTGATACAGGAGCCGAGCAGATATAAGAGGATGCTCGCGCTGCCTGTTTTCATGCTCAGAGTAATATTTACAGGCAAATCTAAGGAGGAAAAAAAGTAATGTCTATCAATGCAGAAATGCTTGCTGAAAAGGCAAAGGATATCAGGATCGATATCATAAGAGAAGTTCATGCGGCAGCATCGGGACACCCGGGTGGTTCTCTCTCAGCCGCAGATATCATTACATATCTGTATTTCGCTGAAATGAATATCGACCCAAAGGAGCCGAATAAAAAGGACAGAGACAGATTCGTTCTCTCAAAGGGTCACGCTGCTCCGGCGCTCTACGCGGCGCTCGCTGAAAAGGGATATTTCCCTAAGGAAGAGCTTCTTAACCTGAGAAAGATCGGCTGCATGCTCCAGGGTCATCCTGACAGAAAGAAGATACCGGGAGTAGACATGTCAACAGGCTCGCTCGGACAGGGCGTTTCTGCAGCAGTAGGAATGGCTCTCGCAAACAAGATAGACAACATCCCTGCGCGCGTCTACGCGCTTCTCGGCGACGGAGAGCTGCAGGAAGGCCTTGTATGGGAGGCGGCTATGGCAGCAGCTCATTACAAGCTCGACGACCTTACAGTATTTGTAGACTGGAACGGACTTCAGATCGACGGTAAGAACGAGGACGTTATTACGGTTGCTCCTATAGATGAAAAGTTCAGAAGCTTCGGCTTTGACGTTCAGATGATCGACGGTCATGATTTTGAAGCCATCGCAGCAGCAGTAGAAGCAGCAAAGAAGGTAGAAGGAAAGCCGCAGGCCATCATAGCAAAGACTGTAAAGGGCAAGGGCGTTTCATTCATGGAAGATCAGGCAGGCTGGCACGGAAAAGCGCCGGATGACGCTCAGGCAAAGCAGGCAGTAGAAGAATTAGGAGGAGAATGGTAATGGCAGATAAGATCTCAACTCGTTCAGCCTACGGCGACGCGCTTGTAGAGCTCGGAAAAAAAGACCCTGATATTATAGTAATGGACGCAGACCTGTCAAAATCAACTATGACAGCAGGCTTTAAAAAGGAATTCCCTGAAAGATTCTTCAACGCAGGCATCGCAGAGGGAAATCTTATGGGTATGGCCGCAGGTCTTGCACTTTCAGGAAAGACAGTTTTTGCCAGCACATTCGCAATGTTTGCTGCGGGCAGAGCTTATGAAATAATCAGAAATTCTATCGGATATCCGCACGCAAACGTAAAGGTCTGCGCTACGCACGCCGGAATAACTGTAGGCGAAGACGGCGCCAGCCACCAGTGCATAGAGGACCTCGCTCTCATGCGCGTTATCCCTGGCATGACTGTAGTTCATCCAGCAGACGCTACATCTACAGCAAAGCTGCTCGAGCAGATCGCTGAAATGGACGGCCCTGCTTACGTAAGACTCGGCAGACTCAACATCCCTGTAATATACGATGAAGCAGCGGACATCAAGCTCGGCAAGGGCAACGTAGTACGCGACGGCAAGGATTATACAGTTATCGCGTGCGGCCTTATGGTAAACGAAGCAATGATGGCAGCTGAAACTCTCGCGGCAGAGGGCATCGACATCAGGATAATCGACATGCACACTATAAAGCCTATAGATGAAGAGATCATCATGAAGGCAGCCGCAGAAACAAAGGGTATCGTAACAGCCGAAGAACACTCAGTTATCGGCGGTCTCGGTTCAGCGGTAGCGGAAGTAGTCTGCACAAAGTGCCCGACAAAGATGGCTATGGTAGGCGTTCAGGATCGCTTCGGTCAGTCAGGCAAGCCGCCTCTGCTCATGAAGGAATATAACATCACAGCAGAAGACATTGTAAAGGCTGTAAAGTCTTTTTAATAAATTAATGAATAAATAATAATTAATAAATACGATAAACCTTGGGTCCGCCAGGCGGACGGGAGGGACTGCCGCTTCGTGATATGAGGCGGCAGTCCTTTTTTGCATTTATTCCTGCTTTTTTGTAAATTCGGGATGCCCTTCTGTTGCCTGCGAAATATACGTAACGCTCCGTGTTATAGGGAACTTCAACTACGCTTATCCGTATATTCTCCGGCATTATGAGGCATCTTTTTGAATTTATAATAAAGTCATTTTAAAGGTCTATATTGCCTGTCCGCAGCATATCTATGTTTTAGATACATAAAGGAGGACATGAGAAATGGGCAGAAGATCGGGTGGAGCGAAGGATGTAAACGCGCTCAGAAGCAAGCTGAGGATAGGAATAGCGCTGGCGGCAGTCATCGCGATAATAGTCGGACTGAAGATAACAGGCGGTGGGAGTGCGGGCGGCGGAGCAGTGACGTTCAGCCAGCTGACAGAGGATGCCATACCGCAGGACATAACGAGCCAGATAGTTCCAGAGTACAGGGACATGGAGCGCGCGCTGGCGTGCGTGATCGATGACAAGGTATACGTGCTGGCAACGCGCGGCGAAAAACCTACAACAGGGTATGATATAAGCATAGAGAGCATGGCTCTCGACGAAAAAGACGGCACGAGCACGCTGACAGTAAACGCAGTATTCACCGATCCGCAGGCGGGAGCATCGCTTACACAGGAAGTGACTTACCCGTACGTAGTGGCGGAGACGGACCTTAAAGAGCTGCCTGACAAAATACAGCTTAAAATAACATACGCGGACTGATGACCGGACAAATACAAAAGCCTTTGAGACATTAATGTTTCGGAGGCTTTTTGTTATTCAGTTCATACAACTGTTGTGTTAGAATAGAACGATGCAATGCGCCCGGCGCCGGGCAGACAGGCATTCAGACAGAAAATCTGGCAATATATGAAATATATCAAAGGGGGAATATTTGAAATGAGACCATATATAACACACTACAGACCTATATACGCAGACACAGATGCGATGGGAATAGTTTACCATGCAAATTATTTAAGATTTTTCGAGATGGGCAGAACAGAATTTCTGCGTGAGATAGGCTTCACGTACAGACGTCTCGACAGCACAGAGGGAGTGATGCTCCCGCTCGTAGATGTAGCGATAAAGTACAAAAAGCCTGCGCTGTACGATGAGCTGCTCGAGATAAGAACAACGATAGCCGAGCTGAAAAACGCATCAGTAACAATGGCGTACGAGATATATAACGAAAAAGGCGAGCTGCTCACAAAAGGAACGACGCGCCACGCAGTAACAGACAGCGAGCTGCACCCGGTAGTCCTGAAAAAACATGCTCCAGAGCTCCACAAGCTCCTGCTCGACGTTATGAGCGAAGAATAATATATAGATCATGCGACTTGGCGCAGATATCGAATAAATAATATAGGGAAAAAACAGGAAATAAAAATGCAGAAAAACGAAAAATATACAGTTGAAATATTTGATGTATCAAATACAGGCGAGGGCATAGGCCGCGCCGACGGAGTCGTGACATTCATACCGGGTCTCGTGCCGGGAGACGTCGCAGAGGTAGAAATAACTGACGTAAAGAAGAACCTTGCAAGAGCACGAATATCAGAAATAACGGGACCGTCACCGGTCAGGACGGAGCCTGTGTGCCGGTATGCCGACAGATGCGGCGGCTGCACGCTTCAGCACATGACGTATGAGTCACAGCTGCAGCTGAAGGAAAAGCAGCTGCGTGACAAGCTCGAGAGGATATACGGCGGCGAAGCGCCTGAGATAGAGCATATCGTAGGAATGGACGAGCCATGGCACTTCAGAAACAAGACAGCTTATGCAGTGTATGCAGGCAAGGCGCTCGTTCAGAAGGACGGCAGCGTTAAAAACACGGAAAGACCGCGCGTAGGATTTTACGACGGCAAAGGCCGCAATATAGTAGAAGCTATAGAATGTCCGGTAAGCAGTCCGGCTGCCGAACGTGCAGCTGACGCGCTCCGCGAGTACATCAAGCAGACGCATATAAGCGTTTACGACGATAAGACAAAAAAAGGCAGACTGCGCCAGCTGGTCGTAAGAACAGGCTTTGAGAGCCATGAGGTCATGGTAACAGTAGTTATAAACGGCAAAAAACTGCCGAAGCCAGAGCTGCTGGGAGACCTGATGTTTTATGCGATAGACTCGCTTAATGACGGCGTATCTGAGAGACTGCAGGACGCCGCAGAGCGTGAGGGCAAGGGCAGCGTTTTCGTGCTCGATGAGACGGGAGAGCCTGCAGTAGACGAGGATGGCGAGCTCATATTTGATTACGATGTGATCGACAGCCTCGAGTATCAGGAAAACTGGTACGAGCTTAAGAGTCTCGTAGTAAACTACAACAGCAACAGGACGCTCGCAGAGGTAAGCACGAAGCATGACGTAATATACGGTCAGCCGGTGATACGCGATTCATGCTCCGGTCTGGAATTTGAAATATCACCGTTTTCATTCTATCAGGTGAATCCGATACAGATGGAAAAGCTTTATGCGACAGTGCTCGAATTCGCCGACCTCAAGGGCGATGAAACTGTATTCGACCTCTACTGCGGAGTAGGCACTATCGGTCTGTACTGCGCGAGAAACGCCCGTAAGGTATGGGGCATAGAGTCAGTAAAGAGCGCAGTTGTCGACGCAAACAGAAACGCAGTCATAAACGGTCTCGTAAACATACAGTTCATAAACGGAAAAGCAGAAGAAAAAATCTTCGAGCTTTTGGAAAATGTAAGCGCCGGCGCACCGGACGGCGAAGCAGGCGATGCAGAAACAGCCGCGGCAAACGGCCCTGACCTCGTAATAATGGACCCTCCGCGCGCAGGCTGCCACCCTGAGCTCCTCGAAGCAGTAATGAAAGCAGGCCCGGAAAAAATAATATACGTTTCATGCGACCCAGGAACACTCGCGCGCGACCTTAAAATACTCACAGGAAACGGCGGCCCGGCCGCCCCAGATTGCGCCGGTGACGGCGCTGCAGCATCAGCCCGCGGAGCGAATTACCGCATAGAGCGCATTCGTGAAGTTGATAATTTCTGCCATACAACGCATGTAGAGAGTGTTTGCCTTCTGTCGAGGAAAGCCCAATAAATTAAAGGTTTCTAGTTATTTTGGAAGAAAATGGATGTGCGTATCTGCTTCAACGGAGTGATTATATAATCGGAGATTTGCACTATGGGATAGGTTTTCAGAATGGCAGATATATATTTTGATAAAAGTGAGGAAAGGGATTGGATATATAATAATATTTGAATTAACTTAGCATCCTGGTAATATGTCAAGCTAATATTTTGAACCAATTTCATACGCTTGACTTAAAAAAGGGCGCACTGATCCTGCACTCGTAAAATACTCAAAAAAACGAGTGCTACTAAGGCTCGATATTTAATTCGGCGTCCAGTTTTTCGCCGGTGTACAGTTGGTTTTTAGCCAGCAATCCAAAAACGAGTCGTACGAATTTACGTGATGTGAGCGCGAGTGCCCGCTTGTGATTATGTGTTGTAACTTCAGCATATTTTCGAGCATAGTATTCCTGATATTCAGGGATATGCCGCCTTACGCTGTTTGCAGCTTCACCGAGGTAGTATCGGAGATAGCTGTTCCCGGCTTTAAGCATCGAGCGATCATCAGCATCAAAGCTACCTGACTGATTCCTTGACCAGGTCAGCCCTGCATATTTGGCAAGGGCATCTGAAGAATGAAAAGCATTGATATCACCTATCTCAGAGAGTATTCCGGCGGCCCATACCGGTCCGATACCCGGAATAGACTGCAATACTGTATAGCCATTAGGGTCTAATCCCTTGATGGATCTTTCAATTGCTTTATCTATGGCTTTCATTTCTTTTTGATAAGTCTCTATGCAGTTAAATGAACTGGCTATGGAAACACTGAGCGGTTCATACATGCACTTGTCTAGTCTGTATGAATCACGAGCAGCCTTTTTTAAAAGGTCTGCAGTCCTGCAGATATCAGAGATGCGGTTCCTGCTCTTCTCAGCAAGGAACTGAAGAAGTTCTTCTTCAGGCATATCTATGATGTCCTGCGGTGAAAGGAACTCTGTCAGCACAGCGCTTGACGTTGCTCCGTAAAGATTGCTGAATGGCTGGTATTCAGATTCGAGCAATCGTAGTTCGCTGAACTTCAGATACAGATTAGAGACCATATACGTCTTTTCTCTTGTGATGCATTCAGTTAGATGCAGGCGATGCCTTGTAAGACGTTTCAGCGATAAAAACTGACTTCCGCGCCACGGCACACAGTTTATGCGACCTACGCGGGCAAAATCAGCTATCAGGAAAGCATCGAGTGGATCGGTCTTAGTCATTCCTATGAATGACTTGCGATAATTTGCAGTCATTTTCGGATTGATACAGAAGACCAGCGGCTTAAATTGCATGAGCAGCTCGCATGATGACAGAAAGTTAGCGATATGTATACTGTAAACGGATGTTGATTCCAAAGCTATTACAACAGTATCGATATCAGTGTGAGTCAGCATGCATGAATATATCATCTGAGCCAGTTCATCAGCCCCGGGCTGGTTATTGGCAAAAGAAGATGAAATGAGCTTGTGTTGTTCGAAGTCCATGGCATAAACGACATTGGATCTCGAGCTTACATCAATACCGACAAATAAAGTGGACAAATAATTGATCTTTAACATGTTATCACCGCCCTTCCGATCAGTATTTGTGAAGCCTGAATACAAGAGTTTATCCCGGGCATCAAATGGTGACCGCAACCTCGCGCAATAAGCATACACC
>CAVGTL010000103.1:9413-10404 GCA_963632005.1 Succinivibrio sp.
TTATATGCCAAAACATATCATGCTTGCCGCTGGTTTCTTTATTGCTACGATCGTTGCATATGCAACAGGAACAAGTGGTGGAACGGCAGCCGTATTAGTTCCGGTACTTGTTCCTGCGCTTGCACCATTACACATTCCGGTAACACTTGTCCTGGGAGCGATTATCTCAGGAGCAGTATTTGGTGATCAGAACTCACCAATTTCGGACAGTGTGATTCTGACATCGAGTGCAACCGGAGTGGCTATTATGGATCATGTACGTACCCAGATGCCTTATACATTGATCGCATGGGGGATTGCAATGATCGGATATCTTGCAGCAGGTTTTCTCTGTTAGCTCCGGCAGGGGATGCAACTCCTGTGTAAGCGGAATGTGCCAAGTGAACCGGGCTGCAAGCTAACTAAGCAGTCACGATCGCTATGATCGGCTGAAGGAGGTGAAAGCAGTGCCCTTAGACATCAGACTCTGCTGATATCTTACCACGGGATAAACAAAGTTGGTATTAAATTACAAATAAACTCAGAAGAGAAATGAGGAAGAGAAGCCTCAAATGAGGAGCCATTCTTCTGAGTGATTTTAGAGAAGTTATGCAAGTATTTTTCTTGCTTGCAAACTTATTATACGAGGGAGGTTTGGGTATGAAAAACACAAATTTAGATAAAGAGTTACATATTGATCACGAACGTTGTATCCGTTGCGGCAGATGTATAGAAATCTGTTGGAATGGTGCACTCAGTATGGGGATAGACGGTTATCCACGTATGTGTATTAATGAGCTGACGGATGAATGGAAGATGTGTTGGGAATGTCAGCGCTGTATGGCCGGATGTCCGACAGGCGCTTTATCTATTCTTGGCAAAAAACCTGACAAACTTCCTTCCCGTAGTCTGATTCCAACACCTGCGTCAATGGATGCCCTGATTCAAAATCGTCGTAGCTGCAGGGAGTTCAAACAGGAAAATGTAGATAAAAAACTGATCCGGCATATTC
>CAVGTL010000104.1:0-10401 GCA_963632005.1 Succinivibrio sp.
TTTGGAAATTTTCGAAAACACTCTTAAATATTTTTTACATTTTTGACGGTCTACCCGAATCATAAACTGGAAAAAATAATCCCAAGAACAAACTCATTTTATAAAAAATATTTGTTTAACATATCCAGTTGTTTCGTATTTCGGTTCCGTTCTTTAAATAAAATTTATTGTACTTAGACCTTACTTTAATGTTATGCTTGAGGTATCGACTATTCGTAATTTCAGACAACACATATCCGAAATACTTAAAATTTATCCGACATTGCATCACAAGGAGGCTAAATAATGCAAAACTCCCCGCTCATATTAAAAAACAAGCTGTTCCTGTATTTAACAGAATTTTTCGCCGGTATGTCAGTAATGGCTGTCGAGCTCGGAGCCAGCAGGCTGCTTGCTCCGTACTTCAGCTCATCGCAGATAGTATGGACTATCATAATCGGAACTATCATGATAGCTATGGCGCTCGGCAACATTTACGGCGGAAGGAGCGCTGATAAAAACCCTGATCCGGACAGACTCTATAAGAGAATATTCATAGCTGCAATATGGATAGCGCTCATTCCTGTTGTCGGCAAGTACATTATCCTGGGTATATCGGCGCTGCTCATATTCACTGTAAGCAATAATTTCCTTATAATCGCTGCATTCTGCGCTTGTATGGTAATATTTGTATTTCCATTATTTCTGCTGGGAACTGTAACGCCTTCACTTGCAAAGTATTCCGTGGACAGCCTTGAAGACAGCGGCAGGACCGTTGGAACGCTTGGGGCGTTCAATACTATAGGCAGCATTATCGGTACATTCCTGCCGACATTCGTGACTATTCCTGCTGTAGGCACTTCCATAACTTTCCTTATATTTTCAGGAATACTCATAGTCCTCTCAGCTGTATATTTCATCAGCAAGCGTTCCGGAATCAAAAAGACCGCCGTTTCCGTTCTGATATTTATCCTCTGCTGTACGTTAGGATATTCTGATTCGTTTGCATTCTGGCAGAAAGACCTGACTTATGAAGGCGAGTCTATCTACAACTACCTGCAGGTCTCGGAGAATGACCGAAATGTCATCCTTTCCACGAATGTCCTTTTCGGCGTTCAGTCAGTATATATGAAGGAAGACCGTTTGACCGGCATGTATTACGACTACGCCATGGCAGCGCCGCTTATGGTAAAGGATAAAGCGCCTGAGGACATGGACATACTGATACTCGGCATGGGTACAGGCACTTACGCGACGCAGTGCCGCAAATATCTCGGTAACATGAATGTAGAGGGTGTTGAGATAGACAGCAAGATCACGAAGCTGGCAAGAGAATATTTTCATCTGCCCGAGGATGTTAACGTCACGACATACGACGGTCGCGCATTCCTGAATGCAATCGACAAAAAATATGATGTAATAATGGTAGATGCATATCAGGATATAACTATCCCATTCCAGATGTCGTCAAAAGAATTTTTCACAATTGTAAAAGATCATCTGAACGAAAACGGCGTAATGGTAGTAAACATGAATATGCGCGGTCAGGGAGAGGGAACGATAAATCAATATCTTTCTGACACGATATCATCTGTATTCGGCAGCGTCTGCACAGCAGACGTAAAAAACACGACAAACAGAGAGCTTTTCGCATCTGACGATCCTGAAATACTGAATACACTCAGACAGAACATCGGCCTTGCCGATGACGCGGACCTCAGAAATATGCTTACGACTGTTGCGGCTTCATGCACTCCGTACACAGCCGGCGACCTCGTAATGACTGACGATAAGGCTCCTGTTGAGCTGCTCGGCATGCGAGTTATAGACCAGCTCATACAGGAAGAAGTTGCATACTATAAGGACATCTATGAACGCGACGGCATAAACGGTCTGCTCGAACAGATATAACATATATAACATACACGTCCGACATGACTTTAACAGGGCCTCCACCCTGCTAAGCCGGTGACGGCTGCAACGTTTTAAAACGATTCCTGCTTTGTTGACACTTTCAGCTGTGAATTATATAATTTAAGTTGAATAAAAATCTCCAGAAGATAAAAGGAGCAGATAAAATAATGAAAAAAGTAATATTAACCGGCGACCGCCCTACCGGTCGTCTTCATGTAGGCCATTATGTCGGTTCGCTTAAGGAACGCGTAAAGCTTCAGAACTCAGGCGAATATGATGAGGTCTATATAATGATAGCTGACGCGCAGGCTCTTACGGACAACGCAGAAAATCCTGAAAAGGTCCGCAGCAACATCATGCAGGTGGCGCTCGACTACCTCGCATGCGGCATCGATCCTGCAAAGTCGCACATATTTATCCAGTCGCTCATACCGCAGCTCACTGAGCTGACAGTTTACTATATGAACCTGGTAACAGTGGCGCGCCTGCAGCGCAACCCGACTGTAAAAGCGGAGATCCAGCAGAAGAATTTTGAAGCGAGCATCCCTGCGGGATTCTTATGCTATCCTGTAAGCCAGGCCGCTGATATTACTGCGTTCCACGCTACTACCGTGCCTGCCGGCGAGGACCAGAAGCCTATGCTCGAGCAGTGCCGAGAAATAGTTCATAAGTTTAATGATGTATACGGCGAAACTCTTACAGAGCCGCAGATAATACTCCCTTCAAACAAATCATGCGTTCGTCTGCCGGGCATCGACGGCAAGGCAAAGATGAGTAAGTCTATCGGCAACTGCATCTACCTTTCTGATGAGCCGGAGGACATCAAGAAGAAGGTAATGTCTATGTTCACAGACCCTAACCATCTGCGCGTGGAGGACCCCGGCGAGGTCGAGGGCAACCCTGTGTTTATTTATCTCGACGCTTTCTGCAAGGATGAATATTTTGCTGAGTTCCTGCCTGATTATTCATGCCTCGATGAGCTCAAGGATCATTACCGCCGCGGCGGTCTCGGTGATGTCAAGGTCAAAAAGTTCCTGAACAACGTTCTCCAGGCTGAGCTTGAGCCTATCCGCACGAGAAGAAAAGACTGGGAGCAGCGTCTGCCTGAGGTATACGAGATCCTTAAGGAAGGCACTAAAGTTGCTGAGGCTACTGCCGCTAAGACACTTGCGGAAGTACGCCATTCTATGCGAATAGATTACTTTGTTGATAATAATCTTCTGAAGTAATACATCCTACAGGTGCGTCGGCCTGGCCGACCCAAATAAATATAGAATAAAAAGCCGCGCTCCATGCAGCGGTCTGCTGTCTTTGCCAGCAGCCGTTTCACGTCAGCGCGGCCTTTTCTGTTTTTAACGCGTAGCAACCAATGGTTTTTACATAGCAGATCAATTCATTAGCAACATTTCTTTTGAGTCGTTTACCTTCTGCGGGTCGGCGGGCCGACGCAAGTTTTTGAGTATTAATTAATTAATTATTTATTACGTGCAGATATTAATATCATTTATCAAATATTTCAGGTGTTATAGTCGCCCTCGGGTGATGCGCCAGTAGTGTTTCCTGCGCTTCCTTGTCGCTTATATGCAGATAGCGCTGAGTCGTAAGTATCGTTTCATGGCCGAGATATTCCTGTATATACCGCAGGTTTACGCCCTGCTCCATCAGCAGTGTTGCAAATGAATGTCTGAAAACGTGTGGCGTTACATTTTTATTTATTCCTGCAGCTTTGCTGTACTTGCTGACTATGTCGCGCACTCCCTGTGATGAAAGTGTTCCTCCGAAACGGTTTATGAATATATGCTCGCGCTGTATACCCTTGTTTTTCAGGAATGCATTCCGTAGGCCCATGTAATGCTCATAAAGTCCGGGCAGATTTCTTGCTGTAATGTAGCATTTACGTTCCTTATTTCCTTTTCCTATAAATTTTATTATACCGGTATCTGCGTTGTAGTCGCTCATTTTCAGTCCGCACAGCTCATGCACCCTCATACCTGTATTAAAAAGCACTTCCAGTATAAGGCAGTCGCGATAGTGCAGCATATCCTCACCGTTCACAGCGCCATAAAACGACTTTGGCTTTGCAACGTATGCCGCAATTAAAATATCTCTTATTTCTTCGATAGTAAGCGTTGTCGGCAAGCGCTTTGGTATCTTGAGCTTTTTTTCATGTATCCTTCTGAATGGTGAATCCTCTACAGCTCCATAATCCTCAAGATAATTAAAAAACACATGAATTATTGTAAAATGCTGTGTCGCCGATGACGGCGCGTATGATGAGCTGAGATCCTGCAGATAATCAAGTATATGATTTTTATCCACATCCTCCGCATCGTATATAGCATATCGAATTTCTATAAATTCGATAAAACGTCTGACAGCATGCTCGTAGCTTTTTACTGTATTCGGTGACATCCTGCGCGTATCTCTGCAGTATATGATATGACGTTCCATTGCTTTTTTCAGTTTCATAAATTCTCCTTCATAGTTCTGAAAGCTGTAAACCATTAGTTGTCAGCGTTATTCAATATTTTACTATGAGGATCTTTTTCCTCCAAAAACAGAACGACCGGGCGCTGTAGCGCCCGGCCTCACATCATAATATCATTTTCTACATCATTTTTTAAACTGCCATCGCTCCCGCTGAACCGCTTTCTGATTCTTCATCAAAGCTGTAGCGTTCTATGGCTTCCTTATCATCTACGAGCATTGCAATGCTCTTTTCTATCATTTTTACAGGCTTGTACGATGTTTTTGCCTTTCTGAGGCCCGGAAGTCCCATGTCCTCTTCACGGTTTACATACTTATAACGTCCCTGCATCATCTTGCAGAATTCATTGTTCAGCTTCTGGTATATTCCCGCAAAGTCTATGTTTGCCTTTTCTACATGTTCGACTATAGTATCATCACCGAGCGGGCCGCCGAAAGCATATGCTTCTAGCCTACCGTCTATAAGTATTGCGCAGCCCTCGAGCCCGAGTCTGTCATAGACAGGAAGTATGTCCTCCAGCGCTTCTGCCTCCATCTGAAGCATTTCCGCTTCAAAACCCTCTACCTGCTTCTTATCGTCTATATATTTCAGCAGCTTGAGAGCCTCTCCTACAAGCTCTGCTGACATAGGAACGACCTCGTAGCGGCCTTCATAATCGCGGTCAAAACGGTTTACATGATTTTTCTTTCCGTGGAAACGCTTTCCTTTAAGCTCAGCCAGCTCGTCCACACTGTAAACATAGTCGTGATTGGCTCTGTCGTTCAGGAACAGGAATTTTCCCGGCATCACATTCATATACGATGACTGCATGTGAGGCGGTATGAGCCTCATTACGAACGGCTCGCCGTGCTCCTCAAAGCGTTTTATGACTTCCTCTATAGTCTTCTTCATCTTTTCGCCGTTGCAGTCGCCCTTCAGCGGCAGCAGCGGGAATACGAATGGGTCTTCCTTAAATCCTTCAAAATTGCTCTGCCCCGCAACGCACAGGAAATCATTTATTATCTCGTAAGAGAAAAAGTTCGCCTTTCTCCACATATATAATGAAGAAAACGTGAGTCCCGATGTCTCGTGAGCAAATGCATTAAGATATTCTTCCAATTCTTCTTTTTTATCTATAGTTATTTCATTCTTAAAAAAATACATTAATAAATATTACATCGAACAGTCTTATGCCTTTCGCGGCCTCACGGCCGCCCACAATTCCCAAAACTGACTGTTCCGTGCCCCGTTCTCCTTTCATAACAAACTTGCTTCTACATTTTGCATGCCGGTCTTATTTTTAAAGCGTAGCAGAGCACTGACAAGCTCGCTTGATCAGTGCGGCGCGTAGCTTGCAACGGCGCCAGCGGAGCTTCTGCTCCGCCCGGGTTTCGGTGGGAGATTATTACCCGCCACCGAAAGTCGGGAATGGAACCCGCCGCTTATAGGGACATCTGGCGCTACGTTATACGCTGAGTCCCCAGCCTCTGACCTTTTCTCTAAGGCCGTGATTCGTCAGGTCAAGCTGAAGCGGCGTTACAGATACGTATCCGTCCTGCTGCGCCATTACATCGTAATCGTCCGGCAAATCATTATACACTACCATATCGCCGCAATACCAGTAATATTTCTGGCCTTTCGGATTTTCCATCAGATCAAACTTTTCTGCGTACTCACGAGGTCCGAGCTTTGTGATCTTTATGCCTTTTATCTCAGCAGGCGGCAGCGGCGGGTAATTTATATTCAGGACTGTTAATTTGTCCATTTCAGGTACAGCGCGTTCACACACCTGACTTACTATTTTGGCACAGTTTTCAAACATTTCTGTCGTCGGCGCTGACATTCCGATAGAAAGCGCTACTGCGGGAACGCCGCACAGTACGCCTTCCGCGGCGGCTGAGACTGTTCCTGAATAAAGCACATCGCTGCCTATGTTTCCGCCATGGTTTATGCCTGAAAAAACAACGTCTATATCTACATTTTGCTCCTTTTTGAGCCTTTTTATGCCGAATTTCACGCAGTCTGCCGGAGTTCCTGAAAGTGCCTGCGCCCATACTGCGCCCTCAACAGAAACGTTGTCATTTACCATTATTGGTACCGTCATAGTTATGCCGTGACCGCATGCACTGCGCTGGCCGTCTGGAGCTGACACATAAACCTTGTTTCCCGGTACTTCTGAAAGCGCCTTTACGAGCACATGCAGCCCTTCAGCCGTTATTCCGTCGTCATTTGATACTAATATATTCATTATATTTTTCCTTTCATTTTTTATTTAAGTTATACGCCTCCAATGCGTAATGATGATACTTCCGTGCGCCCGGCGCACCCATATCATTCTTATCCGCAAAAAAGCGCGCTGCCCCCGAAAGCGCTACGCGCCACTGTACTTATTTGTTCAGCTCAACAGGCTTTTCCGTATATTCTATGCCATCCACTACGCTTGAAAATACTTTTCCGAGCGAGTCGTGTATTACCATATCTGCGTTTTTATCATATGAAGTTTCCTGTTTGTTTATGAGTATCAGGTGCTTTCCGCTGAAATAGTTTACAAAGCTTGCCGCAGGATACACAACAAGTGAAGTGCCTCCGATTATAAGCGTGTCCGCCTCGGATATCGCCTTGACTGACTTCATGATGAGCTGATCGTTCAGTGCTTCCTCGTAAAGCACTACGTCAGGCTTGAGCACTCCGCCGCAGCTGCAGAGCGGCGTATAAGTTCCGGCCTTCCAGTGAGACTTGTCGAGCGTATAATCAAGGTCGTATTCCTTGCCGCAGTCCATGCAGTGCGCGCGTGAGATAGTTCCGTGTATCTCGTAAACTTCCTTGCTGCCCGCTGCCTGATGCAGACCGTCTATATTCTGCGTTACTATCGCTTTCAGCTTTCCCATCTGCTCGAGCTTTGCGAGCGCGTAGTGAGTCGCGTTCGGCTTTACGTCGGGGAATATGAGGTTCTGCATGTAATATTCATAAAAATCGTCAGTTCTGCTCATGAAAAATGAGTGGCTGACTATTTCCTCAGGCGTGCAGTTGAAACGTGTTTTTGCGTTCCACAGGCCGTTTTCTGAGCGGAAATCAGGTACGCCGCTTTCTGTTGATACGCCTGCACCTCCGAAAAATACTATATTATTGCTTTCATCAATTATCTTTTTGAGTTCTTCGTACATTTTATCTTTGACCCCTTTCCGACTTGTTTGCGCGCCTGGCGCGCCCTCTGCCGCATTCATTATTAATTATTCATTATTATATTAACTTACCGTCTGAGATAACAGGCGCTGCGCGCTACAGCGCTACAGGTCGAACCTGTGATCTTCCTGCGGTTCAGGTGCTTTCAGAAGCCCCATCTCAATGAATTTTTCCTTCGCTATGAGCGCCATCATCCTGTGGCCTGACGGGTTTGGATGGATGCCGTCAAAGAAATATCTGCCGTAACCCGCTCTCAGCTTGTTTTTCATGCCTGTGTCGAAGTCGATGAGCGGCAGGTTATTTGCTTTTGCGAATGTTATTAGCCACTGCTTAAGCTCGGCAAGATTTTCTTTTACCTGATCGTAATCGAGCATGCTTTTTATATCAGACGGGACGTTCTTGTGATCCGGTTCCGGCTGTATTCCTATCATCGGAATTATGCCTCGGTCGAGCGCGAGCTGCGCCATCATTGCTATGTTATTCGTAACATACTGCATCTGCGTGCCGCCCATTACATCGTTTCCTCCGCCCATTATCAGGACTGCCTTTGGTCTGTAGTCGAGTACGTGCTCATGGAAGCGGGCAAACATATCTGCCGTTGTATCCCCGTTGACTCCTACATTTATGAGGTTTATCTCCTCCTCACGGCGAAGCCTGCCTATCCATGTCTGGCTGCCCTCTACTTCAAAACCGTATGTTATGCTGTCACCTATACAGAATATATAATCATCCTTTACAAGTGCGTTTAACTTTTCATTTATCTGTTCCGGGTCGAGTTTCAGCTTTTCAGCCGCCTCTTCCAAACTCACCTCGCTGAAGTCAAAATTCTGGTCAGCCAGATCGTCCTTGAGCTGCTGCTTAAATTTTTCTCTGCGCGCCTCTGCTTTTTTCTCTGCTTCTTCGCGAAGTTTTTCCTCGTAATCCTGTATCTCCTGCTCGATCTCTGCTTCTGTTCTTATCTTAAAGAGCGTTTCACCGCCATCATTCAGCTTGTATTTTCTTACCTGCATGCCGTCTACGTGGCTGGTTTCAACGGTTGCGGAATTCTTTTTATTTTCGTCAGCCATAAGCCTTTACCTCCTGTGAAGCGCCTGCGCTTCTTTCTGTTTTAATGATACAATACCCGCCGATGTTCGGCAACGGCGCATTTTGCATAATCGGTGTTTTTCTGTTATGCTTGTATTTAAAATGTGGATGTTTGCAGGCGGCGCCGGCGCCGCGCATGATGCTCCCATTCATTTGTTTGAAAAAACATTACATAATATATTGATACCCACTTTAAGGAGAATTTAATGATTCTGGTAAACGCAGACAAGATAAATAAAAGCTATACGGAAAAGCCGCTGCTGAAGGACATCAGCCTAAGTATACACGATGGCGAAAAGATCGGGCTCATCGGCGTAAACGGCACAGGAAAATCAACACTTCTGAGGATAATCGCAGGCAGCGAGTACCCTGACAGCGGGCGCGTGACGTATACTAATAATATAAAAAAGGCGATGCTCCCGCAGCATCCCGATTATGATGCCGACCTCACGGTCGCTGAACAGGCTGCCGCCTATATGCAGGAGATAGACCCGTCTGTGCCTGATTTTACATGCCGTTCAATGATGACCAAGCTCGGTATACGCGATTTTGACGCTCGCATGGGCGACCTCTCCGGCGGTCAGCGCAAGCGCGTGGCTATGGCTGCCGTTCTCTCGACTGGTGCTGACCTGCTCATACTGGACGAGCCTACTAACCACATGGACAACGACGTAATAACATGGCTCGAGGATTTTCTTGTAAAATTCCGCGGTGCTGTTTTCATGATAACTCACGACCGTTACTTCCTCGACCGCGTTACTTCAAAAATATTTGAGATAGATAACGGCTCGCTCTACTCTTACGAGGGCAATTACGACTATTACCTCGAGGCGAAAGCCGCTCGTGAGGATATGCTGCTGGCGACTGAACGTAAGCGCGCAACTCTGTATAAAAAGGAGCTCGCATGGATAAGGCGCGGAGCACGTGCGCGTTCGACTAAGGCAAAATCACATATCGAGCGTTTTGAGGAACTAAGAGATAGTAAATTGATAATAGACGATTCATCTCTCAGCATCGGAACGGCAAGCAGCCGTCTCGGCAAAAAAATTATCGAGATAGAGCACCTTTCAAAGGCCTACGGCGATAAAAAGCTTATAGAGGATTTCACTTATACCGTGCTCCGCAACGACCGCATCGGCATAATCGGAGACAACGGCTGCGGCAAATCTACGCTGCTCAAAATGATACTCGGCGAGGTCGAGCCTGACGCCGGCACTATCAGCATAGGAGAAACTGTTAAAATAGGGTATTTTTCACAGGATACACAGGTCTGGGATCCGAACCAGCGAATCATCAAGTATGTCGAAGGTATCTCAGACAGCGTTCGCACTGACGATGGTTATCTGTCAGCATCACAGATGCTCGAGCGATTCCTGTTTCCGAGCAGCAAGCATTCCATCCCTATCGGGCGTCTCTCCGGCGGCGAAAAGCGTCGTCTATACCTGCTGAGCGTACTCATGCAGGCGCCGAACGTCCTTATATTTGACGAACCGACAAACGACCTTGACATCGCGACTCTTACGGTCCTCGAGGATTATCTCGACGAGTTTTCCGGCGCTGTGATCATCGTATCGCACGACCGCTATTTCCTCGACAGGCTTTGCCAGCGCACGTTCGCGTTTGAGGGCAACGGCGTTATCAGACACTATCCGGGCGGCTATACAGACACGATGAACGCACGAGAGCTTGCGGCTCTTACAGCTGAAATGAATGCATCGCAGACACAGCAGAAAAACTCCGGAAATTCCGGAAATTCCGGCACTAATGCGAAT
>CAVGTL010000105.1:0-5334 GCA_963632005.1 Succinivibrio sp.
TGAACTGGAAAACACTCTTCACTTCGTCGCGCTCCGCTGACGGAACAGGGTCGCCTGTAACAGTAAGGACGTTTGACACGCCCTCTGTAGAAAGCGCAAGCAGCAGCGCCTTTGTCGCGTTGAGATTGCGGTCGCGGCAAGTCATATGCGGTATCGCGTCTATACCGAGCTCGCGCCTGAGCTTGCAGGCCATTATGCTGCTGTCCATGCTGGCGCGCGCTGTAGCACAGTCTGCTATGGTTATGGCGTCTACTCCCGCAGCCTTGAGCGTCCATGCTCCCGCCATGTATTTTGCGCTGTCTGCGTTCCTCGGCGGGTCGAGCTCGACTGCTATCACCTTTTCGCCTCTTTCAAGTCTGCGCGCAAATACATTGTGCTCCGTATCGTAAGTTGCTGATGCATTACTGTGATGCGGTGACGCATCGCCTTCCGCAGTCTTTATGCGTACTTTTGCAGGCGCTTTTTCGCCGCTGTTCAGCTCGGCAGCTTTTAGTGAAAGCGCTTTTATGTGCTCCGCAGCAGTTCCGCAGCATCCCCCGACGATCACGGCTCCGTTTTCTGTCATAAGCCCTGTCTGCTCAGCAAAATACCCCGGGTCGCTGTCATAAAATACTCTGTTGTTTATGACCTTAGGGTAGCCTGCGTTAGGCATTACGGCAAGTAATTTTCCCGCATCCGCTACTATAGGCGCTATGATATCTACCAGTCCGCGCATATGAAGCGCGCTTGAAACGCAGTTGAGTCCTACCGCATCTACAGCGTCGCACGCAGATATCCTCGACGCCAGATCCTTTACAAACATACCGTCGCGCGTGTATCCGTCAGGCTGCGCGGCAAACGACACGAGTACAAATGCGTCAGGCATCTTTTCCTTTATATATGCTGCAGCCTCGGCTATGCCCTCGTCGCTGCTGTTTGTTTCAAATATAAAGTTCTGGGCTCCGCAGTTGATAAAAATTTCACATACTTTTATAAATGCGTCGGTTTTAGCCGCGCTGTCGCCCTTTGCTCCTGCGGGTATCGGACCTATATCGGCAAATACCGATACATCTTTTGCAGTTTTCTTTGCAGTTTCTTCCGATGCTCCTGCTGACTCGCTGACTGCTTCCTGAGCTACATTCCACGCTGCTTTTATAACATTCTCCATCAGCTCCGGCTCGCTCTCGTAAACCGGATTGAGCGGGTCTACCATAAATGTATTTGTCTTTATCGCGTCGCATCCTGCTGCTATGTATGCCTTATGTATATTTTTTACTGCTTCAGGAATATCTATATTGGCAAGCTCGCACGGTCTGCTGTAGCCGCTGTTAAGCTCGGCAAAGTAAGTTCCCATCGCACCGTCGAGCACCATTATCCTGTTTTTTACATCTTCCTTGAACGACATATATTCAATAATTCCTCCTGAAATATTTACTGCTGTTGATCTCCGAATATTTTCACAAAGCGCCCGCTCCGGGCGCCTCTCGTCTGCCTGGCAGACGCAACCTTATGCACTTATTATTGTACATTTGATTCAGTATATATTATATTTATCATTCATTCAACCCTTATGCGCCGCAGGTTTTCATACAATTTTGTTTCAAAAAAGAAACTTTGCTTAAAATATTTATTTACAGCTAAACTCACGATAATGTATAATTGATAAGATATTGTGTCTACAATACTATTTTAACGCAGCGACTCCGGCGCGTCATATCACGCCGCGGCTGCCGTACTTCAGGAGGAGAAAATTGAAAGAAAAGAAAAAAATTTCGCTTGCGGGGCAGATCTTTATCGCTCTCGTGCTGGCTATCATCGCCGGCGTACTTATGGTAAATCATGTGGAATTTGCCAACACATACATCAAACCGTTCGGTACGATCTTCCTTAACCTTCTCAAATTTATCGTAGTGCCTATCGTGCTCTTCTCGATCATGGTCGGCGTTATCTCGATGAAGGATATAAAAAAGGTCGGCTCTATCGGCTGGAAGACAGTTGTTTACTATCTGGTAACGACAGCGTTTGCCATAACCATCGGTCTTATCATCGCAAATATCGCAAAGGGATTCTTCCCGATGCTTTCTACATCAGGACTCACATATGAGCCTGCATCTACTACTCAGAGCTTTATGGACACGTTTGTCGGAATATTCCCTTCGAATTTCATAGCTCCGCTCTCTGAGGCTACTATGCTTCAGGTCATCGTAATGGCTATACTCTTAAGCTTCGGCATCCTTATCGCGGGCGAAAAGGGCCGCATGGCGGCCGACGTTATCGAAAGCTTCAACGAAGTATTCATGAATGTCATGGAGCTTATACTCAAGCTTTCGCCGATCGGCGTATTCTGCCTGCTATGCCCGGTAGTAGCCGAAAACGGTCCGATGATCCTGCAGTCACTCGCAATGGTCATCCTTGTGGCTTACATCTGCTACATCATACATGCTGTGTTCGTTTATTCGCTCTCAGTATCAACTATGGGCAAGATGTCTCCTATCACATTCTTCAAGGGCATGGCTCCTGCCATGATCTTCGCGTTCTCATCAGCTTCATCTGTAGGAACGCTCCCGATGAATATGGAATGCACTGAAAAGCTCGGCGTAAAGAGAGAATATTCTTCATTCATCCTTCCGCTCGGTGCTACTATAAACATGGACGGAACGGCGATATACCAGGGTGTATGCTCTATATTCATCGCTTCATGCTACGGCATCGACCTCACTTTCGCCCAGATGCTCACTATCGTACTTACTGCGACTCTCGCTTCTATCGGTACTGCAGGCGTTCCGGGTGCAGGCATGGTAATGCTCGCAATGGTACTCACAAGCGTAGGTCTCCCTATCGACGGTATCGCGCTCGTTGCAGGCGTTGACAGAATATTCGACATGGGCCGTACAACACTCAACATCACAGGTGATGCAGCTTGCGCTATCGTAGTTTCAAGACTCGAGGAAAAGCGCGTTGCTCGCAAGGCTGCTAAGTCATTGAATTAATTCGATTTAATAATATTAATGCAAAAATTAATGCCGACCCGCGGTGCAGATACAGCAGGTCGGCATTTTTATATCATATCATAAATTAATTAATGTTATAAGTTATTTGACGATCTCAGCGCAGAATCGCATCATCATGCTCGCCATCTGCGCGCGTGTTGTGCTGTTCTTAGGATCAAGGCGGTTGTTTGAGCCCTGTATCATGCCGGAGCCGCACGCCCACTGCATTGCAGGGATCGCATATTCAGAAACGCTTGCTGCGTCACTGTAAGAGAGAATATTCGTGTCTTCGCCTGCGCTTACATCGTAATTCTTGCTCCTGGCATAGCGGTACAATACCGCAGCCATCTGCTCGCGCGTTATATCTTCATCCGGTCTGAATTTTCCGTCAGTAAAGCCTGTCACGATATTGTTTGCTGCTGCCCAGCGAACTGCCTCAGTATACCATTCGCCGGCATCCACATCGCTGAAGCTCATTGCATAGTTGGCTGTCGGACTTCCGTTCAAGCGCCACAGCATAACAGTCAGCATTGCGCGCGACGTGCTGTTCCCCGGCTTAAAAATATTGCCGCCGTATCCGATCATCAAATTGTTTTCCAGACAGAAATGCACGCCATCATGATACCATTCTGTAGTTTTAGCATCAGTAAACGGCCAGATCGGGCATGTATTGTCTTTCGGACAATTCCTGTAGGCAAGCTCCCAGTCTGTCTCTGCGAAAGCAACCGTAATGCTTACACTGCTTGCAGGCATGGTAAACGTATACTGACCGCTGCCCTTTGACGTAACAGAAATATTATTACCGTCCTTATCTGTAACAGTCAGCTTGTCCATTTCGTATCCCTTGTCAGGAGTTACAGTTATCGTAACAGTTGTACCCTTAGATGCTGATGACTTGTCTGCCTTTACACTACCGTTTGTTGCAGACTTTACATCTACAGGATAAGCAGTCGCAGCGCCAGACGATGAACTATGACTGCCTGACGATCTTCTGGTATCCTTGTATACAAGAGCATATGTTGAGAAACGGTCACTTGTGAATGTAAACGCGCCTGTTGTGCTGTCATACGCGCCGTTAATTACTACGCATTCCGTATTACCATCCTCTGCATGCGTGCGAAGCATATAAAAAGTGCGGCGCATTCCGTCCGCTGCTGTACGGATATCTTCAGGTACCGTTACAGTGATAGATATAGGTGTATCAGTCTTATAGATCTGTTCCTCTGCTCTGCCTGTCATCTGCTTAAAGAGTGAAATATCAAGATATGTAATTTCAGCATCAGTTCCGACCGTTTCTGCCGCCTTAGACTCAACAGCAGACTTATCTTCTGTCGGAATGTCAGCATCTGCAAGCGGCTTTACAGCTAAACGGATATGTGCATTTTCACCTGCTATGACTGAATTTATTTCATCCTCTGTTAAAACGCCGTTCATCAAGTCTGATTTCGACGTATTCATAGTTGTAGCCGGAGCTCCGTTTTCCACTTCAACGCTCTTTATCACATCACCGACAGCAGTATCATCCAGCTTATCTTCTGCTGCATTTACATAAACGCTGCGCTGTTCCGTAAAACCGCAGTCTGCACAGCTGCGCTGCTCAATTCCCGGAAGAGACGCCGTCGCCGTACGAACAGCAGTCCATTCGCCGAGATCATGCGCTTTCTTAGCTGTCTCTGCACCACAGCGCTTACAAGTTTGCCAATGCTGCTCTGCTGTATGATTCCATGTCATATCATGTGAATCACTGTCTGCATCCATAATATTGGTATAAGCAGCAGCAACCTCTTCATCCGCTGCACCACATGCATATACTACAGAGCTTTTGCTATCAAGGACCGGATACGCATCATGTGCTTTATCGTTATCAACATTCTGATACCATATGGTTTCTGTGTTGTCGCCCCTATGATTTAAGTACCATGTGATCTTACCGGACGCAAACACGTCTGCGTTCTGCACAGGCTCCATCCCGTCCGGCTCGCTGACAGCGCCGTTGATACTTGCTTTTTCTGCGCTGCTGTCGAGATAATAGCAATTTGTAACCGTTCCTGCGCCATAAATATTACCGCAAATGCCGCCTGCATATGCAGAGTAATTTCCGGGAACGATAACTTCACCGTTGTTCCACGAGTTCTTTACACTGCCGCCGCGATCGTCATAGCCGCTTCGGCCATTCTGACCTACGAGACCACCCGCATAATATCCGTTTTCAGAAGTCGTTACCTTACCTGTGTTAAAGCAATTATTAATATTACTTCCCGCTCCGCTGTAAGATATCCTGCCTGCGATGCCGCCTGCATAAATTTTTGCAGTAACTGTTCCGCTGTTCGAAGAACGCTCTACCGATGCAGTACCTTCAAGCCCT
>CAVGTL010000105.1:5364-10392 GCA_963632005.1 Succinivibrio sp.
AACCGACTGCGTAAACACTTCCTGCATTGCTGCAATTTACTATCTGTGTTTTGCCTGTCGCAGCGCCAACGATTCCGCCTGCAAAATAACCGCAATTTGCGGCAGCAGTTGAGTCCGCTGTAACGCTTCCGTTATTCTGACAGTTTATTATCTTGCTCGATCCTGCTGCCGAAGCGGCGATACCGCCTGCATAATCCCTCTTTGAAAGAATACTGCCGTTATTTATACAATTTTTTACATTAGCGTCACCCATATTGCCAACAATGCCTGCTGCTCGGTCGCCTGCAGAAGTAACACTGCCGTTATTTGTACAGCCTGATATCTCATTCGAAGCAGCGCCCAGAATACCGCCGATATCAGCCGTGCCGTCTATTGCTCCGTTATTGGTGCAGTTCTCAACTGTGCCATTTGTATAGTTGCTGCCTGCAATACCGCCTCCTGCTATTCCTGCAGTAACATGACTGCTGTTCACACATTCTTTCAGGATCGCAGAATCAGCCTCAAAATCATTGCTGCCGGCGACCCCGCCTACGCTGTGTTTGCCGAGTACAGTATTATTCTCGCTGTTACAGTTCTGTACAATACCGTCATTTGCGCCCGCTATCGCTCCGATATCTGAATATCCGTTGCTGAAAACAGAATCTTTTACCGTTAAATTTTTAACTATACCGTTTTCACCCACAAAACCAAAAAGACCGACAAAAGCATCACCTTTTTCCGATCCGTTGTGAATTACGCGGCCGTCTTTTTCATACACTACAACTGCCGCCGCATAATGATCGGCATCCTCATCTTCATATGTCGAAGTTCCCGGAAAATACAGACCGCTGATATAATGTCCGTTTCCGTCAAATGTTCCCATATAAGGCAGTGTCTCACTGCTTATCGGCATCCATTTTATTGCAGACTCACTGATTTCATCATTAACTGTAATGTCAGCAGTCAAACGCGCCGATGCCGTCGGAACGCCCAGAGCATAGTCGCCGGAGTTGTTATAATATCCATTGACAAGCTTTGCAAATTCATACAGCTGCTCGGCGCTGCCGATCTCATAAATACCGTCTTCCGCCTGTACAGCAGGCTGATAGCCAACTTCCGCAGGCGTTGTTTCATCTGCCATTACCGGAACGCAAAACAGGCTCATAAGCATAATACAGCTCATAGCCAGCGACAGAGCCCGGCTCCGTATTTTGTGTTTCATCGTTTTTCCTCCTCATTTCGTGCGTAACACACATTTTTACGACCTTAATTAAGGTGGCGCGGGATAATTACACGCACTACCGTCCCTTTTCCGATATGACTGTCCACCATCAGATCAGCTCCACAGACCATTTGCAGACGTTCACGCACAAGCTGCAGGCCAAGGTGTTCCTTACCGTCCTGCGGCAGATCTTCAGGATCGAATCCTACTCCGTCATCAGTTACGGTTATCTCCACTCCGAGCGGCGTTTCGCTTGTAGAAAGTTTTACCGTACCGCCATCTTCGGCCTGTCCTACTCCCCATTTCACTGCATTTTCCACCAACGGCTGAACAGTCAGTACAGGCAGATAAAAATCTGTCGTCTGAATATCCATATCTACGAAAAGTTCGTCTCCAAACCTGAGTTTTTCTAAATAAAGGTAATTTTGGATATGTTTAAGCTCAGTTTCAAAAGGAACTTTATCGCTCGCTTTAAGCGACTTCATGTTGATACGAAGGTATTCAGCAAATGCCAGAGTAGCTTCTTTCGCTTCATCAGGCGCCTGTCCGCAAAGCTGGGCGATAGCAGTCAGCGAATTATAAAGGAAGTGTGGCTTTATCTGTGACAGCATTATAGTCGAACGCATTTGAATCAATTCCTGCTCTATTCGATAATGCTGATCTGTCTGGTCTAAAATGATCGCTCCCAGCATAAATACCGCAGCCAGCGTAGATGACAGTAACAGGAAATATATTCCATAGAAAAATAACTGTGCTATTATAGCCACTATCGGTACGCAGGTATAAACGCAAAAACTCAACCGTTCAGTGCGATCAAGCCTGTTCCTGTAGCGAATGACTAAAACCATATCAAGCAGTAACGTTCCTATAGCAATGACCTGTGACAGCCAGAACAACGACCCTCTGTGGTATATCCCGTTTGCATCTACCGAATAAAAAATACCGGTGAATTGCGAGATCACCAAAAGTATCACTGCCAACGCAAAAATTCCCAACGCCGCAACGCGCCACATCTTTGTAATATCCTTATCCCCTCGGTCAATGAGATAAAGCAAATACAGAGTAAGCACCAGCGTCAACACATATCCCCAGAAATACTCACTTAAATTTGCAAGACAAAGTAAAGCCCTCCCTGAAATATCACTGCGGCCTCTTAATAAAAGACCACACATGTTAGAAAGCAGATCTAAAAATAAAAACGAGAATATCGCCAGAAAATATCGTTTTGTACGATGGTCTATATGTCTGACTATCAGCAGGATAGCCGCAGCCAGCAGGCAGAACAGAAGCCCCCAGCCTTCCATCGCCAGATCAATATATTTTAATGTGTTGCTCATGGTACCTCCCTCCATTCGAAACAGTATACGAAACCGACCGTGACAAAAGCGCAACAAAAATGTTGATCTTTGCTAAAAATTTAAAATTTTTCTGTGTAAAGCATACAAAAAGCGCTGCTGTCTTAATGACAACAACGCCTTTCTACATTATCACTGAATTTGATGAAACATACCGTTACCACAGCTCCAACTTCTTAGCCTGCTCACGCAGCTCTGCCCTGAAATCAGGATGGGCTATGGCTATCAGGTTTTCTACTCTGTCCTTTATGCTACGACCTGCGAGCGGGGCTGCGCCGTATTCGGTCACGACATAATCCACAGTCTGGCGCAGCACTGTTACTACGCCGCCCTCAAAGTCAAGCGGCTGTATAGACGATACCGTTCCTTTTTTCTTCGTTGACGGCAGCGCTATTATCGATTTGCCGCCGCGCGAGCGGTGCGCTCCCATTGCAAAGTCATTCGCTCCGCCCGATCCGCTGTACTGCGTGTGGCCTATAGTTTCAGAAAATATCTGACCAGTCAGGTCCACATGGAGCGCTGAGTTTATAGCTACCATCTTGTCGTTTTTCATTATAACGAACGGGTCGTTCACGTAGCTTCCGCGCATTATTTTGACTGCAGGGTTATGATCGACAAACTCAAATACCTCCGGCGATGAAGTCAGCAACGTGCAGACCATCTGGCCTTTATCTATGTTCTTTTTAGCGCCTGTTATAACGCCCGCCTCATACAACGTTACCATGCTAGGCGTAAACATCTCAGAATGAACTCCCAGATCGTGCTTGTTTATGAGCTGCCGCGCGGCAGCGTCAGGTATACCGCCTATTCCGAGCTGTATAGTTGAACCGTCTTCTATCAGGTCTGCTATATGATGACCTATTATCTCCTGTATCTCGTTAGGCGCGGCTACAGGGTCTAGCGGCAGGTCACGGTCGGACTCTATGATAAAATCAACATCCTTTATATGCACGGCAGCGTCGCCGTAAACGACCGGCACGTTCGGGTTTATTTCCAGTATTACTATATCTGCCTGCTCAAGCGCGTCCATTTCCTGGGAAATGCACATTCCCATAGTCATAAATCCGTGCTTATCCATCGGAGACGCAAGACCTATGAATATATTCGGCTTTCTGAACGCTGCGCGGTCGCGGTAAAGCGTGCTTATGCTGGCAGGCACGAGTGAAACATTTCCGGTGCTGTGCGCCCTTCTCGTAAACGGACCGTAGAAAAACGGCTCCGTCCTTATATTCCCCGACTCGTCGTGCAAATGCTTGTAATCCTCCGGACCGAGCACGCTGTTTATAGTAACGTTTTTTACTCTATCGGCTATTGTATGCAGCTCGCGCAGTACAGTGACCGGCTCCGCGACATCTACGCCGACGTAAATATTCATATCAGACTCTATCTTTGAAAGCGCCTGCTCGACAGTTATTTTCTTGCTTTCGTAATCTGCTGTATAATCCTTCATTTTACTTTAATTCACCGCCTTTTAGCCTTTTTTTGCCTTTTCGCCCTTTGCTCCGCTTATCTGTCCTTGTATTTATCTGCCCTTGTACTCCGGCTTACGCTTTTCCATAAACGCTCTGACCGCCTCCTGCGAGTCCTCCGTGTCCATGAGGTCGTAAAACGCAAGGTCTGTTATGTGCTCTATGCTCGCAAAATCGAGCCTGTCTATGTATTTCACGCACTTTTTCCACGCTCTCAGGCTGAGCGGCGGCGCGCTCATCGCTTCCTCCGCTATTTTTTCCGCTGCTTCCATCAGCTTTTCGCGAGACACTACGCTGTGTACAGATCCGTAAGCCTCGAGCTTTTCAGCCGGTACGAGTGCTCCCGTGAGCGTCATGTAACGGCCGAGCTTCTGAGGGACCATCGACGGAAGGAACGCCATACCTCCTAGCACGCCGACCTTCATCTCAGGCAGACCGAAACGCGCGCCCTCTGCAGCAACGAGCACGTCGCATGAAGCCGCTACGCAGAATCCCGCACCTACAGCCGCGCCGTTTATCGCGCCTATTACAGGCACGGGGCTGTTTACGATCGCCTGTATGCAGTTGTTGAAATAATTCGCCTGAAACGCCATGTCAGCCACGCCGCTCTCGTCTATCTCGCCGAGGTCGTTCCCCGCTATGAACTGCCTGCCCTCCGCTGTCAATATCGCGATCCTTACGTCGTCAAGCTCGTCGTAAAGCGTGTTGAACGCCGCGCCCAGCTCCTCGTAAAGCTGCCTGTTCATCGCGTTTGCAGGCGGTCTGTTTATCGTTATGTAAGCTATGTGATCTTTTATTTCTTTTTTAATGAATTCCAATGCTGCGCCTCCTTTGGGCCGCCAGGCGGCCGCTCGTTTATATTATTCGTTTATTAATTATTAATAAATTATTTATCATCGCCTATGAGCAGCTTTTTACGTTCTTCGTAGTCCATCTTGCCTCCGCGGATGTTATACGCGAAGTAAACGATGACAGCTACAACTGCGAGTACCGCAAGCCCCGC
>CAVGTL010000106.1:0-5707 GCA_963632005.1 Succinivibrio sp.
CGAATCACTATTCATAAATAAATAGGTGAAACAAACAAAGTATATCACAGTTACAGAAATTTTTCCTGAAATATTGAAATTTTCATGAGATAATACCGGACGGTACCGAATAAATGAATAATTAACGCCCGAAGGGCCTCCCGCATAACAGGCATTAAAATGCGCGCCAGGCGCGCCCACGTATATCCATATTTATTGCAGCATTAATGAAGATACAGTATACTTATATTAACCAAGCTAATGCAACTAAGTTCGGAAAAGGAGTCAGCATGTCAGGAAAATTCACAATATCTGTAATAATTATTGTTATTGCTGCCGCTGCAATAGTCACAGCTGTAAATTTTTCAGGAAAAGCAAGGGTATGCAGATGGGCTGACGAGCTTAAAGACGCAGATGTAGCAAGTATCGAGTTCCGGGTCGGAAGTGCGAGTGCCAACGCGCTGTCGGATGAAGAAAAAGTAGAAATGGTTTCTTTGATAAACAAGCTTGACAGGAAATGCTTTACTGAAAATAAGCATCTGGCAGGCACAACAGCGGAATTCGGCTCTGTGATAAATATGGTGACAGGAGAGTCATTTACATTAAACGAAGCTCCATCGCCGCACGGGATGCTTGAGCTCGAATACGGTGGCAAGCAGTGGTGGATAGATAATGACCCGCTGTATGCGTTCCTGGAAGAACGATATGAACGGATGCAAAGCAATTAAAAAGTTGAATGAAATACTTAAAATGTATCATATTTTACTGATTGAAAAGAGACATAAAAAAAGGAGGCAAAAACTATGAAGTACAAAAAATTTCAGGATATAGAATTATCCAGACTCGGTATGGGGAATATGCGTCTGCCATCGACTGACCCAAAGGACCCGAATGCGCCGATAGATTATCCGGAAGCGATAAAGATCATCCGCCGCGCGTATGAAGAGGGGATAAACTATTTTGATACCGCTTACATCTATAATAACGGAGATTCAGAAAAATGTCTCGGGGAAGCGATGAAGATATTCCCGCGTGACAGCTATTATATCGCAACCAAATTTTATATCGATGCGACACCTGATTACGAGGCCGTCTTTGAAGAACAGCTGAAAAGGCTTCAGACAGACAGGATAGATTTTTATCTCTTACATTGTCTGAATGAGGAAAATATCGACAAATACCTGAACAGCGGCGCGATAGAATATTTTCTCAGACAGAAAGAGGCAGGCCGCATAAGTTACTTTGGATTTTCAAGCCATGCGGGCGTAGATACGCTCAGACGATTTGCATCGCATCATCAGTGGGATTTTGCAATGCTTCAGCTGAATTATTATGACTGGAAATATGCTGCCACTAAAGAAGAGTACAGCATATTGGAAGAAAGGAATATTCCTGTCATGGTCATGGAGCCTGTCCGCGGAGGAAGACTCGCAGACCTGACGCCTGAAGCAAATGAGGTCCTTAAAGCGGCGCATCCTGACATGAGCATCGCCGCATGGGCGCTCAACTTTGTGAAGAGCCTTCCGCAGGTACATGTCATACTTTCGGGAATGAGTACTATGGAACAGCTTGAGGATAATATAGCTACTTTTAATGATGACGAAGCATTAAGCGAAAATGATATGGACACGCTTTGGAAAGCCTGTGATATGTTCAAAAATCAGATACAGGTGCCATGTACGTCATGTCGTTACTGCTGCAGCGAATGTCCGATAGAGATAAATATCCCTGATTATCTTAATCTTTACAACAGCTACAAGGTCGATGGAATATGGGCTCTTGCCGGCGCCGCGGAGATCAAGTCAAATGGAAAGCCTTCCGATTGTATAGGGTGCGGAGCATGTACAGGACACTGTCCTCAGAACATAGATATACCGGAGATCATGAAAGAGCTCGCCGGACTGTTACCGGACGGAGCTGAGCCAAAGTAATTGAAGTAATTAATATATATAAATTAATACACATAAAATATGGACTCGTGTTGAACAAATGCGGGTCCTTATTTTTATTGCATAAATCAGTTATCCTGCCGTAACTCTCGTGCAACATGAAGCTGCGTAAAATGTGCGCCCGGCGCACACATCCATATATATGTATATTGATTTATTGCGAGTTCATAAAAAAGCGAGTATACTTGTATTACTTAAACTGTAGAAATGGAAAATATTAAGGAATATCCTGTGTATCTTGTTAAAGGAAAATGCGAGGCATGCAGGAAAAGCTGTTCAAGGAAAGAATGTTCGATGAAAAATAATGAACTGGAAGAAAACGAACCAATGAATAAAGTAAAAATTGAAGTATATGATGAATCAAAAAAATACGATGAATTGCAGAAGATACTTTTCGCTGTTGAAGAGGTAATGAGAAACACTGCGCTTTTGGACAATATTCAAAGCGAAGAGGAGCTTGACAGTGTGATGCCGGAGCTGCTGGCGTCTTTAGGAAAGTATGCTCAGGCAGACCGTTCTTATATCTTTGAGCTGAAGCCCGGCACGACCGATGTACTGTATATGGCGCATGTGTGGTGTGCTGAAGGCGTTTTGCCGACTATCAGAGAAATGGAGGACCTCCCGCTGTCAGGCGTACCGAACTGGTTTTCGATCCTGAATAATGACGGCGTAATTGTTTCCTGGGACTGGGAGAGCGACAGAGAAAAGTGGCCGGAAGAATTTGAACTGTTCTCAGGTCAGGGCATCGATTCGATAATAATAATTCCCGTTGTATCCGGCGGTGTTGTAACCGGGTATATGGGTGTAGATAATCCGGCTTCGAGCCGTATAGAGCTTGCAGTAAGATTTATGCGCGGTATAAGCGGTCATATCGGCGGTTTAAAAAACAATCTGCAAATGATGAAAGAGTTAGAAGAAAACAGAAACTCGCTGCAGAAAAGCCTGGAGGCGCTTAATAACGAAAAGATCATATTAGACGCACTCAGTGTAGACTACACTTCCATATATTACTGCGACCTTATGAATGATACGCTCATCCCGATCAAATGTGATGATTACAACAATGCAGCAGCTGTTGTAAAAGAGATGGCAGAAGAGAAGGGCTCGTATTCTTTTATCATAAAACATTATTTTGAGCATTTTGTCATTAAGGAATCAGCGCCTGATTTTCTGGAAAAAATGGACGCAGAGTACCTGAAAGAGCACTTGAACAGAAATAAGCGATTTGCCTACAAATACCGTGTAAAGCCGAACAAAGTGGGGCAGCAGTATTTTGAAGTACAGATAGTACGTCTGGAAGATGAAACCGGCTTTAAGGTAATTATGGGATACCGCTATATAGATGACATTGTAGCCGAACAGGAGAAGCTGCAGACGAATCTGGAAAATGCGCTTGCTGAGGCAAATTTAAACAGCGAAATAATAGGGTCTATCAGCAAGATATACTGGCTGATATACAGGATAGACCTGGTAGAAAAAACTTATGAGGAAATTTCTGCATCGCAGGAGACTCATAAATTAACAGGAAAAACAGGCTACATTGCAGATATTTTTGAAGAGATGTGCGATAAGATAGTGTCTGATGAGCATAAACAGATGATGCGTGAATTCTGGAATGTATCTACATTATCAGAGCGCTTAAAAGACACAGAAAGCGTAGCTGTTGAATATCGTACAAGAGCCGGTACATGGAATCAGGCGCGTATAATTGCTAAAAAACGTGATGACGAGGGAAAAACTTTAAATGCACTGTATGTAGTGCGTAAGATCGACCGTGAGAAAAAGAAGGAAATAGAATATAAACAGAAATTGATGGAAACTGCTGAGGAAGCCCGTCGTGCAAATATGGCAAAGACTGATTTTCTGAGGCGGATGAGTCACGACATAAGGACGCCTATAAATGGGATCAGAGGAATGATATCTATAGCGGAGCATTTTTCTGATGATATGAAGAAGCAGGCTGAATGCCGTGAAAAAGTAAAAGAAGCTTCAGGCTTCCTGCTTGATCTTGTAAATAATATCCTTGATATGAATAAACTGGAATCAGGAGCTATCGTATTAGAGCGTAAGCCATTCAATTTACTTGATGTTTTGCAGGAAATAAATAATATTGCAGAAATGAATGCCGGGCTCAGGGGACTTAAGGTATATATCGATCATAAAAATATAGAACATTCTCATCTGATCGGAAGTCCGGTACATTTAAAGCAGATATTACAAAATATTGAAGGAAATGCCGTAAAATATAATCGCGATGGTGGTTCTGTTTCATTTTCTGCCTCTGAGACAGCCTGCGCAAACGGCGTGGCTACATATAAATTTGTATGTTCAGATACAGGCCGCGGTATGAGCAAGGAGTTTATATCTCACGCTTTTGAGCCGTTTGCTCAGGAAGACAGCAACGCAAGGACTGCCTATATGGGAACAGGTCTTGGGCTTCCTATAGCTAAGCAGCTTGCAGAAATGATGGGCGGAACTATTGAAGTGGAAAGCGAGCTGAACGTAGGAACGACATTTACGACAACGATCTCGTTTGCGCTCGACACCGACTATGAAAAGGAAAATACCTCGCTGAAGTCTGTTGCTGAAGGTGATGTATCTGGTGTTAAGGTACTTCTTGTTGAAGATAATGAACTTAATACAGAAATAGCTAAATTTATTCTTGAAAATGCGGGCATGGATGTGATGACTGCATTTAACGGAAAAGAGGCAGTTGACAGATTTACTTCATCTGAAGAAGGACAGTTTGATTTGATACTTATGGATGTTATGATGCCTGTCATGGACGGATTATCTGCAGCAAGAGCTATCCGGGCGATGAAGAGAAAAGACGCTCAGGAGATACCGATATTTGCGATGACAGCAAATGCTTTTTCGGATGATATCGCGGAAAGCCGCAGAGCAGGAATGAACGAGCATCTGTCGAAACCGTTGGACGAAGCTGAAATGATGCGCGCTATAAAGCGCTATGTTTTACGTTGATAAAGGTCGACGCCGCAAGAGGAGAGGTTTGCTATGGTGAAATTAACAAAAGAGGAAAAACATAAGCAATGCATGAAAGAGATAAAAGCTACGCTTCTCGTCGTAGCAGTATGTCTTTTGTGGCATGTGTCTACTGCATTTTTACTTAATTCCACAGGATGGACGCTGTTTCATATGCCTGCGTGGTTTGCAGTCTCAGTGTTTGGTACTGTTATCATCGCAGTTGCCGGAGTTTTTCTGTTACTGAGGTTCGTATTTAAAGATTTTTCTTACGATGAGGAGGAAGACGATAATGAGTAGTGATCAGAAGCTAATGTTAACTGTTTTCCTCGGATATCTTTTATTCAATATTATCGTAAGCTTTGTGTACAGCAGAAGAGCGGAAAAGAAGTCAAGATCATCTTCTGAGGAACAGTACTTCATCGGCGGAAGAAATATGAACGGCATCGTACTTGCAATGACGATAATGGCTACATATACTTCAGTCAGCTCGTTTGTATCAGGTCCGGGTGCTGCAGGGCTTACATACGGATATGCGCAGGTATGGTTTGCGGCTATACAGATACCGGTAACATTCCTGGTACTGGGTGTGCTGGGAAATAAGCTGGCGATGATCTCGCGCAGAACGGGAGCTGTTACGGTTATCGGATATTTTAAAGCGAGGTATAAGAGCGACGCGCTTGTTGTCATTACGAGTATCGGACTTATTACGTTCTTTGTAGCGCAGATGATAAGCCAGTTTACAGGAGGCGCAACACTTATAGCTTCGATAACGGGAATGGATCATGTGACGTCGC
>CAVGTL010000106.1:5717-10293 GCA_963632005.1 Succinivibrio sp.
ACGTCGCGTCTGATATTCGGAACGGTAGTAATTTTGTATACTGCGGTCGGCGGCTTCAGCGCAGTTGTAATTACTGATACTATTCAGGGAATAGTAATGTGCTTAGGTACATTTTTATTTATATTTTTCGTTCTGAGAGCAGGCGGTGGTCTGGAAAACATAGACGCAGGACTTCAGGCTAATCTGCCTGGCGTATACGACGATCTGTTTTCAAAATACACGCCGGGAGCGCTGCTCAGCTACTGGATACTGGTAGGGTTCGGAACACTGGGACTTCCGCAGACAGCAGTGCGTTCCATGGGCTTTAAAAATACACAGAGCATGCACAAGGCGATGTGGATAGGCGTACTGACATGCAGCTTTGTTATCATCGGCATGCATCTGGCGGGAACATGGGCAGGCGCTCTTGTAGATACTGACGCGCTGCCGACGTCAGATTACTTTATACCATATATTGTCCAGAAGATAATGCCGACAGGAATAGCGGCTATATTCCTTGCAGCGCCGATGGCGGCGGTCATGTCTACAGCAGATTCGCTTCTGATACTTGCAACTGCAGCAGTCGTAAAGGATCTCTGGAAGAATTATGTGGTAAAGGATGATCCTGTCAGAAATGCATCATATAATAAGCATGTTAAGCTTGTAAGTACTCTTGTAACGATAGCGCTTGGCGCGATAGTAATATTCCTTACTATAGACCCGCCTGATATTATATTCGTGCTTAATCTGTTTGCGTTCGGAGGACTTGAATGCACGTTCTTCTGGCCGCTTGTAGGGGGACTTTTCTGGAAAAAGGGAACGGGGCAGGCAGCTGTGTGCAGCAGTATAGGCGCAGTGGCTACGTACATTTTTGCTACGAAATTTGTAAATATTGCCGGTATAAATGCGGTAGTATGGGGACTTCTGGCGGGCGGTATACTGTTCTTTGCAGTCAGCGCAGCAACCGGAAAGAAAGGTCCGGATGCTGACATATTGGATAAATGCTTCTAATTGCAGTTAAGGGTCTGGATCAAAACAGACAGATTGAAATTTGAAAAGTCAACAAGCGTCGGGTCGAAGGTAAAATGCTGACAAATCAGGATTCAAGGAGGGTGTATAATGGAAATAAGAAAATATAACGAAAATGATCTGCTGGATATGATACGCATATGGAATGAGGTCGTAGAGGACGGAGTCGCTTTTCCGCAGACAGAATTACTCGATGAGGAAACGGGAAAAGCGTTTTTTGCCTCTCAGACGTACTGTGGTGTAGCTGATGACGACGGAAAGGTAGCAGGACTTTATATCCTTCATCCAAATAACGTCGGCAGGTGCGGGCATATTGCAAATGCAAGCTATGCAGTCGACGGCTCATGCCGAGGAAAGCGCATCGGTGAAAAGCTCGTAGTTGATTCTCTCAATCAGGCGAAGGACGCAGGCTTCAGAATATTACAGTTTAATGCAGTAGTAGAAAGCAATGTTAATGCACGCAGACTGTATGAGCAGCTCGGCTTCGTGCAGCTTGGAACTATCCCGGGCGGCTTCCTGATGAAAGACGGAACATACCAGAATATCTGCCCGTATTACCATGAGCTGTAGCTGGACTGGGAACACTTTTATATAGAAGTTAAAAAATATTCCCAAATGGGAACATTTTTATATAAGAATAAAAAATATTCCTTGACAGGAACGAAATATTGAAAACAATAAATGGGTATCATATAATAGATACATATGAATGGAGGTCTGTGTTATGGTACTCAGAAGTGAATATCTGGAAAAGCTTGGCCAGTGGAAAGATGAGCAAGTAATAAAGGTAGTGACGGGAATACGAAGGTGCGGAAAATCAACGCTGCTTCGTCAATATCAGAGTGAGCTTAAAAGCAGTGGGGTGTCTGATGACCGGATAGTGTTTATAAATTTTGAAGAACTTGAGTATGAAGAGCTTCTCGACTACAGAAAGCTGTATAAATTTCTAAAGGAAAATATGCAGGACGGATGCATGACATATATATTCCTCGATGAAATACAGAAGGTGGAAGGGTTTGAAAAAGTAGTTGACAGCCTTTATGTCAAGCCGAATGCAGATATCTATATAACAGGTTCAAACGCATACATGCTTTCGGGTGATCTGGCTACGCTCCTGTCCGGCAGATATGTGGAGATCTCCATGCTGCCGCTTTCTTTCAGAGAATACATGGAGCTTACAGACGATCAGGAAGAGATGGCTTTTACTGAGTACATGAGAAACGGAGGCTTTCCGTACCTCGCGGTCATGGATAAGACAACAGAGAAAGTAGATACGTACCTTGAAGGCATATACAATACAGTTATTGTGCGGGATATCGAGGATCGCCAGCTTAGAATGAGCACAGAACGCGGTAAACGCAATATAACGGATATAACGCTGCTTAAGAATATAGCAAAATATCTGGCAAGCGTTGCGGGAAGCCCGGTATCTATAAGGAATATTGCAAATTATCTGGTATCGTCAGGACGTAAGGTATCGCCAAATACAGTAAGTGATTATGTCAGCGCGCTTGTTGAGTCTTTTATATTTTATCCCGCTGAACGATTCGACATCACCGGAAAGCAGATACTTAAAGTAAATCGAAAAATGTATATAGTAGATCTCGGATTAAGAAATCACATACTTCCGAGAAAAAATTACGACCTTGGATTCTCGATAGAGAATATAGTATATTTTGAACTCCTCAGACGCGGATATAAGGTCAATATAGGCAAGATAGGAAATGCAGAGATAGATTTTGTGGCTGAGAAGCAAGGTGTGCTGACATATTTCCAGGTGACAGCTGATATGACATCTCAGGAAACATTTGAACGTGAGATACGACCGCTGAGAGCTGTAAAAGACAATTACGAGAAGATAATCTTGACGCTTGACCGTTTCACGGTCGGCAATTATGATGGTATAAAAGTCATAAATGTAATAGACTGGCTTTTGGGTAAGTCAATGGAACAAAGATAACCATAGAAGCAGTGTTTGAATTTGCTGTAATAAGAAAAATAATATGGAAGCTCATATATTGAAGTCGAAATGCGGGAGAGGATAAAATGAAAGGCTTTTCGATAAATGCAGAGGATCTGAGCTGGATAAACGGAAATCCGGACGATCCGTATGACCTCTGCCTGCACGGTCACGCGACTGTGGTGATTGACAGTAAAATTCTGGAATATGACGCCACTGTAAGCGCGACGGCGCTGCTGCTGTTGAAATCGCTGACAGAGGAGCATATTGCAGGACAGGCGGATATACAGATGCTCCCGTGCTGCGGGCATGAATATTACGCTGACGCAAAACTGGAAAATGTTCTCATATATGGATGCCCGAACGGCATAGACTGGTCGATAAGGCACGACGGAGATAATGTAGTGTTAGAGCTTAAGGACGGCACGACGGAGGTCGTATCAATTAGCGATTACACCGCAGAGGTGTTTAGATTTGCAGATGTGATAGAAGATTTTTACAGTAAATCTTCGCCAAAGATAATGCCGGAAGAAGAAATAGAAGCAAACGGCTATAAAGCTTTCTGGAACGAATGGCGCAGAAGACGCGAAGCATAGCCATCCACGCGCCCGGCGCGTCAACAGGAAGTCAGAGCTGATATAATTAGGGTGCAGAAAAAATGTATTTTGAATACGGTGAAAAGGAAATAAATTACCTGAAGAGCAAGGATAAAAAGCTTGCTGCTGTGATCGACGCGGTCGGGCATATAGAACGCGAGGTCGATGATGATCTGTTTTCTTCTGTCATACATCATATAGTTGGGCAGCAGATATCAACTAAGGCGCAGGCTACTATATGGCGCAGGCTGCAGGACGGGCTTGGAAAGGTTGATGCGGACAGCATCATAGCTGCCGGCGTTGAGAAGCTTCAGTCATATGGAATGACATTTCGAAAGGCTGAGTATCTGACTGATTTTGCGCTCAAGGTAAAAAACGGCGAGTTCGATCCCGAGTCTATGCACGAAAAGACTGATGAAGAGGTCATAAAGGAATTGAGCGCGCTGAAGGGTGTAGGCGTGTGGACTGCTGAAATGATAATGCTGTTTTGCATGCAGCGCCCCGACGTTTTCAGCTACGGTGACCTTGCCATACTGCGCGGGCTTCGCATGCTTTACAGGCATAAGGAGATAGACAAAGCCCGCTTTGAGCGCTATAGAAAGCGCTTTTCGCCGTATTGCAGCGTAGCAAGCCTTTATCTGTGGGCTGTAGCAGGCGGTGCGATACCTGAGCTGACAGACCCGGCGGCTAAGATTCGATGACTGACTGCTGCGCCGGGCGCAGGCACAGTTATTGATATATTAATTAATTTAAAAAGAATATTGCAGAAAGGAAGTATTTTACAATGGAATCGATCGAAAAGGTAACTGAATTTTTAAAGGATGCAAACGTATATTATCTCGCTACAGTTGACGGCGACAAGCCAAGGGTTCGTCCGTTCGGAACTGCTCATATTTTTGAGGGAAAGCTTTACATACAGACAGGCAAGGTAAAGGATGTTTCAAAGCAGCTCGCGGCAAATCCTAACGCTGAGATATGCGCGTTCAAGGGCGCTGACTGGCTGCGTGTTTCA
>CAVGTL010000107.1:0-10073 GCA_963632005.1 Succinivibrio sp.
CAGTACCTATCACGGTAAAAGGACTTTCTGAGCAGATAGATGTTTCAACATCTCAGATAATAATGTCACTCATGAAGATGGGTATCATGGCTAACATCAACCAGAATCTTGACGAAGATACGGTTCAGATACTTGGTGATGAGCTTGGAAAGACTATTGTAATAGGTAAGGTAGAGGAAGAGGAAGTTGAGGAAGGCATAGAAAGCTTCACTGACCGTGAGGAAGACCTTGAACCAAGACCTCCGATCATTACAGTAATGGGTCACGTTGACCATGGTAAGACATCACTTCTTGACCGTATAAGACAGACAAGTGTAACTTCAAGTGAATCCGGCGGAATCACTCAGCATATAGGTGCGTCAGAGATAGTGCATAATGGTCAGAGGATCGTATTCCTTGACACTCCGGGTCATGAAGCATTTACTGCTATGCGTGCGAGAGGCGCTTATGTAACAGATATAGCGGTACTTGTAGTAGCTGCAGACGACAGTGTAAAGCCTCAGACGATAGAAGCGATCAGCCACGCAAAGGCAGCATCTGTTCCTATTATCGTAGCTATAAACAAGATAGATAAGCCGGGTGCCAATATTGACAATGTAAAGAAAGACCTCGCTGAAAACGGTATACTCGTAGAAGACTGGGGCGGAGACGTGATATGCGTTCCTGTTTCAGCAAAGACAGGCGAAGGTATAGATACGCTGCTCGAAATGATACTCCTGCAGGCTGAAATGCTCGAGTTAAAGGCAAATCCTTCAAGACTCGCACTCGGTTCAGTAATAGAAGCAAGACTCGACAAGCAGAGAGGTCCTGTGGCTACACTCCTCGTTCTGAACGGAACTATGCATGTTGGTATGGCTATTGTAGCAGGAAACTGCAGCGGACGTATAAAAGCCATGACTAACTTCAAGGGCGAAGCTCTTAAGAAGGCAGGCCCGGCTACAGCGGTAGAGATACTCGGCCTTACAGAAGTACCTGAAGCAGGTGATGAGTTCAACGCTGTAAGTTCAGATAAAGTGGCTCGTGAAATAGCAGAACACAGAAAAGAAAAGCAGAGAGAACAGATAATGCAGAAGACTGCAGGCGTTACTCTCGATCAGCTCTTCAGCCAGATCGAGCAGGGAAGCCTCAAGGAGCTCAACCTTATAATCAAGGCTGACGTACAGGGTTCTGTAGGCGCTCTTGTAACATCTCTCGAAAAGCTCAGAAACGAAGAAGTCGCTGTAAAGATCATCCATACAGGCGTAGGTACTATAACTGAATCAGATGTAATGCTCGCAAGTACTACAGGCGCTATTATCATAGGCTTCAACGTAAGACCTGTTGCGGCTGTACAGAGCGTAGCTGCAAGAGACGGCGTTGAGATCAGAACATATAGCGTTATCTACGAGGCAATAGAGGATGTTGAACAGGCTCTCAAGGGAATGCTTGATCCTGAATATGTTGAACAGGTAATAGGTACAGTTGAAGTAAGAAATACATTCAAAGTACCTAACGTAGGCATAATAGCCGGAGCTTACGTTCTTACAGGAAAGGTTGAAAGAAACGCCGGAGTAAGACTCGTAAGAGAGGGCATAGTAATACACGAAGGCAAGATATCTTCACTCAAGAGATTCAAGGATGACGCAAAGGAAGTAAATCACGGCTTCGAGTGCGGTATCGGAATCGAAAACTACAATGATATCAAGGAAGGCGATATAATCGAAGCCTTCAAGATGGTAGAGGTAGAGAGAAAGTAGTCCTGTCTGAATAATATTGTAATATAAAGAAAAAGAGGACAGATAAAATGGCCAAAGGCTACAGAGCAGGCAGACTCGCTGAGGAGATCAGAAAGATAACGGGAAATATGCTCCTGTTTGAACTGAAGGATCCGAGGCTGAAAGGCAAGATGGTCAGTGTTTCCGGAGTCGATGTTTCAGACGACGGAAGCTACGCGACTGTATACCTTTCTGTTCTCGGCAAAAGCATAAGCGAGGATGCTGACGATAAAGAAAAGGATGACATACTCAGGGCTATGAAAAGCGCTTCAGGAGTCATCAGAAGAGAAATCGGAAAAAATGTAAAGCTCAGACACGTACCTGAGTTGAGCTTTAAGATTGACAATTCTATAGAATACGGTCGTCATATGTCAAAGATAATCGACAGTCTCGGCATCGATAAGTATGACAGCGATGATGACGGTGGAGAAAGGAGCGAATAAGATATGGCAGGTTTTGATGTCAGACACGAAGATATGCAGAAGATCGCAGATGTATTAAATGAATCACAGACAATGTATATTTTTCCACATATGGTAGCTGATGGTGACGCAATGGGATCGTGTGCGTCATTGTGCGGACTTATGCGTAAGATGGGAAAAACAGCTGACATCGTCATGGAGGATGAAATACCTGACAATCTTAAGTTCCTTGATAAGGATTATGTAATATACGCGGATGAGGAGACAGAGCTGCCTGAGCGTGATCTTTGTATCGCGCTCGATTGCAGCAATGTTGACAGATTTCCAAAACGAGAGCATATTTTCTTCGGCGCAGCAAAGCGTACCGCATGTGTGGATCATCACGTTACTAAATCAGGCTTTGCAGATGTGAATCTGGTAGATCCCTATGCTGCGGCTACTTGCGAGCTGCTGTATGAGCTCTATGACTTTATGGGGATAGAGCTTGATGTGGAAGCGGGTGAAGCTCTGTATACAGGAATAGTTACAGATACTGGAAACTTCCAGTATACAAACACGACGAAGAAAACGCATATCATAACTGCTGAGCTTATAGAGCTCGGCATAGATAAGAAAAATATAAATATAACTCTCTATCAGAGTCAGAGGCTTGAAAAGCTCAAGCTTCACGCTATGATAATGGATAATATGCAGACGTTCTGTGACGGACGCGCGGCTATGGCATACGTTACTCTTGATATGTATGAAAAAGCAGGCGCTAAAACGAGCGAGAGCGATGGAATAAATTCTACGCTTCGCGATATACAGGGCGTAGAAGTGGCAGTTTTCCTGAGAGAAATGAGCGAGCATGAGATAAAAGTAGGCTTCAGAAGCAAGAATTATGTTGATGTAGCCGATATATGCGTCAGGCTCGGAGGCGGCGGACACAAGCATGCCGCAGGCTGCGCTGTACTCAAGACTATGGAAGAAACACTCCCGCTTATAAAGGCGGAAGTCGAAAAGGTCATGGCTGAGTACGATGAAGCAGACGAATGATAAATACGCGATAAAATAAAAGAGAAGGGAAATTTTCTTTTGGATGGATTTATAAATCTGCTCAAGCCTGCGGGAATGACATCTCATGATGCAGTTTCGGCGCTAAGGCGGATACTTTGCACTAAAAAAATAGGACATACGGGTACGCTTGACCCTATGGCGGCAGGCGTGCTTTCCATGTGCGTCGGCGCAGCTACAAGGGCGGCTGAGTACGTGGAATGCGATGAAAAAGAATATAGATGTGAACTGCTGCTCGGAACTGTTACAGACACGGGCGATATATGGGGCAGGACGATCGATTCTGCGTGCGGAGCACGCGCAAGGGCAGAGGATATTACTGCCGAAGAGGTGATCGATGCGCTGCGCTCAATGGAAGGTGAACAGGATCAGTATCCTCCGAAGTATTCAGCTATACGTAAAAACGGAAAGCATCTTTATGAGTACGCCCGTAACGGTGAGGAAGTAGAAATCGAGCCGCGCAGGATAACAGTACACGCTATCGAGCCTGTAGCAGTGTTTCATGAGCCCGGTCGAGTGCTTTTTGATGTGAAATGCTCAAAGGGTACTTATATACGGAGTATATGCACTGATATAGGTGAAAAGCTTGGCTGCGGAGCATCGATGTCATTTCTGGTCAGAACAAGAAGCGGTAGCTTTGGCATGAATGACGCTGTAACGCTTGAGCAAATAGCGGAGCATGTCTCGCGACATGAGGGAATAAGTATAGAAGATATATACGCCAGACGGCGCGACAGCGCGTTTGCATATGACATGAGCATGTTCATAGTGCCTGTAGATAAGCGTCTGGAAAGTTTTGGCAGTATATTCCTTGATGAAGAAGAGCAAGGCAAATACGTCAACGGGGGAAAGCTTTCTCCTGCAAAAGTTACTGTTAAAAAAGAAAACAGCCTGAAGTCCGGCGAAAAATATTCGGATATGTTTCGTGTTTACGGAGCAGCAGGCCAATTTCTGGGAACTGCAGTATACGATCGTGAAAAAAGAAATTTTAAAGCAAGTAAGGTGTTTTTCAGATGGTGATATTCAGAAATTTAGCTGAAATACAGGATATAGAAAAAACTGCGGTAGCACTCGGAAATTTTGACGGTATCCACAAGGGACATCAGGTACTTATAAAAAAAGCAGTAAAGACGGCAGAGGAAAAAGGTATAAAAAGTGCGGTGTTTACGTTTTCAAATCATCCGCGCAATGTGATCGCAGGCAGTAATGTCGTCAGAAACATTATATATGAGGATGAAAAGACAGAGATCCTTGAGAGTATGGGCGTTGATTATCTTTTTTCAATAAGCTTTGAGGAGATAATGAAGCTCAGCCCACAGGAATTTGTTGATAAGGTCCTTATAGAAAAATTCAGGATAGACACTGCTGTATGCGGGTTTAATTTTACATACGGCTATAAGGCTGCCGGAACGGCGGATATGCTGCGCGACATGGCTTCGGGCAGATTTGACGTTTCTGTTGTCGCGCCTGTAAAGGTAGACGGTCAGGTAGTAAGCAGTACGCTCATAAGAGAAAAGATCATGAGCGGCGACGTAGAGGCTGTACCTGAGCTCCTCGGCAGGAATTTTACTATAAGGGGCACTGTGATACACGGAAACGAGATCGGCAGGACTATAGGGTTTCCGACATGCAATATCGTTATAGACGAGAGCATGGCGGCTCTGCCGAACGGCGTTTACATGACATACTGCTATGTTGACGGTAAAAAGCACTGCAGCATAACTAACGTCGGAAACAAGCCTACAGTAGGCGAGTACGGCAAGAATATCGAAACAAATATATTTAATTTTGATGAAGATATTTACGATAAAAAAATAACAGTAGAATTTCTGAAAAAAATACGCGATGAACAGAAATTTGAAAATCTCGATGCGTTGAAAAAGCAGATACACGATGATTCGGTATTTGTCAGAAAGGCGCATGGACTTTAGTGTTTAATATGCTTGACACGTATTTATTATAACTGTATAATAATAGATGATGTGCGAATATACTATGCACAAATATATTAAGTAAGTTCCGTGACTGCGTTGTATGCAACTCCGGCATACTACCCGGTCGCAGGAGAATTCAGAAAAGGAGAAAAGAAATGATCGATCAGAAGAAAAAGGCAGAAATTATTGCTGAGTACGCAACACACGAAGGAGATACTGGTTCACCGGAAGTACAGGTAGCTATCCTTACTTACAGAATCAACGACCTCAATGAGCACCTCAAGATCCACAAGAAGGATCATCACTCAAGAAGAGGTCTCCTCAAGATGGTAGGTCAGAGAAGAAACCTTCTTGCTTACCTCAAGGAAAAGGATCTTGAAAGATACAGAGCACTCATCGCGCGTCTCGGTTTAAGAAAATAATTCGGCTGAAAAGCGGGGCATTTTTTGTGTGCCCCGCTTTAAGTATATATTGAAAACGTTAGATCATAATTAATTATTCCGTCAGATCAGGACTTGAGAATCCAAAGCATCGGCGACCGTATGCAGATGCTCTGAATTGTCAAGTCGGGTCATGATGGAATCGAGCGGAGACAGTTGTTGCGCCGGAAATAGTCGGGGCATGACGTTTTCGCAGGTATCAATCAAAACGGAGGAAATCAGACTGATGAGATTTGAAGATTACCACACATTCAGGACCGCTTTAGGCGGTAAGCTTCTCCAGGTCGAGATAGGCAAGGTAGCCGGTATGGCTAACGGGGCAGCCACTATCAGACTTGGTGATACAGTAGTAAACGTAACAGCTACAGCTTCAGCTGAACCAAGAGAAGATATCGACTTCTTCCCTCTGAGCTGTGACTATGAAGAAAGAATGTACGCCGCAGGCAAGATCCCTGGCGGTTTTATCAAGAGAGAGGGAAGACCTTCAGAAAAGGCTATCCTTTCTTCAAGACTTATGGACAGACCTATCAGACCGCTGTTCCCTAAGGGCTATTACAATGATGTAGTAGTTGTAGCTACAGTAATGTGTGTTGACAACGACTGCCCTTCAGATATCGCTGCTATGATCGGTTCTTCTGTAGCTCTGGCTATTTCAGACATACCATGGGACGGCCCTACAGGCTCAGTAAGGATCGGAAGAGTTGACGGCGAATTCGTAGTAAACCCTTCACTTGAGCAGAGAGCGGTAAGTGATATGAACCTGACTGTATCAGGTACTATGGATGCTATCATGATGGTAGAAGCAGGCGCTAACGAAGTTCCTGAAAAAGACATACTCGACGGTATCATGTTTGCACATGAAGAGATAAAGAAGCTCGTCACATTTATAAATCAGATCGTTGCTGAAGTAGGTAAGGAAAAGAAGCCTATGCCTGAACACCATATTCCGGAAGATCTGGAAAAGGCAATGAGAGATTTTGAAACTGCTGACATGAGAGCTGCTATACAGATCCATGACAAGACAGAACGCCAGAATGCTATGGATAAGCTCGAAGCAGACACAAAGGCAAAGTTCATCGAAGAATATCCTGAAAACGGCAAGGATATCGACGATGTATTATACAAGATCCGCAAGGAACAGATGAGAGACCTCATCCTTCACGAAGGCGTTCGTCCTGACGGAAGAAAAACTACAGAGATCAGACCTATCTGGTGTGAAACAGGATTCCTTCCTAGAACTCACGGTTCAGGTCTGTTCACAAGAGGTCAGACTCAGGTACTTACAGTAGCTACACTCGGAGCTGTAGGCGAGAGCCAGGTACTTGACGGCATTTCAGAAGAAACAGAAAAGAGATATATACATCACTATAACTTCCCACCTTACAGTGTAGGCGAGGCAAGAACATCAAGAAGCCCTGGCAGAAGAGAGATCGGACACGGCGCACTTGCAGAAAGAGCTCTGCTCCCTGTAATTCCGCCTGTAGAAGAGTTCCCTTATGCTATAAGACTCGTATCTGAAGTTCTTTCATCAAACGGAAGTACATCTCAGGCTTCAGTTTGCGGAAGCACTCTTTCTCTGATGGATGCAGGCGTTCCTATCAAGGCTCCTGTAGCAGGTATAGCTATGGGTCTTATCAAGGAAGACGATGATATCGCTATCCTGAGCGATATCCAGGGCATGGAAGACTTCCTCGGCGATATGGACTTTAAGGTAGCAGGTACTCGCAAGGGTGTAACTGCTATTCAGATGGATATAAAGATCCACGGTCTTTCAAGAGAGATACTCGAAAGAGCTCTTAAGCAGGCTCACGAAGGCAGAGAGTTCATCCTCGGCAAGATGCTCGAAGAGATCCCTGAACCAAGAACAGAGCTTTCACCGTATGCTCCTCGTATCATAACTATGCAGATCGACGTTGACAAGATCAGAACAGTTATCGGACCTGGAGGAAAGACTATCAACAAGATCATTTCAGAAACGGGCGTTAAGATCGATATCGATGATGAAGGTCAGATATTTATCGCTGCTCCTGATATGGAATCAGCAAAGGCTGCTCAGGATTACATTGAGCTCCTGACTGCTGAGGTAGAGGTAGGCAAGACTTACAAGGGAACAGTAAAGCGCATCATGAATTTCGGTGCGTTTATCGAAGTTCTCCCTGGCAAGGAAGGTCTCCTGCACATCTCTAAGATGGCAAAGCACCGTGTTGAAAAGGTCGAAGATGTAATGAATATCGGAGATGAAGTAGAAGTAACTGTTTACGAGATCGATGGACAGGGAAGGATCAACCTTAACCGTCCGGGTATCAGCAAGTAGTTTTCTGCAGTAATAGTAATACGGTATCAAATCAATAAGAAATAAAGAATGCGGCATGTCCTTTTGTAAAAGATGGGACATGCCGCGTTTTGTTTTTTGCAAAGCTGTGGGTGCGCCGGGCGCACGAAAAGATAGAATTAGGGCGCCGCTTTTACTTTTTTGCGGCGCCCGGCTTATTTGATTTATTTATTCTATATAATTTATTTATACAATGGTTAAAATTACCATTCAAGCATAAGAGGCTCTTCACGGAAAAGTCGTTCGTCCATGAGCTTCGGACCGCCTTCAGGAATAGTAAGCTCAGCGTCGCAGAGGTCGAGTATCTGTGTCTGGATGTCGATGCCTGGCGCAACTTCTTCAAGTATCATGCCGTCCTTTGTGCGGCGGATGACGCAGCGCTCTGTGATATAGAGGAAACTGTCGTGCGTCCTGAGATATTCTGACGCTACGAATGATACTTTATCACATTTCTTGATGAATTTCTTGTATTTTCCTTCATTTACTATTTTTATAGTTCCATTGCCGATCTCTGTCTTAAGGCCTACGGCTGTGAATGTACCAATGAAAAGGACTTTCTTAGCGTTTGATGATATGTCGGTAAAGCCGCCTACGCCTGTGATCTTGCCGTTGAGATGGCTCGTATTCATATTGCCGTCTGCGTCCACCTCGCTCAGACCGAAAACGCCGCAGTCGAGATTGCCGCCGTCGAAATATGAGAAATGCTCGCCGTGGTCGCAGAACGCTTCAGGATTCCAATGGCAGCCGAAGTCAAGCCTTTCTGTACCGGGAACGCCGCCTATCACGCCTGTCTCGGATATCATTGTGATCTTATCGTCAACTCCTGCTTCGGCGAGTATCATAGGAACGGTGGTAGGCATGCCTAACCCCATGTTTACGTTGTAGCCCGGCGCGAGCTCGAGCGCGGCGCGGCGTGCGATGACTTTACGTTCGTTAAGAGGAACAGATGCGACTTCTGTTTTTACTTCCTTCAGGACCTCGCCTGTAAATGCTGGCTCGTATGTAGCGCCCTTTGTGCGCGCCATGTTCTGAGGTATTGCGTCGTGATCCTGCGCGACTACGATATAGTCTATGTAGATGCCGGGAACTTTGATCATGTGAGGGTTTACTGTATGCAGGTCTACAAGCTCGTCCACCTGGCATATTACGATGCCGCCTGATGATTTGACTGCCTGCGCTACTGACAGGACTTCTATCTCCTCGGCTTCCTTGTCGATGCTTATATTTCCGTGAGGGTCGGCAGACGACGCTCTCAGCAGCGCAACGTTCAGCTTCGGCAGAGTGTACCACAGGTAGTCTTCACCCTGAAAATCAGGAATGTATTTTACGAAGTTTTCGCCCTGCTCGGCAGTAAGTTGATTCAGCTTGCCGCCGCCATTTCTCGCGTCCATAAATGTACCGAGACCTATTTTTGAGAGCATGCCCGGCATGCCGCGACCTATTTCGTGAAAGAGCTGCATTATAGGGCCGAGAGGAAACATATATCCCTCGATCCTGTTGTCCTCGACTGCCTTGCAGAGAGGAGGGCAGACGCTCATATATGAATTGATGGCGCGCGTTATCATGCCCTCGTGACACCAGTGCGCTTCGCCGGCGTCGCCCCAGTTGCCCATGCCTGCTGCTCTTATGCTTGTTATGCCGGAAGGATGCCTTTCGTTGAGATAGCGCTGTTCTACAGCGTCTACGATTTCGTTTGGAAAGCAGACAAGGCCGTCTGCTGCGAATACGACAGAATCACCGTCGTTGATGAGTTTAGCAGCTTCTGCTGCTGAGATGATCTTAGCCATATTGTTTTACCTCTTTTGTTTTGCTACATAAATATTACGGGTAAATAGAGAATACGTAAGACGTATTATGTATTTTATTATATTAAAAATTCAGCGGTAAAACAATATGCGTATGGCAAATATTTTTTTACTCTGCGTTTTCGGAGTCTATGATGTCGGGAATATTATTTTCAGTTGATCTTGTTTTGTTTTTCGTCGGTTGTATGCTGCTGCCATTGTCGCTTTCTTCAGATGAAGGCGAGCGTATAAGCTCTGAAAGCGTCACTGGAGTAAGCTGCTGCTCGCGGAAATGATCGAGCAGGCGAGGTAGCGCCTTTACGGTCTCAGGCTTTGGATGCATGAGTATTATAG
>CAVGTL010000108.1:0-763 GCA_963632005.1 Succinivibrio sp.
TCAGAGAACAGACCTGAGCATGGAAATGTGAAAAATGTGAAATAGTAACTTTGAGTTTTGTAAAGTAAATGATATTGAAATGAATACAGATCGGTGATGGCTTAGATATGAAAAGAACAGAAAATGTAGAGTTGACCGTATTATGCTTAGTCGAAAACGGCGATAAGATCCTTGTTCAAAACAGAAAGAAAAAAGATTGGCAGGGGATCGCTTTACCCGGTGGTCATGTCGAGATCGGAGAATCTTTTGTTGACGCCGTAAAAAGGGAAATGAAAGAAGAAACGGGATTAGATATCAAAGATCCTGAGCTGGTAGGTTTAAAACAATTTCCTATAGAGGATGGAAGATACCTCGTATTGTTGTTTAAAGCAACAGAATGGACAGGAGATGTAATTTCATCGGATGAAGGGGAGATGGAATGGGTCGAATACAGTGACCTGCCTGATTTAAAAACAGTAAGTGACCTTGATGAGCTCCTGAAGGTTATGAACACTCCAGCATTAACTGAATTTCAATATATCGTTCATGGAGATGAATGGACCGTATCCATAAAATAGATCAACAGACAGATGTGATCTTTATCGTTTGTTGTGAAAGAAGTAGAAATGGAGTATAGCTGCAGGTTGGGTGGTGACAAATCGTGAGCCGGGAAGTCAGCGTCAGCAGACGGCGGTTTGAAAGTGAAATGCTGACAAAACTGAATCCCAAAAGTCAGCATGCGGCGAGTTGACGGCAGAATGTTGACAAAGCAGAACTTGGAAAG
>CAVGTL010000108.1:773-9971 GCA_963632005.1 Succinivibrio sp.
GCCTTAAAAGTCAGCAAGTAGCGTGCTGTAAGTAAAATGCTGACAAAGCATAAACTGAAAAGTCATCAATCGATATATTGGATATAAAGTGCTGACAAAGCAGAAGCTAAAAAGTCAGCAAAAAGGCGCGCTGTAGGTAGGATGCTGACAGAGTAGAATCCAAGAAGTCAGCAAATGATGCATTATAGATAAAATGCTGACAACTTCTTTGAAGGAATATCAAGATGCAACAAAGTACTTTTTAAATAACTGCCATAAAGTAGGTATAGCTTATAAGAAAAGATAGGAGGCGACCTTTATGCTATACAATAATCGAGCAAAGCTTGGTGAATCTCCTGAACTGTTTAAAGAAACAGAAAAATGGGTGAAAGCTGAAATGGAAAAGATAGAAAAAAATGAACAGGCAAGAGAACACGTACTCAGTAAAATACAACCTCTGCTTGATAAGAAAAAAGAAAAGCTGATTATGAGTCAGGAATGATAAATAAAATACTTTGTAGCGGCGAGCAGTGAAAAAGCTGTTCGCCGCTGCTTTGATTTTAAAAAGATTCGGGCGATAAAAATATAGGGTGAAAGAAGCATTCAGGCTCATTCGGCTATTGCGCGCTATTGCACAAAAAATTTTTTAATCAAAAATGTAAAGCACGCTTGACATCGGCCACTGCAAGGATTAAGATAAAAATGTAAAGCGAACTTTACAAAATGCCCGGAGCATTTTAAAGTATGAAAATTTTAAATACCACGCCGCGCTGCAGGGCGGCAGAGGTCATTCAGGGGGAATGTACGGCAGATGAAAAACAGGATAGAGGAGATCCGAAAGGAGCGCGGCATACGCCAGGAGGAGCTGGCGGCGGAGCTCGGCGTCTCGAGACAGACGATAAGCTCGCTCGAAAGGGGGCGCTACAACCCGTCCATAATGCTCGCGCACAAGACGGCGCGCTTTTTCGGAATGACGATCGAAGAAGTCTTTATTTTTGAAGACGATAATGAGTAAAACAAGAGTAAAAGCAGGAATAAAAGTTTCAAGTTCCGTATTCATCCGTATCAAGATCAGACTATATCAAGCTACAGATCACATTAACAAAATGACAGCAAAGGGAAGATCAGGGAGGTAATTTTTATGAAAGGCAACAGAAGAGTGATAGCCAGCATAGCAGAGCTGATCATCGGCATAGTTTTATGCGCGGTGTATTTCGCAGGAAAGGCCGACGAGTATTTCAACGGCATGGGCGCAGCCCTCATAGCCGTAGGCGCGATAAGGCTCGTGGGCGAGATAAGATACAGGCGCGACGAGAATTACAGAAAAGAAGCCGACATAGCAGCAGGCGACGAGCGCAACAGATACATATCGCTGAAATCATGGGCGTGGTCGGGATACTGCTTCGTAATAATCGCAGCCGCAGCGTCAGTCATATTAAAGATTACGGGAAACGACGCGATGTGCCTGATATCAGCCATGGGAGCATGCCTGCTCATGGTAATGTATGTAGTATTTTATTTCGTACTCAGACGTAAATATTAAAACATTAAAGATAAATGCGCCCGGAGGCACGAATTTATCGCAAATGCATAAATATGCAAATGCGTGGGCCCGCCGGGCGGGCGCAAGGCCGAAGGCCATAAGAAAATTACATTCAAAAAAACACTTGCGCGCATAAAATATTCATGATATTCTATCTACGGTTATACGACTGACGGAAGTGGAATTGACCACAGGGAGTATAATTTTGGAAGCAGCCGACCGTCTGGGCATCAAGTCTCAGGCGGTCGTTTATTTTTTGTAAAAAATGAACATTTGTATTGTAAAGGAGTTTCAAAATGAAGGAAATGGAATTAAAGTACGGATGCAATCCTAATCAGAAGCCGGCAAGGATATACATGGAAGAGGGCGAGCTCCCTATCGAGATCCTCAACGGAAAGCCGGGCTACATAAACCTGCTCGACGCCTTCAACAGCTGGCAGCTCGTTACAGAGCTCAAAAAGGCTACAGGCCTTCCGGCAGCTGCGTCATTCAAGCACGTAAGCCCTGCGGGAGCAGCCGTAGCAGTTCCTCTCGATGAAACACTTAAAAAAGTATATTTCGTAGAAGGCATCGAACTGTCAGATATGGCGACAGCTTACATCAGAGCAAGAGGCGCTGACAGAATGTCTTCATACGGCGATTTCGTAGCGCTTTCGGACGAATGCGACGAGCAGACAGCGGCATTCCTCGCGCGCGAGGTATCAGACGGCATCATCGCTCCGTCATACTCAGAAAAGGCGCTCGAGATCCTTAAGGGCAAGAGAAAAGGCTCATACCTCGTAATAAAGATCGACCCTGAATACGTTCCTGCCGTACAGGAAAAGAAGCAGGTGTTCGGCGTGACATTTGAGCAGGGCAGAAACAACGCAGTTATCAGCGAAGAGCTCCTTCAGAATGTCGTTACAGATAACAAAGAGATCCCTGAAGCAGCAAAGCGCGACCTGCTCATATCGCTCATCACGCTCAAATACACACAGTCAAACTCAGTCTGCTACGTAAAGGACGGACAGGCTATCGGCATCGGCGCAGGCCAGCAGTCAAGGATCCACTGCACAAGACTCGCAGGAAACAAGGCTGACGTATGGTTCCTCAGACAGAACCCAAAAGTCCTCGCGCTCCCGTTCAAGTCAGACGTAAGGAGAGCAGACCGCGACAACGCTATCGACGTTTACATCTCAGACGATTACGACGACGTCCTCCGCGACGGAGAGTGGCAGAGAGTATTCACAGAATGCCCTGAACCGCTCACAAGAGAAGAAAAGAAGGAATGGCTCGCTCAGATGAGCGGCGTATCGCTCGGCTCTGACGCGTTCTTCCCGTTCGGCGACAACATCGAAAGAGCCCACAAGAGCGGCGTAGAGTACGTAGCGCAGGCAGGCGGCTCTATCCGTGACGACAATGTTATCGAAACATGCAACAGATACGGCATGGCGATGGCATTCACAGGACTCAGATTATTTCATCATTAATATTTGAAAAGCTTTGGATCACGCCAATGACCATGGCAACAACAGACATAGCGCCGATGCTCTCGCATCGGTCATGACAAATATGTAAGACACAATTTACTATATTCATTCATTTTACATCGGAAAGGGCTGCCCGTATGGGCGGCCTTTTTCGATAATAGGAGCAATAATAAGGGCAGAAATTGGGCGTCCGTCACCGGACAAGAGCGCCGCATCCGCGGCGGTCAGCACAAAAATATACCTGTATATTGAATACAAAAGTACAAATGCCGTAAATATTTTATTGATGATACCATAAGTATACAATAAACACGATTTTATCGTGCGAAACGCACGGTTACTTAAAAAAATTCGCTTATTGCACAAACAAGCCGTAAGCATTGCTATTAAAGCGCAGATTTAGTATAATATTTGTTTGTACGAAATATTACACAGCAGCTCTGCTGCCGTGCGTCCGGCGACGGACGAAGCTTTTAAAAGAGTATTTATGCAAAATTTATTATGGAGATGTGAAAATTGATTTCAAAAGAAAGTATTGATGAATACCGCGACGGTTTCATAAAAGGCATACCGATATGCCTGGGATATATCCCTGTTTCGTTTACGTTCGGGCTGATGGCAGTTACGGGCGGTCTTTCAAGGTGGCTGACGATATTTACATCGCTGTCCAATGTAACGTCGGCGGGCCAGTTCGCGGGAGTCCAGCTGATATTTGCAGGCGCGGGGCTTTTTGAGATAGCGCTTACGACGTTCGTTATAAACATGAGGTACATGCTCATGTCGCTTTCACTGTCGCAGAAGATAGCTGAGGGAACGGCGCTCTGGAAGCGCCTGATATTCGGCTTCGGCATAACGGATGAGATATTTGCTATAGCTTCGGTAGAGCAGAAAAAGCTCACAGCGGCATATATGTTTGGACTCATGACGACACCGATATTCGGATGGACACTCGGAACTACGCTTGGCGCGTTTACTTCAGGACTGCTCTCAGACAGGCTCGCAGCGGCGATGGGAATAGCGCTTTATGCGATGTTCATAGCGATAATCATACCGCCTGCCAAAAAGTCAAGAGCTGTGCTGATAACTATAATAGAAGCGACAGCTATAATGTGCATATTCAAATATGTAAGCTTTTTCGATTTCATATCGGACGGCTTCAAGATAATCCTTGCTACGGTCATAGCTGCGGGAATATCCGCTGCGCTTTTCCCTGTAAAAGATGAAGAAGACGTGCTCGACAACTGCATAGTTGCTGAGGAAGCAGAAGAAGAGAGCCGCAGGCTGGCAGAAGAGCAGAGCCGCAGACCGGCAGAACAGGAGGCTGATATATAAATGAAAGCATTCATAAGCGTTCTCGTTATGGCGCTCGTGACATATATACCACGCGTGCTGCCTGTTTCGATATTCAGACATGAGATAAAGTCAGTATATATAAAGTCATTCCTTTTTTACGTGCCTTACGCAGTGCTCGCTGCGCTGACATTCCCTGCGATATTCTGGTCCACGGGAAACACCGCCGCTGCAATAGTAGGAACGGTATTTGCGATAATACTTGCATACTTCGAGCAGAGCCTGGTAGTCGTAGCGATAGCCGCCATAGTTATCGTTTACGGAGCAGGACTGATACTGTAAGACAATGCAAAATACAGATGATAAAAAAGCGCCCCTTTCAGGGCGCTTTTTTAGTGCGTCATTTACGAAAATATATACTTTATTGTTACAAAAAACAAAGAAAACCGCAGGGGAGCGGTTTTCTTTGTTCAAAAGGGGTATTGGGATTAGAGATTAATATAAGGTTATCAGGGGGATAACCATGTATCAATTATAACAAAATATTCTCAGAAATCAAGGTAAAACTTTAAAATATCAAAAAAATAAGGAATTTGTCCGCATTTGTCGAACTGATAAAGTAAAAATCATACACATATCGGAGTAGAATTAAGTGAAAAGGGAACAACACAATAAATGCATTTAGTTTTCCGTAATATATTACTGTAATTTTATTAGCCGAGATGGTGAAAGGAGATCATAATGGTAGAAGTATTAAAGGTATCAGGGAGATCAAATCCGAATTCTGTAGCAGGAGCGCTCGCTGGGGTGCTTCGTGAAAAAGGCGGCGCCGAGATACAGGCGATAGGCGCAGGCGCGCTCAATCAGGCAGTGAAGGCTGTAGCGATCGCAAGAGGCTTCGTAGCGCCGGGCGGGATAGATCTCGTATGTGTTCCTGCATTTACTGACATTTTCATAGAAGGCGAAGAAAGGACAGCGATAAAGCTTATAGTCGAACAGAGATGATTCCTCCGGAGGGAGCCCAAGGCTCCGGTTTAGTAAATATTGTGATAAAAAAACCGCATCCCGCGCCCGCTGTTTTATACAGCGGGCAGCGCATGACGCGGCTTTTGTATTGTTACATATGTAAATTGCTGATAAATAAGCGCGACAGCAAGTTATTTACGGTCATTCTGCTCCTGCTGAGCCTTGAGCAGATCTCTTATCTCAGTTAAAAGCAGCTCTTCTTTAGTAGGCTCCGGATCTGCAGCAGGCTCTTCCTCCTCAGGCTCCTCATCCTTTTTCCTGTTGAACTTGTTTATCACCTTTAGCAGGCAGAAAACAGCGAGCGCAGTCAGAAGGAACGATACGACAGCCTGTATAAACACACCGTATTTTATCTCTGCAGGCTCCATGCCGTCCAACAGAGCAGGCAGCGTGTATGAGAATTTACTGAAATCAACTCCGCCGATCAGATAACCTATGACAGGTGAAAGTATGTCCTCTACGAGTGAAGTAACGATAGCGGTGAACGCAGCACCGATGATTATGCCGACTGCCATGTCGAGCACGTTTCCTCTGGAAATAAATTCCTTAAATTCGGCTATAAAGCCTTTTTTTTCTTTGTCATCATTCTTTGCCATGTCTGACCTCTTTCTTAATAGTATTAAAATAGAATTAAAAAATTGAAAAAATACATACAGATTAAGTATAAATTTATATGATACAATTGTCAAACATATCATTTGTCTGTCCGCCGGGCGGACGAGCAGCATAACACCCGCAGGTCAGATTTATTCATATTGCTTCACGGACGAGCATAAAATCATATCATACATATGAAAATGAAGGCCGACAGAGACGTGATCGAAAAGTCGGAAAAGATCTGGAGGAAATGACATGATGAGCACTTATGATATAAGGAATAAAGAGGTTATAAATGTTTACGACGGAAGGAGTCTTGGGTTTGTGGAGGATGTCGAGCTGAATCTTGAAAAAGGCACGATAGAGGCGATAATCATACCGGGCGAGCGCAGCTTCCTTGGACTTTTCGGAAGGAGCGACGAGCTCGTGATAAAGTGGCGTGACATAAAGCGCATAGGCGATGACGTGATACTCGTGGACATCTCCGGCGCGGCGGCGGGAGGCGGGTATATATGCGGCAACGAATACGACGGCTGCAATGAAGTTTGATTCTTTTTGTAGAAAAAACAATTAGACGCTTTAATTTTACCACTATATATAGTACAATTGTATGTAATATATATTATTCCGGCTTCGCGGTGGAGGTGGTAAGATGAAGTGTCCGTTTTGCGACAACGATGATACGAGAGTGATCGACTCGCGCCCTACTGATGAGGGACAGGCGATACGCCGCAGAAGAGTCTGCGATAAATGTGGCAAGCGTTTCACAACATATGAAAAGGTCGAAGAGATAATGTTCATGGTCGTAAAAAAAGACGGCAGTCGTGAAATGTTCGACAAGTCAAAAGTGAGGAACGGTATCGTAAATGCCTGTAAAAAAAGGCCTGTAAATACCGACCAGATAGAAAAGATCGTCGCCGATGTAGAGCGCGGTCTTACAAATATGATGGAAAAAGAGATAACAAGCACTGTTATCGGAGAGGTCATACTGGAGCATCTGAGGACTCTCGATGAAGTGGCTTACGTAAGATTCGCTTCCGTATACCGCCAGTATGAGGACGCAAACACGTTCATAAAAGAGATAAACGAACTGCTCGGAAACAGCAACGGGCAGGAAGCGGGCTGACATAGCAGCTGTATGATCTGCGTTCGCGATAACGATAAAAATGAATAATAAAAAGGGATAGCTGAAAAAGGGATAATTACAATATGAAAGATATCGATGATGTATTCAGGAAGCGGATCGCTCAAAACGGCGCTGAACTGCTTTATATAAGCGCGCTGGACGACAAATTTCCTGTAAAGACATTTTTTACCACAAAAAACGGCGGGCTGAGCACCGGAGCCTACGCTTCGCTCAATATGGGCGCCGCCTCGGGAGACGATCCCGATACAGTAGCGCGCAACAGAGATATGGCGTTTGAGGCTGTCGGCTGCGATATAGCAGCTGTGGCTTACCCGACGCAGGTACACAAAAGCGATATAGTCTGCATAGACAGAGTGATGCTTGAAAGCGGAAGGGACGACCGCGCGGCAGGTCAGGGGTACACATCCAAATACAGGACGCTCGTATTTCCTGAGACAGACGCGACGATAACAAACGTTCCGGGAGTGATGCTCACGAGCCTTCACGCCGACTGCATACCTGTATGGCTTTACGACAGCGCAAATCACGCTGCAGGAGTCGCTCACGCGGGCTGGCGCGGAACGCGCGCAGATATAGCGGCTAAGACTATTCAAAGAATGACCGGAGAATTCGGCACAAGGCCTGAGGATGTGACGGCTGTCATAGGACCGGGCATAAGTATGTGCTGCTTTGAGGTCGGACGCGAGGTCTACGAGTCATTCGCAGAGATGCTGCCTGAGTCTGTTGACGAGTTCAGTCACGATGACGGCAACGGAAAATTTCACATGGATCTGAAAGGGATAAACAGAAAGCTTCTTGAGCGCGCCGGAGCAGGCAGGATACTTGTTACCGACCTGTGCACGTTCTGCGAAGAGGAACTGTTTTTTTCATACAGGCGCGACGGCGGTATAACCGGCCGCATGTGCGCCGGAATCTGCCTTGAGGGCAGCTCATTTTTTTAGTTTTTATTAAGGGAGGCAACAAAATATGAGAAAAATCATCATTGCAATCGACGGTCCTTCAGGATCAGGAAAAAGCACAACTGCAAAGAATATAGCAAAGGAACTCGGCATCGAATATATCGACACAGGCGCTATGTACCGCGCAGCAGCGCTTCAGGCAAAGCTTAAGAACGTTCCTATGGAAGAAAACGCTGTAGGCGAGATGCTTGACAAGACTGACATAGATTTCATGGACGGTGAGATATTCCTTGACGGCAGAGAAGTAAACGACCAGATCAGAAATCTCGAGATATCAGCGCTCGCATCACAGATATCACAGCTCGCAAGCTGCCGTACAAAGCTCGTAGAGATACAGAGACGCATAGCAAAGGCAAAGAGCGTAGTTATGGACGGACGTGACATATGCACGAACGTACTTCCTGATGCTGAATTCAAGTTCTACATGACAGCTTCTATAGACGTAAGAGCTGAAAGACGCTTCAAAGAGCTTCAGGCAAGCGGTCACAACGTAAGCCTCGACGAGGTAAAGGCTGACATTGAAAAGCGCGATCACGAAGATATGACAAGAGAGCTCAATCCGCTCGTAAAGGCAGAAGATGCAGTAGAGATCTCTACTGACGATCATACTGTAGAGGAAATGACTCAGCTCGTAAAGTCATACGTAGTAAAGAAGAAATAATCAATAATTAATAATACGCTCCCGCAGCGACGGACAGGCTGTTACAGCTGGACCGCCGAGCGGGAGCGTTTTGTTTATTCTGATTTTTATATCTGATGTATGAACCAGCCGCTTCCGAGCTTCGGCTCGAACCATGTCGATTTAGGCGGCATTATCATTCCGGCATCAGCCACATCCATGATATCACTGACAGAAACAGGGAAGAGCTCAAATGCAACTGCCATCTCGCCGCTGTCAACACGGCGCTGAAGCTCTGCAGAGCCCTTTATACCGCCGACAAATGATATACGCATGTCTGTGCGCGGATCGTTTATACCGAGCAGGGGAGCGAGCACGCGCTCCTGGAGAGCTGAAACATCCAGAGCTGTAACAGGGCTGCTTTCATCTACCATGCCTTCTCTGAAGCTGAGTGTGTACCAGCGTCCGTCGAGGTACATAGTACATTCGTGCTTATGAGAAGGGTGAGGGTCGGCCAGGCCGTCGTCAGTTATCTCAAATATTTCATTTAATTTTTAAATAAAATCTTC
>CAVGTL010000109.1:0-9766 GCA_963632005.1 Succinivibrio sp.
GTACGCGCCGGGGGTCATAGGCGCGCTGCCTTATCTGAATGACGGCAGCCCATACACGCGAGAGGTGTACGAGGCTGTGATCCACGATCTTTTTCATTATATGGAGGACGCTATATTCAAGCGATTTCCTGTACAGCTGAGACAGCTGCTGCTCGATGTGGCGCCATTTGAGACGTTCAACTCTGAGCTGGCGCAGTTCGTGAGCGGTGACAGCAATGTGCATGAGCAGATCTCGATCATACTCCATGAGACGAGGATGCTGGTGAGCGTAGATACAAAGGAGTACCGGCTGTGGCCTGAGTTCAGGAAATTCCTGATGTGGGAGATGCAGCAGCAGTACACTGCGGAGGAGCAGGTGGCGGTATACGGTCGCGCAGGGCTGTATTACGAGCTGAAGGGCGACTACGCAAAAGCGCTTGAATGCTACACGCGCAGCGGTGATCACAGGCGCGTGTCAGATATCCTTATCAGGAACGCTGAGCGTGACCCGGGGACGGGTCAGTATTATGAGCTCGAAAAATATTACTATGCCATCCCTGAGGATGATGTGATGCGTTCGCCTGCTCTTATGTGCGGTATGAGCATACTTGCTGCGCTCGATCTGGACTATGGGGAGTCCGACAGGTGGTACAGAGCGCTTCAGGACCGCGCGGCGCGTCTGAAAAGTGATGACAGCGAATACAATGAGATCCACAGTAAGCTCATGTATCTGGATATCGCGCTGCCGCAGCGCAGCACAGACATCGTGGCAGAAAGGCTGTGTGAGCTTACAGAGCTTATCAGGCAAAAGAGGATAAGGCTGCCGGAGATCTCGGTAACAGGTATGATGCCGAGCGTTATAAACGGGGGAAAGGACCTTTCCGATTGGATAATTGAAAACGAAACAGCAGACAGGATACTCGGCATAGACATGGAGTACTTGTTTGGCAGAAACGGTGTCGGCATTTCAGAATGTTCATTGTGCGAGATAAGGTTTGAACGTGATGAAGAAGTGCTGGCGAGTATGATGCAGCTTGCTGCTAAAATGCCTGAGATACACCGTAACGGTGTATCAGATACGACGTTTGCAGTAACGGCACTTATGGCGGCTATGCAGATGCGTCAGGGAAATGCAGAAAATGCGCTTGAAATGGTAGAAAAGCTGAGAGCGGAGCTTGAAGCTTCAGGTGAGGAACGCTTACTGCCTAATGTAGATGCAATGAGGTGCAGACTTTGGCTGCGCCTGGGAATGTCAGAGGATGTAGAGCGCTGGTACAGGAATGATGCACCTCCCGCAGCCGCCCAGCGGCTGAGAACTATGTGGAGGTACAGGTACGTGACGCGCGCGATGGTCGAGATAGCGCGCGGCGAGCCGGAGTCAGCGCTAGTGACGCTGTCGGCTCTTATGCCGTACTACAGGAGCTGCGGACGCGTTATAGATACGATAACTGCAGACATACTGATGGCTGTTTCATATTTCAGACTGGGGAATGAGGCATGGCGCAAAAGCCTGGACGAAGCGCTTGTCATGTCTGAGAAATACGGATACATACAGCCGACAGCGCGATATGGGGCAGCGGTGCTGCCGCTCCTGACGAAGGCCGCATCTTCGGATGTGGGCGGCATTGATGCTAAGGACGGATTTTTTAAACGAGTGCTTGAGAGCACGCGAAAGCAGGCGGTGAATTATCCTGATTTCCTGAGGCCGATGTCGCAGGTAAAGGAACAGCTCTCGCCTGCAGAGCGTCAGGTGCTCAAGCTTATATGCTCGAACCGCAGCAATCAGGAGATAGCCGACATGCTTGGCGTAAAGCTCGCGACAGTAAAGACACACGTGGTACATATATTACAGAAGCTCGGCGTTAAGCGCCGCAGCGAAGCGAAGGAGATGGCAGAAAAGCTGCGCATGGTATAGATTATGGATACGGTCGAGCTGCGCGGCATACGGAAAATAGAAAACACAAAACTGAATACAGCAGTCTGCTGACAGAAGCTTATGCATTTATATACAGAAATGGTAATTTACATATCAACTCGTATGCACAGGGTAAATGTATAAGGTAAATATCTTCAGGCTGCGAGATACGGCCTGCGCCGGGGTATCGGTACATAAAGTAATGCTTTTGCTGAAAGCGTTCATATGTTTGATGCTCTGGCGCAGGCTTTTTATTGTTTCAACGATAGTTTCATTATACCAATTATACCTGCTATACCCTTTGTATGATTGAAATATGAATATAAAATGGGTATAATGGGTATAAACAGATCACGGGAGGTGTTGCTTATGGAGCGAGACGATATTTTGACTCAAATAGCAGAACTGGAAAGAGAAATTGCTGTTTTGCCTGAGGGCAGCATTACAAAGAAAAAGATAAACGGAAAAGAATATTTTTATCACAGGATAACCAGGAACGGTAAACGAAGTGAAAAATATGTAGGTTTTGAATCGGTCGCAGAGCTTAGCTCAGGGATAGAAAAAAGAAAAGCTCTGGAAAAAGAACTTAAAAAATTGAAAGCAAATGCAGCATTGAAAAGTGATGAGCAGAATGATAATGAGAAAGCATTAGATTTCAGGACCACAGTCAGAGTAGGAAAAATGCTTATGGCGCAGATCGCTATTACACGAAGGTATAAGAAAAGAGAGTGTATCAAGGTGCTAAGATCATATATTTTCGGTGCGCCGCATGATAAAGTTCTCGTACTTTATGGGTTAAGGCGAACGGGAAAGACTACGATGATACGTCAGATCCTTACAGAATTACCTGAGAGTGAATTTAAAAAGGCTGCATTCATTCAGGTCAGATCGAAAGATACACTGGAAGATGTTGACGCAGATCTCAGGCTGCTGGAAAAAAACGGTTATAAATATGTATTTATAGATGAAGTGACTCTTATGGAGGATTTTATTGAGGGTGCTGCGCTTTTTTCGGATATATATGCCAGCAGCGGAATGAAGATCGTACTGTCGGGAACGGATTCTCTTGGATTTGCATTTTCAAAAGAAGAACAGCTTTACGACAGGTGTATAATGATCCATACTACATTTATTCCGTACAGAGAATTTGAAGAGGTCCTTGGAATAAAAGGAATAGACGAATATATTCGTTACGGTGGTACGATGAGCCTGAGCGGGATCGATTACAATAAAGATGCGACATTTGCCAATTCCAGGACGGCAGAAGAATATATCGATACTGCAATTGCGAAGAATATACAGCATTCACTCAGGCTTTATGAGTACGGGGGACATTTCCGTCAGCTTCTTGATCTTTATGAAAGAGGGGAGCTGACAAATGTGATAAATCGTGTTGTAGAAAACATCAACCACAGCTTTACTCGCAGTGTGGTAGAAAATACTTTTAAGTCGCATGATATAGCTGTTACAGCAAAGAATCTGCTCAGAGACAGAAAGAAACCGATAAATATTAAGGAACATATGGATCTGGATGCTGTGACATTTGGTATAATGCAGATGCTTGATATTTTAAATAAAGAAGAGCAGAGTACAGATATAAGTGATGCTCATATGATTCAGATAAGAGAATATCTGGCATTACTCGATCTGGTGAATGAAATAGATGTGGAGTATCTGCCTGAAGTATCTAACAAAGGTAAATTAACAGTTATAACACAACCTGGAATGAGATATGCTCAAGCCGGGGCAATCGTGGAAAATCTACTTCTTGACGCCAAGTTTCAGGAGTTGTCTGCGGAAGAAAGGAAGTATATTTTAGAAAGACTTCTAAGTGAGATACGCGGAAGAATGATGGAAGAGATCGTTCTGCTTGAAACAAAGATCGCAAAACCGGGCAAAAAAGTCTTTAAACTTCAATTTGTAATCGGTGAATTTGATATGGTCGTGTATGACACGGAAAAGCTTACATGTGAACTTTATGAGGTAAAATACAGTAAGAAACAGGTTGCGGAGCAGTTTCGCCATATTATAAATGAAGAAAAATGCGCTATGACTACGCACAGATATGGAAGGATAACCGGTCGTTTTGTGATATACAGAGGTGAAAGCAGTGAGATCGGCGGTGTTCGGTATCTGAATGTAGAGGAGTATTTAAAGTCTTTGTGATATTACGAAGATCAGGCGGAGAATGAATAAATGGAAAAAACAGCGGAAAAATATGCGGTCGACGCGGGCGCGCACAGCGGCGCAAGTGTTTATATATCGCGGATAATTTATATTGCAGTGACGGTAGCGCTGGCTAACTCGTATATACTTTTGAAAACGGGCGCGGCTCCTGTATGGGCTGTCGCGATCGCGGCGGTCGTGTGCGTGTTTATGTGCGTAAAGCCGCGCTTTGATAATAAAAGGCTTTTAAAGAAGCGGCTCAGAACATGCCGCAACGGGACGGAGCTCATACTTATATTTCTCGCGTCCTGCGTCGTGTCGTCGGCGTTTTTTATACTGACTGTATGCTGGGCGATGCCGTTTGCGCCGGGCGGGATGACGCTAAGGAGCGCTGCGCCGGGCATACTTGTACTGTTCCTGGCAGAAGCGGCTGTTTTCTGGTGCGGCATCATAAGGATATATGTGTCGTCGGCGCAGATAGGCGTGAAATGGCGCGTTATCGGCATAGTGTGCGGTATGATACCTGTGGCGCATCTGATAGCGCTCGGAAAGATAATGTCGCTGGCAAGCCGAGAGATCGTTTTTGAAAATGAAAAGCTTATGCTCGATGAGGCGCGCGCAGGTGACGCAGTGTGCAGCACGAAATATCCGATACTGATGGTCCACGGAGTATTTTTCAGGGATTTCAGGTATGTAAACTACTGGGGCAGGATACCGGCTGAGCTTGAGAAGAACGGAGCGAGGATATTTTACGGCAATCACCAGTCTGCCGCCGCGGTGGCTGATTCCGGGCAGGAGATAGCTGACCGTATACGGCAGGTGCTTGCTGAGACGGGCGCTGAGAAGGTGAATATAATAGCTCATTCAAAGGGTGGACTGGACTCGAGATATGCGATATCTCAGCTCGGCGCAGCGCCTTATGTAGCATCGCTGACGACTGTCAACACGCCGCATCGCGGCTGCGAGTTTGCGGATTATCTTTTGAATCTCATACCTGAGAAGCAGCAGCTTGCAGTGGCGAGCGCCTACAACGCCACACTTAAAAAGCTCGGAGACGACGATCCTGATTTTCTCGCTGCTGTCGGCGACCTGACTGCGAGCGCGTGCGGGGAGTTTAATAAAAAGGTGAATGACCCTGACGGGGTCTTTATACAGAGTACAGGCTCATGCCTGAAGAGGGCCGCGGGCGGCCGCTTCCCGCTGGATCTGACTAATAGATTCGTGCATTTATTTGACGGCGAAAATGACGGACTTGTGGGGAAGGATTCATTTGAGTGGGGCAGCGAGTATATTTATCTGTCTGCGCCGGGAAAGCGCGGGATATCGCACGGCGATGTGATAGACCTCAATCGTGAAAATATACAAGGGTTTGACGTGAGAGAGTTTTATGTGGACCTTGTCCATGACCTGAAGGAGCGGGGTTTCTGATGAATGATAAAATAATGAATGATGTAATAATTAATGATGCGACCGGACTTATGCTGCGCATGGATGACAGCGGGCTGTCGCTCACTGACGGAAGGCTTTCATTGCGGGCAGATCTGTCGTCAATGCTGCCGAGGCTCAGGAAAAGCAATCTTGAAAGGGAATTTCTGGTAAAGGCTTCGAGGATAAAGGGAATGAACGCGCTGGAAGAAGGGCTGACGGCTGTGGACGCTACAGCAGGGCTAGGAGAGGACTCACTTCTGCTGGCTGCTGCAGGCTATACTGTCGAGCTCTATGAGTACGACCCGGTGATAGCGGCGCTTCTGCGCGATGCACTACGCCGCGCTTCTGATGATGATGCTGACGAGCTCCTGCACGACGCAGTAAGCCGCATGCATCTGCACGAGGGCGACAGCGTGAGCGCTATGAGAGCAATGGCAGGCTCTGCGCAGCCGCCGGACATAATACTGCTCGACCCAATGTTCCCCGAACGTCGAAAGAGCGCGCTCATAAAGAAAAAATTTCAGCTCTTGCAGCAGCTCGAAAGCCCCTGCGAGGGACTTGACGAGACCGAGCTGCTTGAAGCTGCCGAAGCGGCGCGTCCGCGCAGGATAATAATAAAAAGACCTCTGAAAGGCCCATACCTCGCCGCCCGCAGACCCTCATACTCAATAACCGGCAAAGCAGTACGCTATGATTGTATAGTGATACCCCGCTGATCTTAAATGGGACCGCGGGAGGTCGTGAGTAACATAAAAACATTAAAAAATAATATTATTTGACGTTATATAACTGTGTGATTAAATAAGCTGTAACAAATTGAAGGAACTTTAACCGATGCATGGACATTATTTAATATTTTGAGTATAATAAAGGATGCTAATTGAAAATTTTCGAAACGCCATGTAAATTATTGTGGTATAATTAATAAATAAAAGTATTACACCGTCAAAAAGTTACAGACGTATGGATATTAGAGTAAAATTGGGAAATAAAATTGAGACATAAACAGGAGAAATAAAATGACACTCAGAGAATGTTATGAGGGACTCGGACTTCCTTATGAAAAAGTCCTCAGCTGCTTATTAAATGAAAATATGATGAAAAAGTTCGTACTGAAGTTCCTTGACGACAAGAGCTTTCAGGAGCTTGAAGAAGGACTTGCCGCAGCTGACGGTGAAAAGGCGTTCCGCGCGGCACATACTCTCAAGGGCGTATGCCTGAACCTCGGCTTTGACAATCTCTACAAGGTAAGCGCAGATCTTACAGAAAAGCTGAGAGGCCTTGATACTACAGGCTCAGAAGAGCTGTTTGAAGCTGTAAAGACAGAGTATGTAAAGCTCATTGACGCTATAAAGCAGATAGATTAGCAGACAGCAGATATTTTATCTGCAGTTTAAAATGGTGTGCGTCGGCCGGGCCGACGTGTTTCTGAACGCGCATCAGGCTTCCGGCATAAATGTGCGGGAAGCTTTTTTATTGCTCTTTCAAGCGAATTTCATCAGATATGGGGAATTGAAAAATTATGGATAATATCAATGTTATGACACATGAACAGGCAATGGCGAAGATCGAGTGCTACAGTGAGATATTCTCAGAAGTGCGTCTGCTTGACGAGAGTATGATACTGTCACTTGAAAAGGGAGAACGTCCTGAGGGCATGAGTGGCGTATGCAGCTGCCTTATATCGGATGAGCGCGAAAATGCCTGTGAAAACTGCCTGCCTGTAAGAGCGTATCATGAAAAAAAGCAGCTTTCCAAGGTAGAGCTGACGGCAGGAGTGCTTTATCACATAACGGCGAGATATGTTGAAATAGATGGTGAACCGTATGTGATGGAGCTGGTGAGATACCTTGATGATGATATAAGCGATGATTCTGACGAGCGCGAGTTTGTAGAGGGCAAGCTCACTGCATACAATAAAAAGCTGTATACAGATGTACTTACAGGTGCATACAACCGACGTTATTTCGAGGACGAGCTGAGGCAGAGGAACGTATCGGCGGGCGTAGCGCTCATAGATATGGATGATTTCAAGCTGTGCAACGATACATACGGTCACAACGCAGGCGATAAGGCGCTCGCAATGTTTGTAAGCGTTATAAGGAAGTGCATAAGAAAGACAGATATACTCGTGCGCTACGGCGGTGATGAGTTCATACTCATACTTCCGGGCGTTGGCGCAGAAATATTTACGCAGAAGCTCAAGCATATACAGCAGGTGGTCCAGGAAGCAACTATTCCTGATTATCCGAGGATGCAGCTGTCTGTCAGCATAGGCGGCGTCATCGCTGTGGATGAGTTGACGGGAGATGCGGTACACCGCGCCGACAGGCTCATGTATATGGCAAAGACTGAGCGAAATATGGTAGTCATAGAAGGCGAGAGCATAGCTGATTCAGAGCCTACAGAAGCATCTGACAGCAAGAGCATAATGAAGCAGCAGCAGATACTCATAGTCGATGACTCGGAGCTCAACAGACAGATACTTGTAGAGATGCTGAAATCCGACTTCCGTATACTGGAAGCCGCAGACGGTGAGGAATGTATATCGATGCTTGAGCAGTACGGCACGGGCATATCGCTCATATTGCTCGATATAGTGATGCCGGGGCTCGATGGCTTCGGCGTGCTTGCATATATGAGCAGAAAACATTGGATAGACGATATACCTGTTATCATGATATCGAGCGAGGAATCAGGCTCGTACATACAGCGTGCTTACGAAATGGGCGTATCTGACTATATCAGCCGTCCGTTTGACGCAAAGGTCGTTTACCAACGCGTTTACAATACAATAAAGCTGTACATGAAGCAGCGCAGGCTCATAAATCTCGTTTCAGACCAGGTATATGAAAAGGAAAAGAATAACCGCATAATGGTCAGCATACTCAGCCAGATCGTAGAATTCCGAAACGGGGAGAGCGGCCTGCATGTAGTAAATATAAATTCTGTATCGGCGCTGATACTTGAACGTCTCGTCCAGAAAACTGACGCGTACAAGCTTTCGTGGGCGCGCCAGTACATGATAGCTACGGCGTCGGCACTCCATGATATAGGCAAGATCGGTATAGATGAAAAGATACTCAACAAGCCGGGCAAGCTTACGAATGAAGAATATGAGATAATGAAGACTCATTCAGTAATAGGCTACGACATGCTCAATTCAGTTGAGCTATATCAGGATGAAGAGCTGCTGAAGGTCGCAAAGGAGATATGCAGGTGGCATCATGAGCGTTACGACGGCAGAGGTTATCCTGACGGCCTGAAGGGCGAGGAAATACCTATCTCAGCGCAGGTCGTATCGCTTGCAGACGTTTACGACGCTCTCGTGAGCGAGCGCGTTTACAAAAAAGCGTTCACTCATGAACAGGCCATGAATATGATACTCAACGGCGAATGCGGCGCATTCAATCCACTGCTGCTCGACTGTCTGAAGGACATACAGGATGAGCTTGTGGATATGTATTCGCACGGCAGCGCTATAGAACGTATAAAGTAAGAGCATCGAAAGCATCGAAGAAAAACGTTAAATGAAAATATTGAATAAATAAAATATGAAACATACGCGGAGCGCTGATGAAAGGTCGGTGCTCCGTATTTTATTATTGCAGAGAAATACGCGGTTTTGGTATATTAATATATCATTGGATATATATGATAGATGCACATGAATAAATATAAAGGAGAAAAAAGTAAAATGGAAATAAGAACTGCTGTTATGGATGACCTTGAGGCTGTAGCTGCCGTAGAAGCTGAGTGCTTTCCGCCTGCTGAGGCGGCGACTGCCGAGGATTTCAGAGGAAGGCTGGAGCATTACGGCGATCATTTCTGGCTGATGTTTGACGGCGACAGGCTGATATCTTTCGTTGACGGCATGGTAACAGACCAGGCGGACCTGACTGATGAGATGTACGAAAGAGCTGAAATGCACGACGAAAACGGCGCGTGGCAGATGATATTCGGCGTAAACACCATACCGGAGTATCGTGAAAAGGGCTACGCCGGACAGCTCATAAAGCGCGCCATAGAGGACGCCCGCGCGCAGGGCAGAAAGGGCCTCGTGCTGACCTGTAAAGACGCGCTCGTGCCGTATTATGCAAGCTTTGGCTTCGTAAATGAAGGAGTCTCCGAGTCAGTCCACGGAAACGTAGTATGGAATCAGATGAGACTGACGTTCTAAATATACTTTATTATAATTATTATTAATACAAAAAGACGCCCAAAAAGCGGGAGGGCATGCAGACGAGCGGAGCGTCGGAGCAGAATGGTGATGCTGCC
>CAVGTL010000110.1:0-9732 GCA_963632005.1 Succinivibrio sp.
GTAAACAAGACTATTGCTTCTAATCGCGATGAGATCAAGGATCTGTCATACAGGACAGAGTCAGAATTAAAATAAATATGGATATTACTTGAATAGCATTACAGTGGGCGCGTCTGACGCGCTCATAGCTTGTAAACTATTCTATTAGTGATTTAATAAAATTTTAAAATTTACACGCTCTGCGTGCTCCGGATATATCATCCGGCGTATGCGGAGCATTTTTTTTGTGCATAAGAGCGGACGACCTCTAATATATTTTAGTGAGAAAGGACAAGGATACAGAGGTGAGGAACAAATGACAAATACTATGATAAAAAATGTCAGCATCACAGCACAAAATGATAAAAAAGTCGCCGGACGGCGTCACGGTATGGAAAATATTTTTGCCAGACTGCCGGATGATCTGGCGCGGAGCCTGAGGGGACTTCCAGAGCGCATAATGAACGAGCTTGAGGAAATACGCTTCAGAGTTAACAGACCTGCAGTGATATACAGCGGAGGCAGGGAATATGAGATCGCAAGGCGTGATGCTCCCGTAATGCGAAGCGATGAGATAGGCAGGATATTCAGTCTGCTTATGGACCATTCGGATTACGCATATCAGGACCAGATACGCAGCGGATATATAACGCTTGACGGCGGACACCGGGTCGGGATATGCGGACGTGTAATAACTGATGGCGGGCGAGTCGTTTCTGTGAGAGATATTTCTTCTATTAATATACGGCGTGGGTGTGAATATCCGGGGATATCAGATGCAGTGCTCCCGTATATAACAGAAGCTGATGGCAGGATAAGGAATACTCTGATAATATCGCCGCCTCGCTGCGGCAAGACTACCGTGCTCCGCGACATTATAAGGAATATAAGCTGCATGGGCAACAGAGTAGGTGTATGTGATGAGCGTTCAGAAATAGCAGGCTCAGCAGGCGGCGTTCCCGGATTTGATGTAGGACCGAGGACAGACGTTATGGACGGCTGTCCTAAGGATACAGGGATATCGATGCTCATACGCTCCATGTCGCCTGATGTCATAGCTATAGATGAGCTTGGCTCGTCCGACGATGCGAAGGCTGTAGAGCGCGCAGCAGTTGCAGGCGTCTCGCTCGTGGCGACTATGCACGGACGTTCTTATGATGATGCTGTAAGGTCTCCTGTAGGACAATTTATAAAAAACGGGTCGATATCACGACTTATTATCCTGTCTGCTGACCCCAAACCGGGTACAGTAAAGGATATCATTAATTCAGCTAACATGAGTCTGATATCCGAGCCGGAGATGACGTGGAAATAGGAGTGACATAATATGGTATTTTTTAAGATAATGATGTGCGGCGTATTTATGATCGGAGGAACGTGGACCGGCATATTTTATGCAGAGCGCCTGAGCCGCAGAAAGAGGGTGCTCGGAGAGCTCGTGCGGGGGCTGCAGTTATTTGAAAATGAAATATATTATACGCGTGAACGTCTCGAGAAAGCAGCGGCGCGCGTCAGCCGCGCGGGTGACGGCGCAGCATCGGGATTTTTCGCCTGCTTTGCTGACATGCTGCATGAGCGCGGTGAGGAAGGGGCAGGGCGCGTATGGGAGGAAGCTGCACACGGATATTTCCGCGACGGCGATCCGCTGAATGCAAAAGACATAGAAGCTCTGAGTTCTATGGGGCGCCAGCTCGGGTGTACAGATATAAAAGGACAGATGGATAATACAGAACGTACTTTGAAGGAGCTTTCCATAAGGCTTGCTGACGCCGGAAGCATGGAGGCTCAGAAAGGAAGAGTTTACAGAACTGCCGGCGTGGCCGGCGGGATACTCTGCGCGGTGCTCGTCATATGAGTGAATTTATGTATACAGGCATTTATGGGACCGGTGACGGTCGAAAGCCATGTACATTCGTTGCTCAGAGATCTGCAGATCAGGAGGAAATAAATGGATGTAAACGTTGATATGATATTCAGGATAGCAGCTATAGGAATAATCGTTGCAGTGCTTAATCAGGTGCTGACTCGCGCCGGGCGTGATGACCAGGCCATGATGACTACGCTTGCCGGGCTTCTTGTAGTGCTTTACCTGATAATAAACATGGTAAGTGATTTTTTTCAGACCGTCAAAACGGTCTTTATGCTTTGACCGGGGCGGGTGACTGGCGATGTTTCAGATAGTTGCTATAGGGCTTGCGGGAACGCTGCTCTCGCTTGCTGTAAAGGCGTACAGGCCGGAATTTTCGTTATATATTTCGATAGCGTGCGGTGTGATCCTTTTTATGGCTGTAGTAGCGCAGTTTTCGGATATACTCGCCGTGATATCGGATGTTTTCAGCAGGTCTGGATATACGAGCGCATACTTCCCGGTGCTTTTAAAAATACTGGCCATAGCGTATCTGACTGATTTCATATCTCAGATATGCCGTGATGCAGGGGAGAACGGCATCGCGTCAAAAACGGAGATGGCGGGCAAGATATTTATCCTCTATGTTTCACTGCCTGTTTTCACTTCGATATTGTCGATGATAGACATCCTGATCGGCAGAGCGGGCGTGTGAAACAGAGCGTGAAAGGGAGTTGATAAAATGCGATGAATTACGATTCGATATTCAGGTCGCAGCTTGACAGGCTCGATCTGTCGGGCATGGAGAGCATACTGGGAAGTCCGCTGATACCTGACGGGCTTACCGAAAATATAAGCATAAAAGATATATTGATGAATATGCTGACAGGTAAGGAGCTGATATCATGGGATAATGTTTTTTACATACTTAAAACGCTTGTTCTGGGGGAGCTGCATGATGTGCTCGCTGTTTCGGCACAGCTCATTATCATATGCATCATAACAGGGCTGCTTTCTGCGGTGACTTCAAATTTCGGCAAGAATACAGTCTCCGGCACGGCTGCACTTATAAGCAGCTTTATGGCCGCCGGAGTATCGCTTGCGGCGTTTCATGAGATATATCAGATGTGCGCCGATGCAGTAACTACGATGACTGCGCTGATGGGCGCGTCGCTGCCGCTTCTTTTTGCGCTGACAGCAGCTTCGGGAGGTGCGGCCTCGAGTACAGTAATGAATACGGTCATAACGGGAGCCGTCACCGGCTTTTCAGCTGTGATACTTAAAGTCCTGATGCCTGCTGTTTTTGTATCGTGCGTGATGATAATAGTAAACAGCCTCGGTCAGCGAAGCTATATAAAGAAGATGTCGAAATTCCTGCGGAGCTTTGCGCTATTCGGAACGGGGTTCATGATAACTGTATTTACAGGTCTGTCGGCTGTTCAGGGGATGATGACGAAATCGGCTGACAGCCTGCTGCTTCGCACGGCGCGTTATTCAATAGACAATTTTATACCGATCGTAGGCGGCTTTACGGCTGATTCGCTTGAGATGCTGCTTACGTGTATAACGAGCCTGCGGGGCGGTATCGGGATAGCGGGTGTTATCATACTGATACTTTTGCTTATAGGACCGCTGCTGCGAGTGCTCGCTATAGTGCTTGTTTTCAGGCTTACGGCGATAGTTCTTGAACCGATGGGAAACGACCGGGTGTCTGACTGTATGAGTGAGATGGGCAGCGCTGTAATGATACTGGGGGCGCTGCTGCTGCTTTCTACTATGATGTTTATTATATTTTTTGCTGCTGTTCTGGGGTTTGCGCCGACGGCGGCGTAGGCCGCGGTCGGCATGCGAGCTGTGGGATATGGAAGGCGCGGCCGGGAGGCGGCGCCCATGAGCTGCAGAGCTTCAGGTGAAAATGATCTTAAAAAGGATGTATAAAAATGGAAATAATAAAAGAATGGAGCGCGGCTGTAATAATGCTTGTGGCGGCAGGCGCATTTATAGAAATGGCACTGCCTGAGGGGAGTATGCGAAAATACGTAAGCTTTATTTTTGCGCTCATGATACTTGATATACTGCTCGCGCCGCTCGCGGCAGCGGGCGGCGCCGGATAGTGACAACACAGATAATATAGTATAAGTGCAAAAGCAGCATATATTTCACGCACAGGTAATATAAATAGAAAGGAGAGAAAAAGGATCAGCATATGAAATTTTCTGACAGGAATTTCTCTGATAAAAAATTTCCCGAAGGGAGCTTTGCAGGAGCCGCCGAAGCGCTGAGAAAAAACAGCCTTCCGGCTAAGCTTATTACGGTAGCGCTCATTGTAATAATATCTATCGTCTTCCTGGACACGATGACGGAAAGCCGCGACGGAAGACATTCTGTTATAAGCGCTGAAGGAAGCAACGAATATATCGATTCAGTTAAGACAGATGAAGAAATACGGCTGCAAAGCATACTTGAGTGCATAAGCGGCGTAGGCAAGGTCCATGTGATGATACAGGGCTCTGAAAACGCCGATTCGGGCTCGTCATCCGTATTTACGGCGTCGCTTTCCGGCTCGTACGCGAAAAACAGCGCCGGAGACACTGAAAATAAAGGCGGCGTTATAGTGGTAGCCGAGGGCGGCGGCGATCCGAATGTCTGCAGCCGTATCACAGATGCGGTATCGACAGTTTGCGGTATAAAACCGTCTGAAGTTGTAGTATTTGAGCTGCGTGAATGAGCTCTGTATCGCGCACAGTATCGGCATTGAGCCTTCTGCGAGCGTTTGATGCAGTGACGCGCGCAGTCCGGCGCAGCAAGGCCGGAGGGAGGAAGATCGTGAAAAAAATTTTTGAGTTTGCCAGAGAAAATGCAAAGATAAGAAAGAGCCTTGTCTTTCTGAGCGTTGCCGTCATAGTGTGCTGTATAGGTGTTATAAACAATAAGATACAGAACACAAACAGCCTCGGCGTATCAGCCGGCTACGATGACTATGAGGCGGCAGAGATGGAAAGGCACAACGGCGAGGTGCTCGTAGACAGCCTTAATATAACACAGATGCCGGGAAGCGCGGACGGCAGTCATGAAAATGGAACGTCATCAGACGCGCCGGGCGCGTCAGCAGACAATGCTTCAGCAACAGACGCCAATAAAAATAATACTGACAATGTGTCAGGATCATCAAAGAGCAGTTCATCCGGCGCGGATAATGCAAAAAAATCAGAAAATAAAAATACAGCGCTCGTATCATCCGATGAAGCATCCGGTATAGAAAACACAGACGAATATTTCCGAGAGGCGCGCGAGACACTTACATGCGACAGAAATGAAATGATATCCATGCTCACAGACACGATAGAAACGAGCTCCGACGGTTCTCAGAAGAGCAGCGCTACAGAGCAGAAGGCAAAGCTCCTTGAATATATGGAAACAGAAAAAAGCGTAGAGAGCCTTATACGAAACAAGGGCTTTACTGACGCGTTCGTCCTCATAACAGACAGGTCTGTAAACGTAACGGTACAGGCTGAGACATTATCTGACCGCGACGCTGCAAAGATACTCGATATAGTGCTCCGTGAGACAGGACGCAGCGTAGATGATGTTGTGATACAGGCTAAAGCTGTTTAGCCTGTATACGCGCCTGCAGGCGCGAGTTTATGCGCAACAGGCAGCGTCGCTGCCTTCCTGCGTCCACTGCGTGGACTACGCTGTCGCATTTTACATTGCAGCTAAAGCTGCGTAAAATGCGCGGTGACGCGCGGGATGTTTGGGCCAGCGCAGCGGATAACTTTTTGAAATTATTTAAACGATCTCTGATTTTTGCTGTAAATAATTGACCGTGTGATCAGAATTTGATATAATTCAAGCACTTAAAAGGGAGTAGCTGGCCGACAGTGTTCACTCTTTCGTCAGTACAGCTGTTGAGAAGCAGCTCGGAAAGTGATTAAACAGCGAGACTTTTACTGTATATGCAGTAGGAGTCTCTTTTTTGTTATCAGCCGGAAAATGCAGACGTTGGAATAAATGCTGAGGTCGTTCAGAAGGAGGCAGATGCAATATGTTCGTACATATTTTGTTGCAGGTTTTAGTTTTGCTTATCGGATTTTTGTTTTTAGTAAAGGGCGCAGACTGGTTCGTTGACGGCGCCGCGAGCGTCGCAAAAAAGCTTGGGATACCTGAGCTTGTCGTTGGCCTTACTATAGTTGCAATGGGGACGAGCATGCCTGAGGCAGCGGTAAGCATAACAGCGGCTCTGAACGGCAGCGCAAGCATTTCTATCGGAAATATAATCGGCAGTAATATACTTAATATTTTAATAATCCTTGGAATAACTGCTGTTATTACAAACGTTGCAATACAGCGCTCTACATTTCTTTATGAGATACCGTTCGTTGTAGTTATAACGATACTGCTTATAGTATTTGGCATAAGTGATTCGGGCATCACATTTTCAGAGGGCGTGATACTCTGGGCGTTGTTTATCGTTTTTCTCGGATACCTTTTTATAATGTCGCGAAAGGGCGGAGGGGAAGCTGCAGATGATGATGAGATAAAAGATATACCTGTATGGAAATGCATCGCGTTCATCATTATCGGAGGTGTTCTTGTAGTAAAGGGCAGTGATCTCACAGTCAGCGGCGCATCAGAAATAGCCGCTGTTTTAGGCATGGGCCAGAGATTTATCGGGCTTACGATAGTCGCATTCGGTACTTCGCTTCCTGAGCTTGTAACGTCAGTCACGGCTGCATTAAAGGGAAATACAGACATAGCCATCGGGAATATCGTAGGAAGTAATATATTTAATATTTTATTTGTAATAGGCACGACTGCGCTCATTTGTACTGTACCGTTCGAAAGCAGATTTGTTATTGACGGTATTGTAGCTGTTTTATGCGCTGTTCTGCTCTGGGTCGGGACTATAAGGCACAGAGAACTGAGAAGACCGTGCGGCGTAGTTATGCTGCTGTGCTATGCGGCTTATTTCGCATATCTGTGCATGCAGTAATTAATATAACATGCCGCCTTGAAAACGGTTGGTTTGTTTGTTATTATATTAAAGCAGGTATCGGTGTACACCTGTACCTATCAGGCGGTCAGTCCGTCTGTGAGCAGACCCGGTCATACGGAGGTTTGATAAATTATGAATAATGAACATGGCAATATAAGAGTCACTGACGACGTGATCGCCGTATGCGCGGCCAGGGCCGCCCTTGAAACACAGGGCGTTTATTCGCTGGCGTCAGCTGTATTTACGGATACGATCTCCGAGAGCATTCTCGGCAAAACGCCTGATTCCAAAGGTGTACGTGTGAACCAGAACGATGACGAAACAGTGATAGACCTTTATATAATAGTAAGATATGGTGTTAAAATACCTTCTGTTGCATGGAATATTCAAGAAAATGTAAAGCACGAGGTCGAGGAATTCTGCGGTCTCAAGGTCACATTTGTAAATATCCACGTGCAGGGTATACACTTCAGTGAAAAAAATAAAGCGCCCAAACAGCGCCGTACGGAGGAAAACAAGGATATATGAACAGAAAAGAAGCAGTAAACGCAAGAGTTGCAGAGCGCGAAAACCTTATGCAGATGATCTACCAGATGGGAATGACAGGTGATTTTTCCGAGGCTGCATATGAGGGATATATAAATAACGAAATATCCCTCAGTAAAGAGTCAAAATACTCAAATGATCTGTTTGCAGCGCTTTCGGAACATCTTGCTGACATAGACAGTGAAATAAGCGAGCACAGTATAAAATGGAAGACAGACAGAATGCCTGCCGTAGACCTCGCTATCCTCAGACTTGCTCTCACAGAGATACATTATATCGACAGCATCCCGACATCAGTTTCAATAAACGAGGCTGTAAACATGGCAAAAAAATTCAGCACGGACAAGTCAGCTTCATTTATAAACGGCGTTCTCGGCAAGATAGTAAACGGAGAAGAAAAGGAAACTGGACTCAAAGCAGAGTAGGCCGACTCGCTCGGCGCTGCGTTTGCAGTATAAATGAATAAATAAATAAAACGAATAAATTAATGTTAATGATCGCTCTGCCGCGTAAATATAAATGTCGGCAGAGCTTGTTTTATCTATGATATAAGATGTCCCGCGCGTCACCGCGCACACGACCTGTAAATAAAGGCAGATGATAATTAAATGATAAAAAAAGTAAAAGCAGTCATAGCGGCCGACACAAGCAACTATACGACGTCAGCCGCAGCAGTAGATGAAAACGGAAATATTATCGCGCAGGCGCGCAGACTTCTGAAGGTCAGAGAAGGCGAACGCGGTCTGCGCCAGTCTGACGCGCTTTTTCAGCATGTCGTAAACATGCCTGAGATGATGACACAGCTAATGGAAAAGGTGAGGACCGACGCTTCAGAAAAGGGTATAGAATACGAAATATGCGCGACAGCGGCGAGCACGCGCCCGCGCCCTGTGGACGGCTCGTACATGCCCGTTTTCCTTGTAGGAAAAGGCGCAGCGGAAAGCCTGGCGGCGGCACTCGGAGTACCTTTTTACGAATTTTCGCATCAGGAAGGGCATATCGCCGCAGTGTGCGGCGCAGGCGACCCTGACAGGGAATTTCTGTCATTTCATTTATCGGGCGGAACGGGCGAGATCCTTAAAGTTAAGGGCTGCATGCCGCTTGATATAGTAGGCGGGATACGCGACCTGTCGTTCGGTCAGGTGCTCGACCGCGTAGGAGTTGCAGCAGGCATGCAGTTTCCTGCAGGCGCGGAGCTCGACCGTATGGCATGCGCCCATAAAAAAGATATAAGTATAAGATTTTCAAGCCGCGGAAAGCTTGTAGTCAACGAAGCCGTTTTGAAACCGGTCCATATCGACGGCGCCTACGCAGACCTTTCAGGCATTGAGACTCAGGCGCTTCAGGCTGTCAAAAACGGCGTGCCTGCCGAGCGTCTGGCGCCTGAGCTTTTTTATCATATTTCAGAAGCGCTCTGCCGCATGGTAGCATCTGCAGCAGACGCGGAGCATCTTGACACGGTCGTTTTCGCCGGCGGTGTGTCGGCAAGCAGCTTCATAAGGGAAGAACTGGAAAAACGCCTTCCGGAGCACGGCATAAACGTATTTTTCGGAGAGCGCGAGCTCTCGTCAGACAACGCCTGCGGCATTGGAATATTAGGCATTTCGGCATTCCTCAATTCTTAAACGAATCTTAAGGTTTCTTAATGGAAATTGTTATTGAATAATTTATATAAGATGCTAAAATTGCATTAAGAAGGGGAATAAAAGAGATATAAAAACGGGAGCATCGGCGGACGATGCCGCGCCCCGGAAGGTTATCAGGAGGAATAAACAGGGAGGCGATCTTATGAATGGTATAGCATTATTGGTAGCGGCGCTTATGTCTGCGCCGGGAGCTTTAGCGGCAGCAGGTACAGGTGTTGAGGTCGAACCTGTACGCGAATGGCAGACAGACCCGGACGTAGGACTTCCGGCTGTGTATGAAGAATACAGACAGGATTTCGGCGGCTGCGATGAGCTGCTTTACGTTGACTGTACTTTTAAAGGAGAGCTCACAGAAGAAGAGCTTGCAGAGCTGAATCCTATGATGATATACAAGGGAACAGAGGACGGTCTGACACACGCAGTGCTGTTCTCCGAGGAACCGTCAGAACAGCTTCTAGACAAAGGCGGCAATGACTTGCAGGACTATTACGATACCATGAATAAGCTAATAGACGAACATACCGGACAACAATAATTAAAAAATAATTAGTTTAGAACATACAGACACAGTTTTATCAAAAAAGCTGTGTCTTTTTTTCACATAAATTAGACATATAAATTGTTTTGGGGTATAATTTTACTCAATATGTAATATTATTATGTACAAAAAGACGCCCAAAAAGCGGGCGGGCATGCAGGCGAGCGTAGCGTCGGAGCAG
>CAVGTL010000111.1:0-9679 GCA_963632005.1 Succinivibrio sp.
ACCGACAAGGATGAGGCAGACGCCGAAAACTATATTCCATCTTATAGGCTCGCCGAGTATTATCTGTGCGAGAATTACTGCGATGACAGGCTTTATAAAGAATGCCACAGACGCGTTGGAAGGGCCTGAAAGCTCGATAGCCTTGAGATATGCGAAGTAGCCGATACCTGTTACGACTATGCCGGTATAAAGAAGGACAGGCATGCTGTGAAGCGTTATGCCTGATATGACCGGATCACCCTTGACCAGGACTATGATAAATTCGATAGCGGCAGCGATAAGGAAGCTTCCACTGTTCTGTACCATGCCGCCGAGCTTTGCAACGCGCAGCTTGCCGAGCGCTGTATAGAGTGCGAACATTACAGCAGCTATAAAAGTATAGAGCAGACCTTTTGATGTGTTGCCCTCGGCCATATCAACGGGGTCAGCTACAAATATAAGGCCGATAACGCTGATGACAAGCACGATAGCCTTTCTGACAGTAAACGGCTCTTTTACGATATAATGCGCGAATATCATCGTAAATACAGGGTTTGAGGATATAATGACAGCGGCTGTGTTTGCATTGCAGTTCATCACGCCTAACTGAAAGCACGTCATGCTGATGCATATGCCGACTACGCCGAGCATCGTTATGTAGATGATGTCCCCCTTTGTAAGCTTAATACCCTTCTTTTTTACGTCTCTGACAGCAAACGGCAGAAGAAACAGCCCGCCTATGAGAAATCGCAGGAACGTTATCTGCAGAGCCGAAAAGCTGCCTCCGCCGAGCTTCAGCGCAATCTCCATAGTACCGAAGCAGAACGCCGTTATAAGTACGAAAATAAAGCTTTTATCAATGTTTTTTCCTTTACTGTTCATAATACGATCTCCTGAAATAAAATACAAAATATGTAAAAAGCAGTACCTCCCGCGCGTCCCCGCGCCCATGGACTGCCATTTATCTTTAACATGTATTATACACCGTATATTCGCAATATTCGCAAATTTTACTTTTTAAATCAATACGAGCACATAAAAAACCCCGAAAGCCGAAGCTTTCGGGGTTTTGAAAATTCGAAAACAAGATAATTCCGTATGGATTATCTCTTTGAGAACTGTGAAGCTCTTCTTGCCTTCTTGAGACCGTATTTCTTTCTTTCCTTCATACGTGGGTCACGAGTGAGGAATCCAGCAGCCTTGAGTGAAGGTCTGTTTTCAGGATCTGCAGCGCAGAGTGCTCTTGAGATACCGTGTCTGAGAGCGCCTGCCTGACCAGTAGTACCGCCGCCGTTTACGAGAGCGATAACGTCATACTTGCCTTCATTGCCTGAAACAACGAAAGGACGCTTAACTTCGTTCTTGAGGATCTCCATTGGGAGATATTCATCAAGATCCTTCTTATTGATAGTGATCTTACCAGTACCAGGGATCAATCTAACTCTGGCAATGGCAGACTTTCTTCTGCCTGTACCTATATACTGCATTGTAGCCATTTTTCGATTTCCTCCCTTCCGTTAAAATTCCCATACTTCAGGCTTCTGAGCAGCATGATTGTGCTCGTTGCCAGCGTATACCTTTAACTTCTTGTACATCTGTCTACCGAGAGAACCCTTTGGCATCATGCCCTTAACAGCGTGTCTGATGATCTCTTCAGGATTCTTAGCCTGTAACTTTTCGAAAGTTATCTCACGGAGACCGCCCGGATAACCAGTGTGTCTCTTGTAGATCTTTTCTTTTCTCTTCTTACCAGTTACTTCAACCTTTTCAGCGTTGATGATGATTACATAGTCACCAGTATCAACGTGTGGTGTGTAGATCGGCTTTTTCTTACCTCTTAAGATAGAAGCTGCTTCTGATGCGAGACGACCGAGAGTCTTACCCTCTGCGTCGAGTACGTACCACTTTCTTTCAACTTCCTGAGGCTTTGCAATGTAAGATTTCATTTAATAACCTCCTGGCCTACTCAGATGTCCGGTCATGTCCACAGACAGCCGGGTATCGATTTCGACTCAACAAATAAAAATTAACTTCCGGCCACGGCCGGTCCTTCCCAGCCTGCACCGTATAGTAAACGCCGTACCGCTCAAAACGGAATAGGCCGAATACTCAAATAAATAAATCGCATGAATACGCTGCGCTTGCCCTATCCTGCCGACCGCCCGGCGGTCCCACAGAAAAAACAACGCTGCAAAAGGGCATAAAACACCCATAAAGCGCATCAGCCTTAATATCATACATGCGCGTCACACTTTTGTCAACATATTTATGCCTTAAAAGCCCATAAATCGCAAAAAAGACGCCGCGTGGCGCGGCGCCTTATGAAATTCATTATGTATAACAAAATTTCTATATACTAATACTTATAGAAACCTTCGCCTGTCTTCTGTCCGAGCTTACCTGCGCGTACCATCTTTCTGAGCAGCGGATGAGGTCTGTATTTGTCCTCGCCGAGCTCAGCATGGAGAACTTCCATGATAGAAAGGCAGATATCAAGACCAACGAGATCGCCGAGCGCCAGAGGACCCATAGGGTGGTTGGCGCCGAGCTGCATGGCTCTGTCGATATCCTCAGCAGAAGCGATGCCTTCAGCATAAACAGCGACGCACTCGTTTATCATAGGAACGAGCATCCTGTTTACAACGAATCCCGGAGCTTCGTGAACTACGATAGGCGTCTTGAGGAGCTTTTCAGCGAGATCCTTTGCTTCCTTTATAGTCGCATCAGAAGTGTTGTATCCCGGAATGACCTCAACGAGCTTCATTACAGGAGCAGGGTTGAAGAAGTGCATGCCGACTACCTTGTCAGGTCTCTTTGTAACAGACGCTATTTCAGTTATAGAAAGAGACGAAGTGTTTGTAGCCAGGATGACTTCAGGTCTGCAGATCTTGTCGAGCTCAGCGAAAAGCTCTTTCTTTGTGTCCATATTCTCAGCTGCAGCTTCGATTATGAAATCAGCCTCTCTGAGAACGTTTATATCTGTAGTGCCGATGATCCTTGCAAGGTTCTCTTCCTTCTTTTCAGGGGCGAGCCAGCCTCTTGAGATCATGAAATCGTACTGACCTTCTACATGCTTGTAAGCATCGTCAACAGATTTCTGGCTCCTTGCGCGGTAAATGATGTCAAAACCGCAGTTCGCGCAATGCTGGATAAGTCCGCGACCCATCGTTGAAGCGCCTAAAATACCTATCTTCATAATAGTTCCTCCTTAACATGCCGCCAGCCTCCTTAATGTGGCTTTGCAGCTGCTACCGATAATAACTTTGCTAACAAATATATTTTACCGTATAAATGGCGTTTTTTCAAGCTATTACAGGTATTCAGGACTATTTGATTCAAAAATAAGCAAACAATATCTGACAAAAACACATAGTTGGCTTACAGAATAATTGTATATCAATGGGTTTGCACGCCGGGCGCGGGCAGGGTCGAGGTCCTTATTACTTTCCTGTAAATTCAGCAGGGCGTCTTTCAAGGAACGCCTTCATTCCTTCCTTCTGGTCTGCCGTAGCGAAGCACATGCCGAAGAGATCGGCTTCGATAGCGATACCTGAGTCTATATCAGTCTCTGCACCGCGCTTTATGGCGGAAGCAGCCCATTTCACTGCGAGCGGAGCACGTGAAGCTATCTTAGCGGCGAGAGTGCCTGCTTCATCAAGAAGCTTGTCGGCAGGAACTACACGGTTTACGAGGCCATACGATGCAGCAGTTTCAGCGTTGATATTTTCAGCTGCAAGTATCATTTCCATAGCTCTGCTGCGGCCTACGATGGCGGTCAGACGCTGTGTGCCGGAAAATCCCGGTGTTATGCCCAGACCCGTTTCAGGCTGACCGAATACCGCATATTCAGAAGCTATACGGATATCACACGCCATAGCAAGCTCAAGACCTCCGCCAAGAGCAAAACCGTTTACAGCTGCGATGACAGGCTTTTCTGACTTTTCTATGCGGCGGAAAAGCTGCTGGCCGATATTGCCGAAAGCGCGTCCCTCGACCATGTTCATCTCAGACATCTCGCCTATGTCAGCGCCTGCGACAAAAGCGCGTCCCGCGCCTGTAACTATGATAACGAGCACGTCATCATCTGTCTGGAGCTCAGTCCATGCCTCTGAAAACTCAGCGAGAAGCTCAGAGTTCAGCGCGTTGAGCGCGTCAGGCCTGTTGATAGTAAGCGTAGCGATGCGGTCTTTTTTTTCAATCAATATGTACTTCATATAATGTACCGTCCTTTCCGGCTGACAGTGAAGGCTGTGTCAACAGGCGGCGCACAGCGCGGCCGCGGATATGCGTTTTACGCAGGAAACAGCATTCACAGAATATTTGTATGCATATATATGATTGTATCGTTAAGTATACATATTTTCAAGGCATTTCAGGACATTTGAGGTCAGTAAAAAAGGACTGCCGATGCGCGGCAGTCCCGTTAGATCATTTGTTAGTAATATATGAATATTACTTGAATTTATAAGCGCTGTTAGTACCGCCTACATGTTCAAGAATTGCAGCGTCATCTTCATCTACTACGAGAACGATATCAGCGACGCCTGCTGAATCTTTATCGATAGCAAATGCAGCTATGTATGAACCCTCTGTGATATCAGAATTTGAACCAAGCTCATATTCTATGTCAGAACCGTCAGCTTTACATGTGTAAACAACGCAAGGATTATTTATGCCGATATAAGTACCACTATAGTCAGGCTTTGAAGCCGCGCCGCCATCATTATAATAAGCGTACGTCTTGCCCGCGTCTGTTATCTGATAGAAGTGAAGCGGCTCGCTTGGATCATTCTGAGTTATAGTATAAGGATACTCTGACTTGTCAGAAGGAATAGCGCCACTGAAGGAATATTTTGACATGGCGTTGATCTCTTTTATCTTACCGTTGCTCAGAGTAACGCGTACAAGACCGCTTTTAGAACTGAATCCATCAATAGCGCCTGCAGATAAAGAACGTTCAAGAAGAGTATAAGTTTTTCCCTGCATGTAGAATTCGATCATACCCACATCATTGCCCTTTTCATCAAGCGCGCGTCCTGTTGAAGTTATAAATCCGTAAGCGTTGCCTGATTTGCCGCTGAAGTAGCTTGAATCGCCTGACGGAGTCGAAGGTGTAGAAGGTTCAGACGGAGTCGTCGGTTCTGACGGAGTTGAAGGCTGATCTGCGCTGATATCAGCAACAGCGTATAACATAACAGAAACGTTGCCGCGTGTTGCAGGCTGGCTGCCCTGAGCATCGAGGTCGAGAGAAACGCCTTTGAGCATGTCTATACCTTCTGCAGCAGCTACATAGTCATTAGGCCATGACATATTCTTGTCATCAGCGAGTCCCTTTGCGCGAACGAGCATGGCTATGATCTCATAATTTGAAACATTATCGTTAGGACGGAACGCGCCGTTGCCGTTGCCCTGAACGATGTGGTTTGCAGCGCAGTAAGCTACAGCCTCGGCGTACCAGCTGTGAGTGTTTACGTCGAAGAAGTTGATATTGCCCGGCTCAGATGAAGTGAGCTCAGGGAATGCCTTGCTTATGAGCGTGCACGCCTGCGCGCGCGTTATGTTTGCGTCAGGACGGAACGTTCCGTCGCTGAAGCCGTTTATTATTCCTGCTTTTACAAGAGCGTTGACTGCGCTTTCACAGTCCTTACCTGAAAGGTCAGAAAATGTTGTCTGCTGGGCAGACGTTGATGAGCCTGTGGCGCTGTCGGCAGCAAATGTCATCGGAACTGACATGCACAGTACCATTGCTGCTGTAAGTATAATAGAAACTATTTTTTTCATTTACAGTGAACTCCTTTCTTAAATATTTCTGTAATTGATCGGTCATCTGTAATAACCGGCAGCCATGTGATACAGGCTGCCCTTCATGCGAAATCTTATCACAGTGGATGCAGTCAAACAATGGATGTCACGGAAATGAAAAGAAAACGTAATCAATACTTGACAAATGCATCAGATAGAGTACAATCTTTATGATAAATACAATCCTTATCAAGAGTGACCGAGGGAACAGGCCCGATGACGTCCGGCAACCATCGCATGACAGCGTAATTACGAGAAGGTGCCAATTCCTGCAGAATATTCTGAGAGATGAGGTCCGCGTAACATTAAACACAAGGACCCTTCCGGCAGAAGCTGCGAAGGGTTTTATTTATGATAAAAAATACAGGAGGTACAAATGAAAAGATTATTTACATCTGAATCGGTTACAGAAGGTCATCCTGACAAGATCTGCGACCAGATATCAGACGCAGTTCTCGACGCTATCCTCGCTGCTGACCCTAACGGAAGAGTAGCAGCAGAAACATGCGTTAATACAGGTCTCGCAATGATCATGGGCGAGATAACTACAAGCAGCTATGTTGACATCGCAAAGATCGCGCGCGGTGTTATAAATGATATAGGATATACAAAGAGCGAATACGGTTTTGACGGAAACACATGCGCTGTTGTGACTACTATAGATGAGCAGTCAGCAGATATCGCGCTTGGCGTTGACAAAGCTCTTGAGGCAAAAGAAGGCCTTATGAGCGAGGATGAGATAGAAGCTATCGGCGCAGGCGACCAGGGACTTGTTTTTGGTTATGCATGCAATGAAACACCTGAGCTCATGCCTGCTCCTATTATGCTGGCTCACAAGCTTGCAAAGAGACTTACTGACGTTCGTAAGGACGGCACTCTGCCATACCTCAGACCTGACGGCAAGACTCAGGTAACTGTAGAGTATGACGAGGACGGCAATGTTGACGGCATAGATACTGTGCTTGTTTCAACTCAGCACGATCCTGATGTAACTCTCGAGCAGATCAGAAAAGATATAATAGAAAATGTTATAAAGCCTGTTATACCTGCACAGTGGATGACTGACGCAGTAAAGATCTTCGTAAATCCTACAGGCCGTTTTGTAATAGGCGGTCCTCACGGAGATTCAGGACTTACAGGCAGAAAGATAATAGTTGATACTTACGGCGGTTATGCGCGTCACGGCGGCGGCGCTTTCTCAGGCAAGGACCCTACTAAGGTAGACCGTTCGGCTGCTTACGCTGCTCGCTACGTTGCAAAGAACGTTGTAGCCGCAGGACTCGCTGACAGATGCGAGCTGCAGATCGCTTACGCTATAGGCGTTGCAAGACCTGTATCCGTAATGATCGACACGTTTGGTACTGCAAAGATTCCTGAAGCAGAGATCATCGAACGCATAAACAAGGTGTTCGACCTCAGACCTGCTGCTATAATCAGAGATCTTGATCTCCGCAGACCTATCTATCGTCAGGTGGCTGCTTATGGTCACTTCGGACGTACTGATATAGACGTCCCATGGGAAAAGACTGATAAGGTAGATCTGCTCAAATAGCGTTGCTATCTATGCCTTTTTCAACTTTAGGCATTAAGATAGATTTATAAGTCTCATATCAAGGAAGGAGCTGCTGTTTATCGCTGAAAACAGCGGCTTCTTCTGTTTTTTGCACCCTCAGCAGCCTTCTGTTATGGTTCCCAGTATATTACAGGATTTAGCCCGTAATGGCTTTTCAGGCAGGCGCGGGCATCACGAAGAGCGATACACACCTTATCGTCTGATATCTCAGACGGTGACGTCTGCTTTATGCGTACATTTATTACTGCGATCTGCTCATCCGGACCATAGTCATGTATTGCAAAAGAAACGACCTCTTCAAATACATCGTAACTGAGTAAGAAATTTCGAATATCATTTTCAAGCGTTTTGTCTGCACTGCGTCCTATCAGCAGATCCATATTTTCAGACAGCGCCGTGAGCCCGGACCACATGATGAATACTGTTATTATAAGCCCGGCTATACCATCGACAGGTACATCGGTATAAGGCGATATAAGAAGCGTGATCATAGTAAGCGCTGTTATAAGCATATCGGCGCAGCTTTCTCTGACTGTGGCGCGAAGAGCTGATGACTTCAGGATCCTGTTGACGCGCGTAGTGTAATATATAAGGAATGATTTGATAAGCACAGAACACAGCGGCACGAGGAACATGGGAGAACTGACTGTCAGAGGCTCAGGGTCGATAAGTCTTTTGAAGGAACGCTGCCCGAGCGAGAAAGCCGCACCGAGTATCAGCAGCGCTATGATGAAGCCGCACAGGTATTCTGCGCGTCCGTGTCCAAATGGATGTTTTTCGTCGCGCCCCTTGCCGGATATATGGAAACCGGCTATAGTGATGACAGATGATGTACAGTCAACGAGATTGTTGAAGCTGTCAGCTATGATCGCGATACTGTTCGCCATACTCCCCATTATGAATTTTATTATAAAAAGTATGATATTTCCCGCAGCACCCAGCGCGCCGACCTTTATCCCCGATCTTTCTCTGTTCATTTTCGATTCATCCTTTCTGTATATCGTGCAAATACTTCTAAACAGTAATATAATCAATGAATAGTGCTGCACACGACCATCCTTTGCATGCGCCTGGCGCATTAGCACTTGCGGCTCGGGGGCCGCGACCATTCATGCAATTATTACTCCTGTATATATACTGTGAAGAACAGATTCGACCGGTGATAAAAATTTAAAGAATTATTGAAGGTGAATAAATGGAAAATAATTATAAAAAAGTAAAAGCTGATAGAGGGCAGATAGAAAAAATATTTGAAGAGACAGCGGGGGAGCAGGCTGCGGCATATCCTGAGGAGTGCTGCGATGCTACTGAGATATCGGATGAGGAATATGCGCGCTGGGCGCGCGGCAGTGAGAGGGGATTTTGGCGTACATTCCTTGAAGATCAATGATTATGTGATGATTTGATCCAAAATTGCATATGCCGATTTTCTGTATATGATGTATCATAACAGTGTAGAAAACGATTTAATGAAACGGAACGGAGGCAATGAAAATGACAAACAGAGAGCTGCATGATGCACTTAAAGCGGAATTATCAATACCGTATGAGGAGCTGATAATAAAGCATCCTACTATAGCCGATCTCGGAACGGAATTTGTCGATTATACCGAGGATGGAGTATTTACATTGAAATATCCACTGAAGGATACGCAGAGAAATGGGTATCATCTGCTGCAGGGCGGATACATATCGTCTTTTTTTGATAATAATTACGGGCTTTTTGTATATGTGGCAGCAGATGCCAGTCCGTTCTCGACTGTAAATATGACTATGAATTTTCATAAGGCAGTTCTGAATGAAACGAAAGAGCTGTTTATATCAACGCGCGTTATATCGGCAGGAAAGCGTATAGTGTGTCTGGAGGGTGAGGCGCGGGATGCTTCAGGACGCCTGATAGCAACGAGCCAGACAAATATGATAAACAGCGAGGGCGCATATCTTTACAAGTAGAAAAGCCTGCTGAATTTGCCATATAGATTGTATTACGTTTAATACAATCTTAATCTCGACTAATAAACAAAAACCAAATAAAATAACATAAATAATGAAAAACCTTTGCTTTTTATCTGCTAACGATATAATATATATGTGTAACTGAAATTATTGATGCAGATCAGTATCGACTGTAAATGACCCCGGTCAAGCTGAATGGGTCTGTTTGAAAAGGAACAGGGGGCAGGCCGCGAAGCGGAAACCGGGCGTCGATCTGGTCACACAATAATAATATCATTAGGTTCAAAATCAAATTACAACGTTGGGGATAAAAGCATATGAGTAATCGTCATCTGAGAATTTTCTTAACAGTTTATAAATTCATGAATA
>CAVGTL010000112.1:0-6320 GCA_963632005.1 Succinivibrio sp.
CCGCGAAAAGCCATATGTCCTTAACATTTATCCTGAACTTCGACTTGTCCCATAAAAATATCCCGACAGCCAGCACGATAACAGCTATCCACAGACGCGACTCGAGCAGCGTAAACGTGTCCATGCCCCAGTCAGTCATAGTCCGCACAAAAAATCCCGCCGTACCCCACATGACGCCGGAAATTATCGGAAACAGGTAAAATATACCATTAGATCTTTTATTATTCATATACAATAATTCCTCCTGATAAACAACCTGAATATTATACATGAATGCGTTTTGAAAAACAATTACAGCAGCCTGTACAAAAAATTTTTGAATTCAATCAAAAAAACATTGCATCAAACAAAATACTCGGTTATAATATTAAGGCTTGCGGAAATTCCGCAAGATCCTTGCCTCGCGTAGAGTGCGAGGCCGGAAGTCCATAAGGAGGTAAAGAAAAGATGACAAATTACGAAGTACTGTACATCCTCGACGCATCTATCGCTGATGACGAAAAGACTTCATTTGCTGAACGTGTTCAGAAGATCATAACTGATGAAGGCGGCGAGATCGGCAAGGTTGATGCTTGGGGCGTAAAGAAGCTTGCGTATCCGATCCAGAAAAAGGGAGAGGGTTACTACACTCTCATCGAATTCCAGGCAGGACCGGAGCTCCCTAAGGAGTTAGACAGAAGATTAAGAATCGCTGACGCCTGCATTAGACACATCATCGTAAACAAAGACGAGCAGTAGGATCTAAGGAGTTTGAAATGAACGTAGTCGTATTAGTAGGAAGACTCGCAAGAGACCCTGAAATAAGATATACAGGAAACCAGATGGCTGTATGCACAGCTACCATCGCGGTAGACAAGGGCAGAGACAGCAACGGTAACGACCGCGGAGCTGATTTCATCAGACTTACCATCTTCGGTAAGCAGGGTGAGACATTCCAGAAGTTCCTCACAAAGGGCAGACAGGTCGCTGTACAGGGAAGGATCAATACCGGTTCGTATGTGAACCAGAAGGGTGATACTGTTTACACAACTGACGTTGTCGTTGACCGTTTTGATTTTATCGGAAGCAGAAATGACGGTCAGGGAAGCGGATTCACAAGACCTCAGGGCATTGATAACATGGGGTCTGCGCCATCACCGTCAATGTCGGTTCCATCTGACATACCGGAAGGCTTCGAAGCTATAGACGACGACGATATCCCATTTTAGAGAAAGGAGACGCCATCATGGAAAAGAGAAGAGGCGGCGGCAGAAGAAGAAAGGTTTGCCAGTTCTGCGTACAGAAGGCTCAGAACGGTGCTGCAACTATCGATTATAAAGATGTCGATACTCTCAAGAAGTACGTGACAGAAAGAGGTAAGATTCTTCCTAAGAGAATCACAGGCACTTGCGCTATTCACCAGAGAGAAGTCACTAAGGCTATCAAGAGAGCAAGAATCGTAGCTTTATTACCGTATACACAGGATTAATAAAAATATCAGGGCTGTCGCATCGCGGCAGCCTTTTTTAGGTCATGGATACAGGCTGTACAAAGCTTGAAAAACGGGCGCTTGAAGGCAGATACGGACTTTATGGAATGTCCGGTCGATATTGTAATATGAGTGCTGATGTGATATACTGAAGCTCTGTTTATGGAGGCTGAGAATTACGGTATGAAAGATAAATATTCAAAGATAAAAGACTGGTTTTCAGTCAATAGAGTGGATATTATCGCCATGCTTCTTCTGGTTGCGATAATCACATGTATAAAACCGCTGTATGCAATACCGGCACTGCTTATAATAGGCGTCGTGCTGTATGTAGACAGCATACTCGATAATAAGAACAGAAAGTCTGTTTCAAGCCTTGTAGAGCGTGTAGTCGGAGGAATGGCGGATATAACGTCTTCGGTAGTCGTTACGAGTCCGTATCCTATGTGCCTTATCAACGATGAAGGCCATATACTGTGGCGGAACGAGCGCTTCAAGGAACTGTTTCCTGAGGAAGAAAACGGGCCGCAGGAGGATATATACGACCTGACCGGTGTAAAGTTCAATAAGCTCACAAATGAAGAGCTTAAAGACAGAAACATTCAGATAGCGGCGCTCAACAGGTCATTCAGAGTTCAGTTCTCAGAGGTAGTAATACCTCAGAACGAAGATTTTGATGTAATTGAAAGCGTATGCGATACTGAAAAAAAATACAGAGATGACTGTATAGTAAAGCCGGTAAGGATGCTTCACTGGATGGAAAATACAGCCAGTGAAAATCTGAAAAAGAGCTATCGGGACGAAAGGATATGCATGGCGCATATCATAGTGGATAATCTCGATGACATACTGGCGCAGGCGCCTGATGACAGAAAATCCACTCTTGCCGGCGATATCGAAAAAGAAATAAGGCAATGGACCGTAAGAGCACAGGGCGCTCTGGTGCGTTCTTCAAAAACGAGATTCTGCCTGATATGTGATACACGTAATATGGAAAATATTATTGCTAATAAATTCCAGATACTTGATGACATAAGAGCCATAGATACAGGCGGAGACATACCGGCTTCACTTACCATAGGCCTCGGAGCAGCAGGTAAGAGCATAACTCAGACTGAGGAATATGCTTCTGCAGCGTTAGATCTCGCGCTCGGACGCGGAGGTGACCAGGCAGTAGTAAAGCGCGGCTCAAATGTTGAATATTTCGGCGGAAAGCTGCAGACGGTAGAAAAGAGAAACAAGGGTAAATCGCGTATAGTCGCACTGGCTATGAGACGCCTTATAGAGCAGTCAAATCAGGTATATGTAATGGGACACAGTCTGCCTGACATGGATTCGCTCGGAGCAGCACTCGGCGTAGCGCGTATGGCGATGAACCGCGGCAAAAAGGTCAATATAGTTATCGATTCGTGGGATGCTGTCGATATGCTGTACAAACTGACTCTTGAGGAAAATCCCGACATATTTGTAAGCAGTGAGTTTGCAAAGCAGACGATAGTAAGAGATGACCTGCTGGTAGTAGTTGATACGAGCAAGCCAAGCGTCGTTGAATGTGCTGAGCTTACAACGATGACAGATAAGGTAGTTGTTATAGACCATCACAGACGAGGCGAAGAGATGATAGAAAATCCTGTGCTCGTACACATCGAGCCGTATGCATCATCTACATCAGAACTCGTAACCGAAATGCTTCAGTACACAAGCTCTGAGAAAAAGGACCTTACAAGGGTAGAGGCTGAAGGCCTGCTTTCGGGCATAGCCGTAGATACTAAGAACTTTTCAATAAAAACAGGCGTAAGAACGTTCGAAGCTGCCGCATGGCTGAGACGTCAGGGCGCTGATACAACGATAGTAAGACAGTTCTTCCAGACTGACATGGACCTTTTCCAGAAAAAGGCAGAGATAATATCAAGGGCAAGACGCCTTCGCGGCGATATTGCCATGTCATACTGTGAGGGACATCATAATAATATATCTGTTCTTATTTCCATGGCAGCAGACGAGCTGCTCAACATACGCGGCATGCGTGCATCGTTCGTGATAGGCGAAAATGACGACGGGTCGCTGCGTGTGAGCGCACGTTCACTGGGAAACATAAATGTCCAGCTTATCATGGAAAAGCTCGGAGGCGGAGGAAATCTTACGACTGCCGGAGCGCGTCTGGAGGATATGAACATACAGGACGCAATGGTACTGCTTGAACGCATAGTTTATGAAGCCATGGAAGAACAGAAGGAAAAAGAAAGAAAACAGCAGGAAAAACAGCAGGCTAAGCTGACAAGAGAAACTATGGAGCTTAGGCTGTAGTTGAGGAGGTTCAAAAATGAAAGTAATACTTTTACAGGATGTCAGAGCGCTCGGCAAGACAGGCGAGATAGTTAAGGTCAGCGACGGATATGCGAGAAACATGCTTTTCCCAAAGAATCTTGCTAAGGAAGCTACTGCGGGAAATATAAAAGCTCTTGAAAACAAGAAGGCTGCCGAGGCTGAAAAGAAAGCTGAACAGAAGGCAGAAGCTCTTAAGATAAAAGAAGCTCTCGCTGATGAGGTGATAGAGCTCAAGTCAAAGGGCGGAGAAGGCGGAAGACTTTTCGGTGCTGTAACTAACGTAGATATCGCAGCAGCTATCAAGGCTCAGAAGGGTTTCGACATCGACAAGAAGAAGATCTCTATCCCTTCCCCTATAAAGACTGCAGGCGAGCACACTGCTGAGATCAAGCTTTTCACAGACGTGAACGTTACTGTTACTGTAAATGTAACTATTTAAATCATAAATCATACTGCACTTTGAGAGGTCTGAAATGAATGAACGGATACCGCCGCACAGTATAGAGGCGGAAAAATCTGTACTCGGTTCCGTGCTGCAGAGCAAGGAAGCGCTTTTTGAGGTGCTCGAAATACTGGAGCCTGACGATTTCTACAGCGAGCACCATAAAGAAGTGTTTGAAGCTGTCAGAGAGCTCAACAGGCGCTCGGAGCCGGTAGACATACTGACTGTCAGTGAGGAATTGAAGAAGCGCAATACGCTTGCCATGGTAGGCGGACGCGCGTTCGTAGCGTCGCTTCCTACTGAAGCGCCGTCAACGGCGAACGCTGAATCATATGCGCATATCATAAAAGAAAAGGCGATATTGCGGAGCCTGATACAGGCTTCGGCAGATATCCTCGACAGGAGCTACAAGGACAAGACTGATTCTCAGGAGGTCCTGAGCTTTGCCGAGCAGGAGATATTCAACATAGCAAGAGCAAAGCAGAAGAAGGATTACACTTCTCTTTATGATGTCATGATGGAAAACATCTCCCAGATAGATGCAATGGCGTCTACAGAAGGAAAGCTCATAGGCCTGACTACGGGATTCGTCGATCTTGACGAAAAAACTGCGGGTCTTCAGAAGTCAAACCTGATAATAGTCGCAGCCAGACCTGCCATGGGTAAGACAGCCTTTGTCCTCAACCTCGCCCAGAATGCGGCGCTCAAGGCTGATGCCAAGGTATTGATATTTTCCCTGGAAATGTCAAAAGAAGAACTCGGCATGCGTATGCTGAGCAGCGATACATGCATAGACCTTGCGAAGCTCAAGATGGGCGACCTCAACAGAGGTGAGTGGGAGGATCTGTACATAGGAATAGACAGGCTTACAAAGGCAGGCATCTATATAGACGATACTCCGGGCATCTCGCTGATGGAGATGAAGAACAAATGCAGGCGTCTCAAGGCCGAGAAAGGCCTTGACCTTATAATAGTCGATTACCTCCAGCTGATGGAGGCAAAGGCTGAGTCAAGACAGCAGGAGATCAGTAAGCTGTCGCGAAGCCTTAAGATACTGGCAAAGGAAATGGACTGCCCTGTTATCGTACTGTCGCAGCTCTCACGAGCTGTAGAACAGCGTATAGAAAAGAAACCGCAGCTTTCGGATCTGCGTGAGTCAGGAGCCATCGAGCAGGACGCTGACCTCGTAATGTTCCTGTACAGGGATGAATACTACAATCCTGAAACAGATAAACCGAATACATGTGAAGTAATACTGGCAAAGCACCGTGGAGGCTCTACAGGTACAGTCGAGCTTGCATGGCTTGGAAAATATACAAAATTTGCAGATAAGAGCCCGATGAAGCTGTAACGGGCGCGCAGGCGCGCGGAATTCAGAGCATATTCATATCGGACTTGCAGCGGACGAAGCCCTCATTCGGGCCGTCCATTGATAAAATAAAGGAGGATTTGCAATGTCAACATTAGCAGTCGTAGGAACACAGTGGGGTGACGAGGGCAAAGGAAAAGCCATCGATTACCTTGCAACAAGAGCTGACATGGTAGTAAGAGCACAGGGCGGAAATAACGCAGGTCATTCAGTCGTTATCGACGGTAAGAAGTACGCGCTCCATCTCGTACCGTCAGGCGTTCTCAACCCAACTACAGTAAATATCATAGGAAACGGTGTAGTTTTCGACCCTGAAGGCTTCATCAAGGAGATAGAAGACCTCAACGCTGACGGCATCAACACTGACAACATTTTCATCAGCGACAGAGCTCACATCGTATTCCCTTATCATAAGATACTCGACGGTCTCAGCGAAGCTTCAAAGGGCAGCTCAAAGGTCGGCACTACAAACAAGGGTATCGGTCCGTGCTACATGGACAAGATGGAACGTACAGGCATCCGCATGTGCGATATGGAAGACCCTGAAGTATTCCAGGCAAAGCTTTCTGCACAGATCGACAGAAAGAACGACATCATCACAAAGGTATACGGCGGCGAGCCTCTTAACAAGGAAGAGATAATCACAAAGTTCCTCGAATACGCTGACATGCTCAGACCTCGCATCAAGGACACTATCGTTCTCGTAAACGAAG
>CAVGTL010000112.1:6358-9412 GCA_963632005.1 Succinivibrio sp.
CAGGGCGCTATGCTCGACATAGACCTCGGTACTTATCCGTATGTAACAAGCTCACACCCTGTTTCAGGCGGCTTCACTACAGGCTCAGGTATCAGCCCGCGCAGCATAGAAGAGATCATCGGAATCGTAAAGGCTTACACAACAAGAGTAGGCGCAGGTCCGTTCGTAACAGAAGAAGACAACGAAACAGGCGACAAGATCAGAGAGATAGGCCACGAATACGGCGTAACTACAGGCCGTCCGAGAAGATGCGGCTGGCTCGACCTCGTTGTAATAAAGTACGCTGCAAGAATAAACGGTCTCACAGGCATCTCGCTCATGCTCCTCGATGTCCTCGATCAGTTCGAAACTGTAAAGGTATGCGAAGGCTACGAGTACGAAGGAAAGATACTGACAGACTTCCCTGCAAGACTTGACGTTCAGGAAAAGTGCACACCTGTATACAAGGAACTCAAGGGCTGGAACACAGACATCACAGGCTGCAGAAGCTACGAAGAGCTCCCTGAGGGCGCAAAGGCATATATAAAGGAAATCGAAGATTTCACAGGCGTTCCTGTAAGGATCATCTCAGTAGGTCCTGACAGAGAGCAGACAATGGTTCGCGGCGAATTATTCTAATAAGTAATTAGAGCCTCAAACCCGGCGGCCGCCCGGCGGCCCCATGAGTGAGCAGAGCTCACAAAGCCTGTAGCCCTTAAGCAGCAGGCATTCAAAGTGGATAATGAAAAAAATCACGGGGACGATGCAAAAATCGTCCCTATATTTTGTATGGACATATTGAAATATACAAGATGTGGTATGTATACGAAAGTTTACTTGATTAAACTGGTATATTATGAAGAAAATGTCACGGTTTGTGTAACAAAATTGTCACATTTCACACAACCGACACAAACAATATGTTAAAATAACGGACGTATGAGGGCGGTAGATATGAATTTCAAGCGTGAAAGAATAAAAGAGCTTTATCTGAAAGATACGCCGATAGAAAACTTTTTCATCGCGGAATACATGGTTGACGCGAACGGAGATTTTATAAAAGTTTATCTGACGGCGCTCATGTATGCTGACACTGATGAAATGTCAAACAGCCTGATTGCCAGACATCTTGGTATGACAGAAGAAGATGTTCTGAGAGCATGGAACTACTGGGAAGAAAAAGGCGTCATAAGAAAGCTGTATCTTGACCCGCACGATAAATTCCATTATGTAGTGGAATTCCTTAACCTGAAGGAAAAATTATACGGAGCAGGCAAGGAAAGCGCTGACGCACAGGAAAGCAGCGCTTTGAACGGCATGACTGCTGAGATGGACGATAGTATCCTCAGAGATGTCATAACATCAATAGAGGATATAACGGGGCGTCTCATTGAAGGCAGAGAGCCTGAAGCAGTTGTTTCATGGTTATATGAAGACGGGCTTGAGCCTGAGCTTGTAAAGTTTGCGTATAAGTACTGTACAGAGAAAAGGGGTCAGAACAGATTTTCTTATGTATCGGCAGTTATCCGCGAATGGATAAAGGCAGGCATAATAACGCTTGCCGATGCTAAGCAGTATCTCGACGATACAGATCTGCGCAGAAATCAGTACAAGCGTATCATGCAGGCGCTGGGCTTTTACAGAAATCCTACAGAAGCAGAACAGGCCATGATAGACAAATGGTTTGACGTTATGGGCTTCGATATGGAAAAAGTGCTTGAAGCGTGCAACAGGACTACAGGCATAGGAAATCCGAACTTCAATTATTTAAACGGTATACTTACAAACTGGTATACGGATGCGAACGGCGGCGACGCCGCTAAAAAGCAGTCAGCTCCGGCAAAGGTAAAGCCTGTCGGTGCAAAGAATGCTGTCGCTCTTGTTAACAGACTTTACGAAGATATAAGACGCAAAAACGAAACGATAAGAAACGACAGAAGAAAAGCAGTCTTTAGTTCGGTTCCGCGAATCGAAGAAATTGAAAGCGACCTGCGCAGAACGAGCATGGATCTTTCAAAGGCAGCATTTAACGGGGGTAGATCAGGAGGCATTTCGGCAGATGCCCTGAAACAGAGGATCAAGGATCTTGAAGAAGAGGAAGCATATCTTTTAACAGAAAACGGCTTCCCGTACGATTATCTCGAATTGCAGTACGAGTGTAAAAACTGCAGAGACACAGGCATATTAGACAGCGGGGAACGGTGCAGCTGTTTCTCCGAAAAACTGAAACAGTTCGTGTAAGGGGGTAAGATCGAAGAAGAACCAGTTGAGTAGTGGATTGCTTGACAATCAGGAAAGGTGGCAAACGATGAAAAACAAAGCAAGTAATAATGACGTCGCAGAGTCGACGCATAGTATAAAGGATATTTTCAGAAAATACGCAGCACAGGCAGGGGAAAAGATCTATCAGATAAGTGCTGCATGCGATGATAAGCTGGAAGGTTTCAGACAGGACGTGTGTGAAATGGTTTCTGCGGGCATCCTCGTAGGTGATCTTGTTGCACGCAGAGTTTATCAGGGCATGCTGAGAATGAGAGGACTTCACAAGGTCTGCGGCATAGCTGCTGTAGATAGAAAATTTGAGCATCATGCAGAAAAGGTGATCGACCATTTAAAGGAGGGTCGCTTCAGCGGAGCTGTTGAGGGTATTGAAAACCGCAGACGCAGACGCGAAGTATTTTTCGACGCAGTATCGCTCAAAATGCATCGAGTTGTAAAAAGAGTGGAAGCTCGTATAGATGCAGTTATAGAAAATTTTATGGAGAACAGAAAGCGCTGGACTGTAACTATGGCTACAGTAACAGGATGCTTCATGATGTTCTGCGTTACAGTTAATGCCGGAACTGTATATAACTATTACTATCACGGTACAGAAATAGGTACCGTAAAGGACAAGACAGAGGTCGTAGCGGCAGCAGAGCAGGTAAAGGAAACTGTACCTGAAGACATGAACGTAAAGGTTGATGTAAATGCTGAACCGGATGTTGATATCACATATGAAAAGGATTTCAGCTTCTCAGCTGCGATAGATTCAGCTGCAGACGTAGCAAGCAAGCTCGTAAACAGCGATGAGCT
>CAVGTL010000113.1:0-9236 GCA_963632005.1 Succinivibrio sp.
GCAGGTAAACAGGGTAAGGTCCCAGTCGCCCTCTTCCATCTTTTCTACGTCTGTGCCGTTCAGGAGTTCGAGCTGCGATACTTCGTACTCGAAGCGGTTGCCGTCGGCATCGGTAAATATTATCTGTGTGCCGGGCTCAAGGCTCTCTATAGTGCCGAAATGGGTACGGTAGTTGTGCGCTGCTATTATCATATTATCGAGATACGCAGAGCCTTTATAGCGGCATGGTGCTACTTTGAGGCCGGGATAGCTCCACTCCGAAAGTACTGGCAGGGATATATTAAGAGCAGGTATTTCTACATAACCGATGCAGTCTCTGCCTTCTATTTCTACTGTAGGCATCTCTATATCAGGGTCTATAAGGTAGTACTGAGAGCCTTCGTCTGATATCTGCGCGGCGAGCTCGTCTGCGAGCTGGTTCGCGGCGCGCGCGGCGCGGTATGAGTCTATATAATTGTAAAGTGTAAGGCAGAGGGCGGCTATTATAAGTATAAGGCCTATCGTCATGGCTTTCATGCCTCTGCGGGATAGAAATTCGCGTATCCTGTTCATTATAATTTCTCCTTAGATATTTTCATATTAGCATCAAATGCTTCATTTATCAAGGGTGGAGGGGTTATATACAAAAGGGAGCCCGGCGGCTCCCTTTTGTGGTTTGGATTCTGTTATGAAGTCTATATAATACTGAAAAGTATCTTGCTTTTTTATCTGTTTTCTTCTGATTCGTCTTTTCTGCTGCGGAGCCAGCCTATTGAGAAGAAGGCTATGCCGGCTACTGCGAGGATCGGTACGGGCCACCAGAGCTGGCCTGTCTGCGGCAGTTTTACTGCGTTTGTCGGTGTTGCAGGATCCTGGATGTCTGTTGTCGGGTCGTCAGGTGTCATGCCCGGATCGAGCGGAACGTCAGGATCGTCGATATTTGTTGGCGGGATGTCGCCGCCTGTTCCGGGGTCATCACCAGGGCCAGGACCCGGATCGAGTGGTGTGTCAGGGTCATCAATATCAGTTGTGTGAGTATTTGTTACTGTAAATACGCTGCCTTCAGATACTGTAGTTACAGTATACTTGTCTGACGGAGCGCCTACTTCGTTTATTACCCATGTATTGCCTTTTGAAAGACCGTTCCATGTATATCTCCAGTTGTTTGACTTACTGAGCTGCTTTGTATCGTATACCTTTCCATCACGGAGGAGTTCTACAGTTATGGAATCAGGACGGTCGCTTTCATTTCCGTCATCTTTCCAGACTTTGATAACGGAAATGCTTGTTTTGCTGTCTCCGCCATTACCGCCCGGTTCAGTGTCTTTTTCTATCTTTGATGACGGATAGTTTATGACCTGATCAGTTTCCCAGTCTGTGCCTGATTCATTAAGGCTTGGCAGGCATCTGAGGACAGGCGAAACTTTGTACGTAGTGCGACCTGACTTTACTGATTCTACAGTTATAAGATACAGACCTCTCGGAAGATCTGAGAACTTTGCTGAACCGTTTGCGTCGGTCTTTTTTATCCAGAAATCAACATTTTCCTCAGCATTTTTACGATTTGTAAAGCCTTCCTTAGCTGTGTAACCGGCAAAAGTCTTTGCTCTTGCAGGCCATTCAGTTTCAGTGCTGTCAAGTGAAACTTCTTCCATCCATTCGCCGTCGGCTTCAAAAAGCGGAGTCTTTTTATAAGTAACGTAACCGTTCTTTACCTCGGCATCCGCTACTTTATATACACTTACAGTTATGCCTTCTTTTATCGGCAGCTCTTTGTCGATGTTTACTGTAATCGAACCACCATCAATGTCATTAAAACCTGATGCTGCGTAGACCGCAGGGACTGTAAGTCCGACTGCTACGGCTACTGCCATTATCAATGTCAGGACTCTTCTGAAATGTTTCCGTCTCACTTTTCTGACCACCTTTCCCAGTAACTTCCATCCGCAGGCTGTGGGTCCGCGGGCGGACGATCGCTAAAAATATTACTTGTCTATTTTATCATTTATGAATTCTCGCAGCTTTTCATGATCTGTGCGCGGGTCTTTTGCCTTTTTGTCGGGCTTTTTGCGCGTCCTCACGAGCAGTACTATGAGAAGTATGAGCAGTATCGGGACTGCTATGATCGGGGCTATCAGCATCGGCTCTACGCGCAGGCCTTCGTTTGATACCTTTGCGTCTGCTGTCGTTTCAACGCGGTGACCGCGTACGAGCAGGCGGTGGGTATTGATGCCGTAAGGTGTGCATGTGACGAGTGTGCAGTAATCCTGCCCCGGGTCTATTTCCAGGTCGTACAGCTCATCAGGAAGTACTATCCTGATCTGGTCGACCTCGTATGTAAGCGTGTCATTGAGCACGTTCAGCATGAACGTGTCGCCCTCCTGCAGTCTGTCGAGGTTCGTGAAGAGCTTCGCTGATGGAAGTCCTCTGTGACCTGAGAGTACGCAGTGAGTGGATTCGCCGCCGACCGGCAGCGATGATCCCGGCAGGTGGCCTGCCGAGTGCTGGAGTATATCTTCTTCTACTCCGTGGTATATCGGGAGATTTACCCTTATGGACGGGATTTCTATGTATCCCATCACGCCGTCGTCCGCTACGTCGAGCAGGCTGTCGTAACGAGCTTTTTGTTCGTCGCTCATTATGTACCTGTTGGATGTGTTGAGCAGATCGGCGTTGTACTGTCGCGCTGCGGCCCAGTATTCGTCGAAATCTTCTTCCGTCATGTTTGCCAGCGCTTCGTTGTAGTCTGTGATGACGCGGGTAGCGTGGAAGGAGTTCCAGTAGTTGCTGAGCGACGGGTACAGCAGCAGGGAGAGCCCTATGATGAATACGATGACCAGAATGATCGTTGAAGTATTTGATTTTTTCTTCTTTTTTTTAACGACAGTACCATCTGCAGCCGTCACCGGCTGAGAAGGCTCCGCATTCTGATCAAATTCCTTTTTCTTCTTCATAACGTTCTCCTTGCCGTTGTACGCGAAACGGTCCTGCTCGACTGACCGCCGTTTCCGGCAGCCTGCCCGGCAGGACCGCTCCGCACGGCATTTATTTACGTTCTTTTCTCGTTCGTATATGTATCGTATGAATATATTTTATCACATCATTCATAGCGACATTCGTTAACAATTTTATTATCTCAAAAGATTTTCAAAATTCGAATTCAATTTTCGAAGTTGACCCAGGTAAGCCTTGGGCTTACTGTTTTGTCAATTTGTTATTGCAATTGTTTGTTTAATAGTTACGACCTGAACTACTTTTCTGAGTGCATGCGTCTTCTTGTTACGAATACTACTCCTGCTCCGATCACTAAGATTGCACCGAGGATGTAGAATATTGTTGTGCCTATGCCGCCTGTTGATGGGAGAGCATTACCCTGTTCATTTACAACAACAAGCGGAGTTGCTGCTATATCCTTAGTTCCTATAGTCTCTTCTGTTGCACCAACTGTTTCCTTAGAAACTATTTTACCGTCTTTCTTCCATACTTTAAATGTAGTTGTCGTAACTGTTGAACTTACTTCTTCTGGAGTAATCGTAAAGTCACCTGCAGGTAAAGTATATCCATCAGGAGCCTTTGTTTCAGTTATATCAAAAGAGTTTGTATCTAAGCCATTTATAACAATTATACCATCATTATCGGTAACGATTTTTGTCTTAACATTATCAGCATCTGTTGAAATTGCTCTTCTATATACGCCATCAGCTGTTTTTACTACATCAAACGGAAGTGTAAATTCAACTCCAGTAAGAGATTCTCCTGAACCATTTACTTTCTTTATAGCTGCTGCATATGATTTAGTTATAACCTTTGATTCTTCTATATCAGTTGTTGTCTCACCATCTATATTAGAATGAGATATAGATGCCTGGTTGTATGATCCTTCTCCTGCAATCGCCTGTTTATCTGTGATTTCTCCTGTATAAATTATTTCAACCACACTATTATTATTATATTTAGATACTCCGTTTTCAGCCCATGGAATAGTTAATTTTCCATCAGCATCATATGTGAGTTTTTCTGCATTACCCTTTAAAATAGATGTGATATCTTCATTTCCAACTTTAACACTTGTTATTTCAAGATTTGCAAGTAAGCCCACTGGATTAGTCGTATCAGTTACATAGTAATTTGTGACTAATTTACCATTAATGTAATTCTGTGCTTTAAAAGATATTTTATATGTAACAGACTCACCAAAATGAACTGCCTTAGTTGTAACAAACTGACCACTTGTATCTTTTATTGTTTTTAAATCACCATCTGTAGTAGGCGTATTTTCATTTTTATCATGTATAGTTACATTTTTATTTGTGCTGTTTACTGAAATTAATGCTCCATTATCTGTCGCAACTAAATAATACCCATAATCTAATCCGGTAAATTCCACTGTATTTGAATTTGCAGTTACTTCACTTATTAGCTGACCATAAGACTTAAGTTCAGCCTTATCGGAGTCGCTTAAATTAGCACCAAAATTATTGTCATAATTACTTGTTATAGTTTTCTTTGTAGAATCAACTACAAATGCATCAACTTCAACACCATTTTTTGTTACTTTCAGATTAGGTGCACTTGTTTTTCCTACCATCAAAGTATAGGTTATGCTACCATTTGAACCAGTTTTAGCATCAAAAATCTTATATAACGCATATTTCTGACCTTTAGAAGCATTGTCAATTGTTACTTTAGCATTATCGCTGCTACTACCTGTATAATCCGCTGCGAAAGCGAATGTTGACATCATTCCTACTACCATTAAGAGGGTAAGCAGGATAGAAATGACTTTCTTTGTGTTTCTCATAATTCTTTCCTTTCTTTGACTTCTGAGAATTTGGAAGCTGCCGCCGGGGCTTTGGGTCAGCCGTGTGGCAGCTGCTTCCGGTTTGTTAACGATTTGTTTTAAGTTGTTCTTATTATATATCGATCTTATTCATTTTGAAGGACGTGTTTGAGAATTGAGAGTTTAGTTTTCCTCTTCTTCTCTCTGCGTCTTTTTATGAATGTGATCGTAAGCGGTGCTGTTATCAGCATTGCGCCTAATAAGTAAATTAATGTTGTGCCTGAGCCGCCGGTTTCAGGAAGTTCTGCACCTGCTATAAATTTTGCATAGAATGTTTTTCCAGATATATCATTCCAGCTTCCATTAGCATTCTGTTCAGGAACTATCTTTCCATCTACCACCCAGGAATCAGGTACTTTTGTTTTGCACGTAGCATCAGTGTACCAGCCATCGAATATATATCCGTCATTTGGAACTGCTGTACATCCATCTGCTACTTCTTTATCTGATAAATCTTCTGTAACCTTTACTATATTTCCGTTTATCTTTCCGTAGCCGGCACAGCCATCGGCTATAGCATAGTTTACATTATAATCAATTTCAACATATTTTGCATAAAAATTCACATTTTCATCAAACATTTCAAATGGGAATTCAACCGGACTGCCTGTTAATTCAGGATTATCATACCATCCAACAAATTTGTACTCCCTATTACCTACTTTCTTTGTCGGTGGTAAATCAACATATCCCTTTGAGCCGAATTCCAATCCATAATTCTGTGCATACTTAGTTTCAGCTCCAGAATTAGATCTATAGTTTCCAGCAGCCAGCCATTCATAGCCGTCTTTACCTGCATCCCATAAATTATATGTTGCTGTAACATATAATTTAGATTTTATTTCTACAGTACAGTCTACATGTTTATCAGGCGTAGTACTGTTATTTTTAGATATTTTGTATGGATGAAGAATGATTGCTGTTATATCGTTCTTATTAATATCCTGAATAACATTTCCGTTTTCATCTTTTATCGATGATTTAAATGCTTCAAATATAATATTCCAATGCGGAGATGTTGTGCTTACAGTTAATGATCCATCATCATTTACTGTACCTAGACCACTAGGCCAGCTTATCACTCTGTCTACAACTTTTATATCACTGTCAAATATATTTTTATCACCTGTCCATGTTGCACCATTTACATCTATAGTACCCGTTCCCGTATTAGCTCCCCACTGACTAGTATCATTTGATTCTGGATCTGAGGTTGGCGTCTTAAGATAATAGAACCGAGCATTATCTGAGACAGTTCGATTAACAGTGATTTCATGAGTTGCACTTATTGTACGACCATTATCATCTATAAAAGATGCTGTTATAGTAACTGTTTCACCTTCATCTGTAGCTTTAATACCTTTTACGATACCATTGTCATCAACTGTTGCCTTTGTTGTATCTGATGATTCCCATCTTACATCTGCATTTGAACCACTTGGATTAAATACTGTTGATAATGTTATATTTGCACCTATCCTTACTGTATTTGCACCTGTTATAGTTATGCTTGTTGGCTTTGGCGCTTCTATAACATTTATTGTTATTTCTTCGCTTCCAGAACTATTATGTCTATGATAATATCCACTACTATTTTCAGTACAATATGTATGCGTTATCTTAACAGCTCCAACTGATTTTCCTGTAACAGTTGCTGTATTTCCACTTCCGCGTACAGTTGCAATATCTTCATTATCAGAAATCCATTTATCATTTGAAGTACATGCTTGATGACGATTATAGCCATAGCCATAATTAACATTTCCTCCCGTAAGGTCTGTTGTCTTTCCTACAAATACAGTATCGTCACCGCTTATTTTCTGTACCGCAATCTGATCTTCCAGTGTGACCGGCTGGTTTATCTGATCGGTGTTTTTGATGTCGTCGATGTTGCCGCCGTCGTTGATGTATTCTGCTTCGAGCATTGAGGCGAAGCCTATGATGCTGTCGTCAGTCATGTCGTACGTTACTGTCTGTACCTGATCTGAGGAGTTGCCTTCGATAACTGTGATGCTCTTTGCTACTGTTACTTCTGTTTCAGTTGCTTCGAGTATTTCTACAGGTGTTTCCTCTGATATGAGGCTGTTTGCGTATGTGAGGAGCGCTATTGCGCTGTCTTCTACTGCTGTTTCTGTGCCTACTACTACGTGGCGCTTTACTGTCTTTGTGCCGTATTCTACGTCTGAGACTATGCCGACGTGGTCTGCTTTGCCGTTGCCCTTCTGGTCGAAGAATACTATGTCGCCCGGTTCAGGGAGGTATGTATCAGGGTCTTCGAAGATCTTGTTTGCTGTGAGATTTTCTACCCATGTCTGGCAGTTTGCGTTGTATGGGATGATCGAATCGTTGTCTTCGATGCCTGCGTAGTTGAGGCAGAATGATACGAACATCGCGCACCAATCGCCGTATGGGTTATCCATCCATGCGCCGTAGCGTGTGTATCCTTTGTGTTCGCCGTTTGTGCCTACTGCGAAGTTTAATATGCTTTCTTTGTAGCCGAGCTGGCTCTGTGCTACTGCTACGAGCTTGTCGGCCCATGTTGTGTAGTTTGAAAGATCAGGGATAGTTGCTTCCCAGATGCTTGCGTCTTCTACGTCTGCTGTTGGGTCAGATGCATCTTCGTTGCTTGAATCTGAGCTGCTTCCGCTATCGCTGCTGCTATCGTTGTCGACAGCCGGGCTGTCGGTGTTTTCGTCTTTATTTTCTTCGTTATTTGTGTCTCCGTTGTTGTCTGTGCCTGCGTCAGGGGCTGTGGCTTCGTCTGTTGATCCGCTATCGCCTATTACTATGCCGCCTGCCGGTCTGTCTGTTGACGGGAGTGTTGTTATTTCGTTTTCGTTGTTGTTTGATGGAGCGCTGTCGTCAGACGGCGCGGCTGCGGCTGTGCCGCTTTCTGTATCTGCAGGGCTGCTGTCAGCGGAGCTGTCTGCAGCTGTGCTTTCTGTGCTGTTGTCTGCTGCAGGTGATTCTGATGTAGGTACTGCTGATTCTGAGATCGTTACTCCTGCATCTCCTGCGCTGTCTTCGTCGAGTGTGAGGGCGGGAAGCATGAGTGTATATACTGTGCAGACTACTACTACAGCAGCAAGGCTGCATACTGCTTTGTACCATTTTTTACGGTTTGTCTGCTTTTTTTCCCTTTCATTTTTTTTCGGGTCAAATCTCTTTTCCATTTATTTTTACCCTCCTGTCACAAAACCTGTATCCTTTGAAATTTATATGTACCGATGTTTGTTCTCAGCTTATGTATCAATTATATCTGCGCCGGTTACATATGAGTTACAAATCGTATTTTTCGTTTTCCGATTTTTAATTTTTATGCTTTACTGTCTTAATGTAATTTCATTATACTTACGGGAATTACATTTCGGTTACATTTTGTGATTTATCGGAAATTTTTTATGTTACTTGACGATACATTGATTTGTGTATTCAATGTTTTCCGGTTTCATGTAATGTGACTGTTTTGCCCTTTTGTGTGTATTATGCACTGCGGTGGTTACATTTTGGTTATATTTTCAGATTTTATTGGTTTTATTTTTATGTTTTTTATTGGAGGGTGGTGGGTGGGGTCCCGAAGGGTCGTTTGGGCGCGCCAGGCGCGCGGATATTGCATGAAAGAGCCCCTGACGGCAGCTTTCAGGTTTTGCGCTGCTCGTCAGGGGCTCATTTTTTTGCTATTCGTTTTATTGATTTGTTTCTTCGTATTCTTTTATTACCTGAGTCATATAGTCCTTATCACTTATAGCTTTAAGCATGTCTTCATTTCTGTTCTGCTTCTGAAGCCAGGCTAGAGTTTTTATACTCTTATCTACGCCTTCTTCAAGTCCTTCTTCATATGATTCTTCACGCATACACTTTCTTGCTTCTTCTTCGTTGTATTCTGTCAAAAACATACCTATGACCTCCGCTTTGTGGGCTGTAAGGAAATCTTTCAAAATTAAAGGGCTCCGAATTGTTTTAGTGGCCATACTCGGAAGACGAGTTTGCCGACTATGTTTTCTTCGGATATGCAGCCTATGGCTTTATTTCTTGAGTCTACGGAGACGCTTCTATGGTCGCCCATTACGAATAATCTGCCTTCGGGTACCTGGAACGGGAGGGCTATGTTGCAGTCGCCCAAGGCATGCTCACTAATATATGGTTCGTCGAGGACTTGTCCGTTCAGTGTTACTATGCCGTCTTCGTCTATGTCTATCCAGTCGCCCGGCAGCGCTATGACTCTTTTTATGAGGACTTTGTTGTTATAGTAGAATGCGATTATGTCGCCTGACTTAAATTCTCCGGCTTTTACTGATACTACTATATCTCCGCCTTCGAGTGTCGGCGTCATTGATGTGCCGTATACCTGAAGTACAGGGAGCCATATAGTGGCTATGAGTACTGTTATGGCTGCTACTACGAGCAGGATGTATAT
>CAVGTL010000114.1:0-9186 GCA_963632005.1 Succinivibrio sp.
TACTGGATCAGGAAAAAATCTCATTTTAATTTGGACTATTTATATACTAACATCAGGAGAAAAAGAACTTATAACTGAGAGATTGAGCAGGATGTTTAATAGGTAGAGTAGAAAATTTATTATGTTGAAATAATTACGATTAAAAAAGGACTGTCGATCTGCAATGACAGTCCTTTTAAATGTCATATATCTTTCTGTATTTCTTCGATAACGCAAGTATGTGTCTTGTTCGTTTTATCATAGTTTATACCGACAAGGAGAATGTTGCCGGTATACTGCAACAGTGAATCAGTATAGTGCTTTTCTTTGATCTGCTGCAGAGCAGTCGATGCTTTTTGGTTCCATTTCAGTTCGACAACGAGTGCAGGGTAGTCCGAAGCATAGCGCGGCTTTGGTATGAATACAAAATCTGCGAAGCCTCTGCCTGCAGGCAGCTCGCGCACAGGCCTGAAATACCGGTTCATAGAGCTGAGATACGCAATAGTCAGAACGCTGCTCAGTGAGTTTTCGTCGTTATACTTGATAACTGAAGCATATTCTGAATGTATCTTTTCTATACCTGAAGCAACAGTTTCGGCGTCAAGGTCAAGAGTAGCTCTCAGAAGTACATCCGACTGCATTTCAAATTCGTTTAATTCATCCCATTTGTCATCTTCAAGTGCAGCAGAAAATTCTTCGCGTATCTCTTCATTTGGGATAAATGCCATCCGCTCATCAAAATCGTATGCGAGATAACCAAGGTGTATGAGCAGAGTTAAAACATCATCTTTATTTTTGAAAGTCACCATATCATTTGTAAACGATGTGGTCCTGACTGCAACCGAGTCTCCGGAAAGCATAGTCATTATAGCTGCTTTCAATCCATCGAAATCCATGTCGATAAAAGGTCTGACCGATTCAAACGTACTTGTCTGCGACCAGTAACTCTGGAAGGTGCCGTCAAGCATAAAATTTACTACAGCATTAGGATTGTATACATGATGATCTGCGAGCAGATAGCCGTCGTACCAGTGTTTTACCCCGGTGAAGTCACGCCCGTATTTTTCGCATAAGGCAAGGACCTCATCCTCGGTGAATCCGATATATTCGGCAAATGCGCCCGGCGCAAGCATTGTGAACTGCCTGAAATTATTTAAAGACGACTGGGTCTTGAGCCTCTTTATCGGAAGTATTCCGGTAAGATATGCAAGAGCGATATATTTAGTAGGCTCGATCCCCTTGAACAGAACGCGCAGTAAGTTGATATATTCGTCCTGGACAGCCTTATTATGTGCTTCGTCACGTATGATAACGTCCCATTCATCAATAATAACAACGAATTTATTCCCGGTTTTTGCATGAATCTCAGACAGCGCGCCGGCCAGGCCAGCAACAGAAGCGTCTATTATTCCTGGATATGCTTCCCGTAATTCCTTTAATACAGCCTCCTGAATTCTAAACACTATATTATTTACATCCGCACCCGGTTCAAGAAACCACTGTACATCGAAATGAATAACATCATATTTATTAAGATGCTTTTTAAAATCGTCAGCCTGGCTGACTTTCAGCCCGGAAAACAATTCTTCAGAATTGCAGCCTTTACTGTAATAAGCTGTAAGCATATCAGCAGTCATAGATTTCCCGAAACGGCGAGGTCTGCTGTTGCATATAAAAGCCTGTCTTGTACTTATGACTCTGTTTGTGTAATTTATGATGCCGCTTTTATCAACGTATATCTCAGAATCAACAGATGCTTTAAATGCACTGTTGTCCGGATTTAAAAATCTTCCCATATCGCACTGTCCTCCCTTTAAGATAAGTATAACATATGAATGGCGTTATTCACACAAAATAGCTGTTAAGCTTAAGCTTGCCGGATGTTGCTTTATAGTCCGTAAGGATGTACTTATTATAGCATGATATGATGATATATTCAATATATATGTTCAGAAAACACTTTATTTTGTTTCACTTTAAACACATGACTATTCCCCGACAAACTGGTATAATGTCATGTGCATTTTGTGAAAACATTAACTGAGGGGAGGCGGCAAGGGATGCGGCTTAAGAATGTTCTGATAGTGGTTAAGGATATCGAGAGGTCGAAGAAGTTTTATCATGATCTGTTTGGGCTCAATGTAGTGCTTGATAACGATGGCAATGTGATATTGACGGACGGGCTGGTGCTTCAGGATGAAATGATATGGCAGGAATCTATCGGAAAGGATATAACTAAAGAAAGCAACTCATGCGAGCTTTATTTTGAACATTATGATGTCGAGGGGTTCGCAAAGCGGCTGGAGGAGCTTTATCCTGATATAAAGTATGTAAACAGGCTCATGACGCACAGCTGGGGTCAGCAGGTGGTGCGTTTTTACGATCCGGACGGGAATCTTATAGAAGTCGGTACACCGACGTAATTGGTGAATTTTTGCAGAGCGCGGCGGCACATCGGGCGTACGGCGTTAAAAATATGAAATATAAGTCGCGCACAGGGGCCGGTGACGGCCGCAGTTATGTGATCATTACTGCATAGATCGTGCATTGGAGCATGTTGGAGTATTTTGGAATATTAAGGAAATATGAATATAGAGAAAGGAAAATGCCGGCATACTTGGGGTAGCTGGCTATATGAATAAGATATAAAGTATGATAAAGATAACATTGGATATGTATCAGACGATCGCCGTTGCGGTAGTCGTTCTGATGTTGGGTAAATTTTTAAAGAGAAGGATAGAAGTTCTCGAAAGGTTCTGCATACCGGCGCCTGTAGTCGGCGGCGTTGTTTTCGCTGTATTTACATGCATATGCTATGTGACCGGGCTGGCAGAATTTGACTTTGACGATATATTAAAGGAAGTATGCATGGTGTTCTTCTTTACGTCGGTAGGCTTTCAGGCAAATCTCAAGGTCCTGAGAAGCGGGGGAAAGTCACTTGTGGTGTTCCTGGGGCTCGTCATCGTCCTGATACTGTCGCAGAATTTCCTCGCAGTCGGGCTGGCAAAGCTCCTTGGCATAGATCCGTTGATCGGATTGTGTACAGGCTCGATACCGATGATAGGCGGACACGGAACGGCGGGTGCGTTCGGACCTATGCTTGAAAAGTTCGGAGTTGCGGGCGCGAGCACGCTCTGTACGGCGGGCGCTACTTTCGGACTTATAGCGGGCAGTGTGATAGGCGGTCCTATAGGCGAGCGCCTTATAGAAAAGAAGAATCTTCTTGAGACGGCGATAATCGAGGATGACAGCCTGCTCATAGAGGAAGAAAAAAAGCATGAAAGACACACGAGCATGTACCCGGCAGCGGTATTTCAGCTCATAATCGCGATAGGCATAGGCACTATCGTTTCAAAACTCCTGACGATGACAGGCATGACGTTCCCGATATACATCGGAGCGATGATCTCAGCCGCGTTCATTAGAAATATCGGCGAATACACCGGAAGATTCACGATCTACATGGGCGAGATAAACGATATAGGCGGCATCAGCCTGTCACTCTTCCTCGGCATAGCGATGATAACGCTCAAGATATGGCAGCTTGCAGGGCTCGCTCTGCCTTTGGTAGTACTGCTTGCCGGTCAGGTGCTCCTGATGTTTGTGTTCACATATTTTATCGTGTTCAACGTTATGGGGCGCGATTACGACGCTGCAGTGCTTTCGTCAGGCATGTGCGGATTCGGAATGGGCGCGACGCCTAACGCCATGGCAAACATGCAGGCGGTGTGCGAAAAATATGTACCGTCAGTAAAGGCGTATCTCCTCGTGCCGCTAGTAGGAAGCCTTTTCGCCGACTTCCTGAACAGCCTTGCGATAACATTTTTTATCAATCTGCTGTAATGCTATTATAATAGAAGTGAAATATTGCATAATAAATCGAAAGATATTTGCCGGACGCAGCTCATAAATACGGAGGAAAATGGAAAATGTTCCTGAAAAAATTATTTCAGAAAAAGAAGAAAAAGAGAGCCGAAAAGAAAAAAAGGTCGAAGTACAGAGTAACGGTAGACAGCGAAAACCTCGCTTTCCCCGAGATCCACATAAAGCCTGCTGCAGGCGCGGGCAGCCACAGCGCCGACGTAGACGACAAGGCCGCAGACGACAGCATAACATACGACAACGTAGCCATCCCTGAAGTACATATCCGGAAAAAGCGCAGACAACGATAAAGCAATAAGTAATAGGTGATAAGTAATAAGGGCAAAATGAAAATGCCCCCGAAACTGCCCGTACGACCGAAGCAGGCAACAGGGGGCATTTTCCCTGCAGGCGTCACCGCCTGAACACTCGCGGCTGCGAGGCCGCGTAAGGATATCAGAAAATTATTCATAAATAAGAGTATTTTGTATACATTTTTGTATTGCCATTGAAAATCAAAAGGTGTATCATTAATCAATTGGAAATTTGCGCACAGCGCGGGGAGGTGGATATTTAATGCAGAACAGAAAATTCTATGAACTGATGGAAGAAGAAAACACATTCATGGAATCATACGATCAGCAGGAGCAGCAGAGTCTGCGTAACCATATAGTAAGAGTGCCTGAGTGCATAAACGAGTGCAGAGGCATAAGGATATTCGGGAAAACGATAAAAAGTATAGTGGCGACTACGGACATTGCCATAATATGTAATATAAATGCCGACGCGGTTATGGCGGTATACCCGTTCACACCGCAGACTGCAATAATACGAGCAATAATGACAGCATCAAGCATGCCCGTCCTGGCGGGCGTAGGCGGCGGCACGACAAGAGGCGCGCGCACATGGAACATAGCAAACAACGCCGAACAGCTCGGAGCGTTTGGAGTCGTAGTGAATTCCCCGGTCGATAATGAGACCGTCACAGGTCTGAGGAATTTAATAGAGATACCTGTTATAGTTACGGTAGTGTCTGAGGACACGGATATAGAAGCCAGGATGCGCGCAGGCGCGAGCATGATAAACGTATCAGGCGCGGAGCGTACTCCTGAAATAGTAAGAAAGATACGCGAAAAGTATCCAAAGATAACTATAATCGCCACAGGCGGTCCTACAGAGGAGTCTATACGCGAGACTATAGCCGCAGGAGCGGACGCGATATCATATACGCCGCCTTCAAGCATTTCGATGATAGCGGACAAGACTGCCGTGTACAGAAGCAGAGAGACAGCGGCGGCGGGCAGCGCAAAGGTCACGGAGGAAAAGCCTGCTGACCCTGCATACGAGCAGTAACGGTCTGCCGGATAAATTTAAAAAGAATTAATTAAATATACAAAAAGATGAGGCTGGATGTTTTTGGCATCCGGCCTCATTTAATGCTATATATTTAAAAATTTAACCGTTGAAAATTTCATAGCTGTCCGGCCACGCGCGGCATATGAGCGTTAAATTGTACTCGCGAGCCAGCTCTATAGCGGCGTTCGTAGGCACTGATTTTGAAACGAGTACGGGAACGCCTGCTGTGATCGTCTTGCGCGCCATGTCGGCAGGAACGCGGCCTGTAGTGAAAAGCATGCAGTCTTGCATCGGAATGCCGCGCAGCGCGGCTGCGCCTACAGCCTTGTCGAGCGCGTTGTGGCGGCCTATATCCTCGGCGGAGTAGAGTATTTTGCCGCGTGAAGCAAGGTAGCATGAGTGAGTTCCCGCGGTGCGGCTGTGTATTTTAGAATCGCTCTTAAAAGCCGCAGCAAGTTCAAAGACCCATTCCGGTTTGTAATTGGCTTTCGGCAGCGGGAGCACGGGAGCGCCGTCAGGGCGCGGAGTCATTATTACGCGGTTATCTGTACAGCATGTCGGTTCCTCTGCGGCCACTGCGTTTACAAGCGAGCCGCGCTCCTCATCGGGCGAGCCGCTGTCACTGCTGTCTCCTTTAAGAAAAACGCGCGCGTCGCGTCCGTACTCGCATATGCTCAGTGTTTCTATCTCATCAGTAGACTGTATATATCCGCCGGATATCAGCCTGCCGACTACAAGCTCGGCAAGGTCATTCGGCGTGCATACCAGACGCAGTGCGAGCTGCCCGTCTATATATATATTCATATTGTGCTCAAGCACGATATCGCTCTCGCGAGCCTCAGCAGAGCCGTCAGGACGGACGACCACAGCCTGAGTCACACTGTTTGTTTCTATATATTTCGATCTGTTGTTTATATTCATGATTAATGATTCTCCGATACTTATTCTGATTCTAAAGCTGCGTAAGATACGCACCGTTAACGGTACTGATTGTAGCATTTTCAAGCGTATTTTTCAATTATTACATTAAGACATGAAATATATGCAACAAAGCGAAGAGAGTCAGGGCAATCATGAATAGTACAAATTACCGCATCCCTAAAAATTTCACATAATCAGCAGTACTCATCAGCGGTCGGTCAAGTTGAGAGAGCGTTTTCTCTGAAACACCCGCAGATGCAAACTCATATCGGGCCTGCTCGACTGCCTCAAGATAGCGATGTATGGTATTCTGTACGCCAGTCTGCTTTGATACAAGGAGTTTGCCGCAATTCCGATAAATTTCCAGTGAAGGCTCGCAAATGGAAAAAGCAGCCTTGATTATAGCAAAATTATTTTCTCCCGGGAAGCCACAGTTAGAGATGGTAACATAACGCTGTTCTCGCTTTTGCGCGTCGTCCATAGCAAAATGACCGTCCTGCTGTGTCAGGAGAGGGCTTTTCAGCGGAACAAGCCTGTCCACGAAATTTTTGAGCAAGGCTGTCATGTTCCAGGAATAGACAGGCGAACCGAAACAGACAACGTCAGCGCTTTGATAAGCGTGCAGCAATTCCGGCATATCGTCCTGCAATGTGCATTGCCCTGGAGAGCGGAACCAGCATGAGAAACAGCCGTTGCATTGTTTAATATTGTATTCACAAAGATGATAATTATCGGTTTCTGCTCCGGCGTGGCGGGCTCCGGTCAAAAATGCCTGCATGATCCTTCCAGTAGCACTTGTCTTTCCGGAAGGACTTCCATTGAATCCAATAAATTTCATAATAAAACCTCCATTTCTGTCGATAGTATATCGATAAATGACCGACAGTACAATCTACGCTGAGTAGAGTGTAAAGTTGAGGCAGTTAAACAAAAAACAGAAAAGAGCTGCCGCCTTCAATGCGACAACTCTTTTAAACTGGAGCTTCCAAACGGACTCGAACCGTTGACCTGCTCGTTACGAATGAGCTGCTCTACCAACTGAGCCATGGAAGCATTTGCATATCCTGTTCAGTTGGGATACAGCTGAAACAGAACATTCAAATACTACAATATAATATGCTTTATGTCAAGTATATTTTGTAATTAATTGTCTCAAACTTTCTTGCGCGCCCGGCGCGCTGTTGAGCCGGTGACGGCTGCAGCTGATGGCATTTTGGTATTGCGGTAATTCATTCGTATACTTACGGATTGTATTGCGTATGCCGTTTTGCTATAATATTCCTGTAATGCGCGCCGTCGGAGGCGCGTGAAATACGATTGTATACGATTACATGTAATACATAAACAGAAAGAGGCGGAAATAAAATGAGAAAGATAAGTGATTCAGCGTTTATCGCAGAGGGCGCGATACTCGCGGGAAATGACATTACGATCGGTGAAAATGTAAGTATCTGGTATAATGCGGTAATAAGAGGCGATGCTAACTCTATTACTATAGGAGATAATTCAAATGTTCAGGACTGCTGCGTTATCCACGCAAACGAGCGCGAGCCGGTAGTGCTCGGCAAAAATGTCAGCCTCGGTCACGGCGCGATAGTTCACAGCGCAAAGATCGGCGATAACGTGCTCGTAGGCATGGGCGCTATAGTAATGGACGGCGCGGAGATCGGCGAAAACTGCCTCATAGCAGCAGGCGCGCTCGTTACAAAGGGCAAGAAGATACCGCCTAACTCGCTCGTAGTAGGCAGTCCGGCAAAGGTAAAAAGAGAAATGACGCCTGAGGACCTCGAAGCAGTAACAGGAAACGCAGACATATACCTCGCGTTCATGAAGAAAAACAGAGAAGAGCTTTGGGATACGCCTATTACGGAGCTTCTTGAGGAAGTTAAGAATAATAAATAATGAAGGCATTGCTGATGTCTCCCGATGAATATTTTTCCATGTTTCAGGAAAAATACGGAAGTGACTTTAATTGGATGCTTACATCGTCTGATTCGTTTGCTCATGAATTGGAAAAAGAATATAGCTTCGATTCGATCACCGCTATTGCAAAATGTGAATCAAATGACGATATTTTATTTTTGATCGACGGCATCTACAGGATATGCCATCTGACATACTCCGGTAAGGCTGAACCGCTGAGATCATTGGAATTTGGCAGCCTTTCGGACGCAATGGAGTATATTGAAAAAGATTACGTTGAAAACTATTTGTAGATGGCGTAAACAGAAAAACCATTGACTATATATAGTTGCTCAAAAATTGTGGGATGTAGAACAATGAAATTGGAAAATCGGGCTTTAGAGGTGATCATTTTGAAGATCGAAACATATAGCGGAAAATATGATGATGAAATTATCAACCTCATTCTTTCTATCCAAAATGATGAAGCAAAAATTGGACTATCACTGCAAGAACAGCCGGATCTGCTTGATATTCACCATTGTTATCAGCAGTCCGGTGGTGAGTTTTGGATTGCTTTATCCGATGGCAGCGTAATAGGTACGATCGGACTAATGTTAAGGGAAAACCACTGTGCCGTTTTGAAAAAATTCTTTGTGAAAAAGGCGTTTCGTTTACATAAAGTCGGACTTTCCTTGTATAACGAGCTTTTGAAATATGCCATCAGCAAAAGTATTCATCATATCATTTTGGATACACCTGCAGTTGCTCATGCTTCACACAAATTTTATGAAAAGGCAGGCTTTTACAGAATCAGTACCGCAGAATTGCCGCTGGCATATTCTTATCCTGACAGGGATAGCATACTCTATCTATTGAATCTGTAAATTCAAATTTGGAGATGTCTTTATGTATGAGGTAAGTGAAGCATTTCATAGTCAATATGCAGATATGTATGATAAGTTCGTGAGAATTTACTTCAAAGACGGCTCTGTTCACACTGGATTATTTAACGATGAATTTTATGACAACATTAAAATAAAACAGACTTGAAATAAAATCCCATGCAGATCACGAAGGCCTGCAGGGTATTTTGTTTTGAAGAAAAAATGCCGTGCTGTTTTTACATTCAGGGACGATTTGCAGGGATATCGCCTGTTATGGTAT
>CAVGTL010000115.1:0-9165 GCA_963632005.1 Succinivibrio sp.
CCGAACGTAGGCTTGTTGAAGATGCTCGGGTCTATAGTGATCCTTACAGTGTCGTCATCATCGGCATAGCTCTCAGAAACTGCTTCAGCCTGCTGATCTGCTGCCTCCATGACATCTGCGTTTATCTGCCAGCCGTAAGTACCCTCGATGCAGTGAGGTACAGGCAGATTTCTGCCCTCCTGCGTAGACATGTAATCCTCCTGATGCGTATCGCGCGTCAGGACTACGAGCCCGTCAAATTCCTTTATCTTTTTTACTACTGCGGGAACGACAGCTACGGCTTCCGGCGTGCCGAGCGCGCCGTCTATAAAATCATTCTGCATATCAACTACAACGAGAATCTTCATACTGACCACCTCATAAAAATATATAAATGTTAATTAACGACTGTGTAATCAATCTCACAAACATGTCGGCTCGTAAGTTGAAATGCCGACATGCTCCGGTGCGCCAGGCGCACACACTCATATTGCCCCTATAATTTATCTTTGCTGAACCTTACTTTGCAGTAGTAGATCGGGTTGCCCTGTGATGAAAATTTCTGCTCGTATTCCGTCATGAAATTTTCTGTTTCGTAGCCGTTTGACTCGCCGTGCAGGTCTTCTGAGTATTCGAGCTTTTCGAGGGCATTTGCGTCAAACTCTTCTACTGAGAATCTGAAGAGCTTTTCATTATCCGTCTTGAATTCGAGGCAGCTTCCGTCCTTCAGGACTTCGCGGTAGCCGTTCAGGTAGCCTGTGTGCGTGAGTCTGCGCTTTGCGTGCCTGTCCTTCGGCCACGGGTCGCTGAAATTCAGGTAAAGGCCTGACAGCTCGCCCTGCTCGAAGCAGTCTGTTACCGATCTGAGATACATGTTTGCGAATATCAGATTCGGCGCTACGGCGTATACGCAGTCGTCTGCGTCTGTTGACCACAGGCTTTCGTCGAAATCGGATGTCGCGGCGGCGGCCTGCTCTTCGTTTACTGCGAATTCTTCTGCCGAGAGCTCGCGTGACGCTTTCTGGAGCGCTCTGAGCATTACGCTCCTGTTGCCCTCTACTGCGAGGAAATTGCGTTCGGGATGCGCCTTTGCGAGGGCGAGTATGAACTGACCCTTGCCGCAGCCGAGCTCCATATAAAGCGGCTGCTCTGCGGCGAACATTTCCTGCCAGCGGCCCTTCAGGGCTTTTGGATTTATTTTTATACCTCCGTTGAACTCTGTGAGCTTTTCGTCGAGGTCTTTTAACTTTCTCTGTCTCATTATTTATTTTCAGCCTTTCAGGTATATTTTTAACCAAATTGGTAATTCTATTGTTTTGTATCCATAAGATGCATATTGCAGTTTTAGCCTCACTATCACAGCATCGTCTAATAGTGATAAGCTGTGTGTCGTATGCTGTACGCTACGTTATACGAACCTCATTACGAGAATAACGGCTGCAAAAGCCGCTATAACTGCATAACCAACGAAATCACGCTTTTCGTATTTCATCGGATGCAGCCGAGTCCTGCCGTTTCCTCCGCGATAGCAGCGAGCTTCCATCGCCATCGCCAGGTCCTGCGCTATCCTGAACGCGCTCACAAAGAGCGGTATGAGTATAGGTATGAGCGCCTTTGCTCGCTGCAGCAGGTTTCCGCTTTCAAAGTCAGCGCCGCGCGCCTGCTGCGCTTTCATTATTTTATCTGTTTCCTCAAGCAGCGTCGGTATGAATCTCAGTGCTATCGACATCATCATTGCTATCTCATGCGCCGGGAGCCCGAAGCGCGCGAACGGACGCAATATTGCTTCGAAGCCGTCTGTAAGAGCCATCGGTTTTGTCGTGTACGTCAGCAGCGACGTTCCGAATATCAGCAGCGCTAGCCTTGCAGCTATGAATACCGCCTGATGCAGACCTTCCTTTGTTATCTTCAGGAATCCGAGCTGCCACAGTATAGTCCCTTTATATAAAAACACATTTATGCAGAACGTAAACACGAGTATGAACATTATCGGCTTCATGCCGCGCATTATAAACTTGAACGGGACCCGTGAAGCCGCTATAAGTCCTGCGAGACACAGCACGACAAATCCAAATCCTATGAAATCCTTTATTAGAAACAGAAGTACCAGATAGGCGAATGTTCCTGTTATTTTAACACGCGGGTCGAGCCGGTGGATGACCGAATCTTTAGCGTAGTATTGTCCTAAGGTTATATCTCTTATCATTTTAATTTAATTTCCGGTTTTTCTTTTGTTTTTGATGTATTCGAGCACTGCGTCTGCTGCGGCTTCTTCTGTTATCATGCCAGTATTGTCGGTTTTTCCGCTGTTAGTGCTGGAATTATTGCAGTCTGAATTGCTATCGGCAGTCTGCTCGGCATCGTCTATTGACGATTCACTGTGTCTTTTCAGCGCCCACATGAGCTCTCCGCCTGCCGGCAGACCGAGCCCTATATCCTTCAGCAGCATGTCATGACCGAATACCTCCGACGGAGTGCCTTGAAGTACAAGCCTTCCGCCGTGCATTACAAGTACATTATCGCACAGACGAGCCACATCGTCCATATTATGTGACACGAGTACCACAGAACAGCCGCGCTCGCTGCGTATCTTTTCTATCATTTCAAGTATCTCTCGATGCGCCTGCGGGTCGAGTCCGGCTGTTGGCTCGTCGAGTATAAGCACCTCCGGCTTCATCGCTATAACGCCTGCGATGGCGGCTCTTCTTTTCTGTCCGCCTGAAAGCTCGAACGGCGAGCGCTGTCCGTATTTTTCGTACGGCAGGCCGACCAGCTCTAACGCTTCTTTTACGGCAGCGTCGATTTCCTGATCGGTCATTCCGAGGTTTTTAGGACCGAATGCGACATCCTTTGCAACTGTTTCTTCAAAAAGCTGGTATTCAGGATATTGGAAAACGAGGCCTGTTTTTTTCCTTACATCTTTATCTGGCGCGGGTTCTATAGTGCCGGACGTCGGCTTCAGCAGGCCGTTTAAGTGCTGTATAAGCGTTGATTTTCCTGAGCCGGTGTGGCCTATTATGCCTGTGAAGCTGCCCGGCTGTATCGTAAACGAAACGTCGTCGAGTGCTTTTGTTTCGTCCGGGCGGCCCGGGTTGTAGGTGTGGGTCAGGTTTTTTACTGTTACGGCGTGGGATGCCGCATTTGATAGCGGCCCGGCAGCGGTTGGGTGGGCGGGTGGTGTTCCCGCTGCGGCTGCGTTTGATGCTGCAGGCTCCGGCTCTGCCGGCTGTGGGACGCCGTGAGGCGTCGTAAGCGCGTCAGCGCCCGAAAGCCATTCGGCGAGCGCATTTATCGTAAGTATTCCTGCAGGGACTTCAATGCCGCGTTTTCTCAATAGTTCAGCCATCCGCACAGCAGCAGGCACTTCAAGGCCTGCGTCTTCTATTATATCAGTCCTCGCAAACACCTCCGCAGGCGTTCCGTCAGCTGCCACATCGCCGTCCTTCATTATTATTATCCTGTCAGCGGCGCTCGCTTCTTCCATAAAATGGGTTATAAGCACGACCGTGATACCCTCTGCATGCAGGCGCGCAATTATATTCATAACGTCATTGCGCCCTTTCGGGTCGAGCATCGCCGTAGGCTCGTCAAATATGATGCACTCAGGCTTCATTGCTATAACACCCGCGATCGCTACGCGCTGCTTCTGACCTCCGGAAAGCATCGACGGAGCTTTCATGCGTTGTTCGTATATCCCGGCGCTCTTCATCGCCGCGTCTATGCGCGTCCTTATTTCATCAGACGGCACGCCCAGATTTTCCGGTCCGAACGCCACATCGTCCTCGACTATCGCCGCGACGATCTGATTGTCAGGGTTCTGAAAGACCATCCCCGCAGTCTTTCGTATATCCCACACGAGCATGTCGTCCGCCGTGTCCATATCAGCCACGAGCACGCGCCCACCGCTCGGGACGTAAAGCGCATTGAAATTTTTCGCAAGCGTCGATTTACCTGATCCGTTGCGCCCCAGAATAGCTGTAAACGAGCCTTTTTCTATTTCCATATTAACGCCCGCAAGGGCAGTGATATCCTCACCGCCCTCTTCAAACGCTTCATATTTAAATGTCAGATCTTCTGCACGAATGATCGAATTTAAATCCAATTTAGACCTCCAAATAATGAATAATATCAAATATTACGCGCGTCACCGCGCCCATGAGCGAGCAGGCTCGCGCCGCCTATCAAGACCAATTACTTAACTGTTGAATTATTATTTATTCTCGCTTTCATCGATCATTTTCTGCTGCATCTCTCTGCTCACGCGCATCACATGACCGTAGAGATCTCGCGCATAATCGCCGTACTTAGCGCCCGCAAGCGCCTGCACGCGGTCGAGCACTGCTTCTTCCCTGTCCGGTCTGAGGACAGGCATATCATTTTCTATTTTATAAGCAGCGACCTGCTTCACGAGGTCCATACGCTTGCAGAAGACTGATATCAGCTCTCTGTCAGTTTCATCTATCTTTTTTCTTATCTCTTCAAGATCGAGTGCCATATGCTATTTTCCCTCCTCAAGAAGCATGTCCATTATCACTATCGCTGTAACGGCTTCGACTACAGGCACGGCGCGCACCGCCACGCATGGATCGTGTCTGCCCTTTACGCCCATTTCAGCGTCTTTAAGCTCTCTGTAATCTATACTTTTCTGCGGCTTGCCTATTGAAGGAGTCGGCTTAAACGCCAGTCGCGCTGTAACAGGCATGCCTGATGTTATTCCTCCGAGAACGCCGCCATGATTATTTGTATAAGTTTTTACAGTGCCGTCCTCTGCCATGTAAAATTCATCGTTGTTTTCGCTGCCGCGCATGTTTGCGACATTAAATCCTGCGCCGAACTCTACGCCCTTTACTGCAGGTATACCGTAAAATCCGTAAGCAAGGCGTCCCTCAACAGTATCGAATATCGGGCTTCCGACGCCGACGGGCAGACCCGTAACAGCCACCTCGACTACGCCGCCTACAGAGTCAGCATCGAGCCTTGCAGCTTCTATCACATCTCTTATTTTCTGTTCTGCGCCATCGTTTATTACAGGGAACGACTTCTTCCCCGGAGCGAGCAGTTCTTCAGGCCTTACATTCACGCAGTCAAAACTGTCGTCACGCGCATCACCTACAGAAAGCAGATGCGCGCCTACATATATGCCGCGCTGCGCGAGATACTGCAGGCAGAGCCCGCCCGCAAATACCAATGGCGCTGTGAGCCTTGCCGAAAAATGACCGCCGCCGCGCACGTCGTTAAATCCATTGTACCTTACAAAACCTGTATAATCCGCGTGTCCGGGCCTTGCTACTGACGCTACATTTTTATAGTCTCCCGAATGCTGGTCGTTATTTGCTATAACTGCCGCTATCGGCGTGCCGCATGTAGTATTCCCGAGTATGCCTGAAAGCACTGTCGGCAGGTCGCTCTCCTTTCGCGGAGTTGCAGTCTTGTCTCTACCCGGAGCGCGCCTTTTCATAAACTCTAGCAACGCGTCCGTATCTATCTCGACTCCCGCAGGGAATCCGTCTATAACGGCTCCGATACCGTTTCCGTGCGATTCGCCGAATATTGAAACCTTTAACTTATTACCTATCTGTGATGACATCTGCGCGCCCTCCAAGTCTTCTGTATTCATCAAAGAAATCAGGATAGCTCTTTGCAACCGCCTCCGCGCCTCTGATTATCAATGGTCCTTCACATATAAGCGCTGCTATTGCCATAGACATTACTATGCGGTGGTCGTTGTAACCGCTGACCTCGCAGCCACCTTTCAGGCTTCCGCCTGTTACTATAAGTTCTTCTTCCTTTTCCTCAACTACAGCGCCGAGACGAGTCAGACAGTCCGCCATAGCAGCAAGTCTGTCGCTTTCCTTTATCCTCAGTCTGCCCGCATCAAGGAATCTTGTTACTCCGTCAGCCTTAGTCGCTGCAACCGACAGTATAGGAACTATATCAGGAATATCTCTGCTGTCAACGTCAACGCCGTGCATCGAGCTTCCGTCCATTTTAAATGAACATAATTTTTCATACTCGCCGCCTTCAGCAATATTTTTCTGAAGCTCCGAATACGAAACGCCATCGCAGTCTACGACGGCTCCCGCCGTCTCAAGTATTGCAGCAGCCTTTCTGTCACCCTGTGCGCTGTCAGACCTCAGGCCTGTTATTTTTAGGTCAGAGCCGCACGCTGCTGCAGCCATCCAGAACGCTGCATTAGAGTAATCGCCTTCTACCTCGGCATCCTCTGCTTTATATTTCTGACCGCCCGGCACGCGGAAACCGTAATCGGTTTCTTCTATTATTATACCGAAATCTCCTACCATCTGGAGAGTCAGCGCTATATAGCTCGCGGATTCAAGAGTTCCCGTTATATGTATCTCGCTGTCACCGTCGAGCATAGGCAGCGAGAATATCAGCCCTGAGATATACTGCGAGCTTATATTCCCCGGTATAGTATAAACTCCCGGCTGCATCTTTCCTTTTATTGTAAACGGCAGTGAATCCTTACCGTCAGGTCCGAACTCTACACCCTTTTTTTTCATTTCATCAGCAAGTGGTGTCATAGGACGTTCAGGCAGCTTTCCTCTGCCCGTAAAATCACATGAAACGCCGAGCGCTGCGGCTACAGGAAGTATGAATCGCAGTGTAGACCCGCTTTCTATGCAGTCGAGCAGCGGCCTGTTTTCGCTATCTTGATCGGAAGCCTGCGCTTTTGCGTGACCTCCCACGCCCGTTATCCTTACGTCGCGGCCTCCCTCAAGGCGCTCTATAACAGCTCCGAGCGCCTGCATGCAGCCTATAGTCGCTTCCATGTCCTTTGAGCCCGATATTCCCTTTATAACAGAAGTTCCGTCTGCAAGCGCCGCGCATATGAGCGCCCTGTGCGCCATTGATTTAGAAGGCGGCGCTTTCACGACGCCTGCCAGCTTTGCCGGCCATACTTTTACGTCCATTTATATTACCTCATTAATATTTCATAACTTCATCTTGTATTCTGCATACGATGCTTTAACGCTTTTATCCATTATCGCATAATATCATACAGCTTTTCAAGGCTTACATCAAATGTATCTGCCAGACCGATCTCAGGAATGTACACAAGGCTTATGCTGCCGCCGCCTGCTTTTTTATCTGACGCGGCGAGCCTGCAAAGCTCGTCGAGCGGCGCATCGTATTCAGTTGCAAAGCCTTTGGATTTTATTACATTATAAAGCGCGTCATACGTGCCTGCCGCCGTCTTTCCCATGCGCTCAAACGCCTTTGTTATCATGAGCATTCCTATAGCTACTGCCTTACCGTGGCTTATGCCGAAATCAGAATACTTTTCGATAGCGTGAGCCATCGTATGTCCGAAGTTCAGTATTTTTCGCAGTCCGGCTTCCTTTTCATCCGCATCGACTACCTCGCCCTTTATCTGAACGCATCTTTCGACTATTTCTTCCGCCATAGCCGGTATATCACCGTCAGCAGCTTTTCTGAAAAGAGCCGCGTCGCGTATCGCGCCTGTTTTAAGTATTTCTGCCGTACCGTCGAGTATCTGATCGTTTCCGAGAGTAGCAAACGTATCAGTGTCACACAGTACGAGTGACGGCTGCCAGAACGCGCCGACGAGATTCTTTCCCGCATCTATGTCTACGCCCGTCTTTCCGCCCACGGACGAGTCAACAGCAGCAAGCAGGCTCGTAGGGATCTGAACGAATTCTATTCCTCTGAGATAAATGGAAGCTGCGAATCCTCCCATATCTCCGGCGACCCCGCCGCCCATCGCGATGACCGCATCCTTTCTCGACAGATGATGCTCCGCCATAAAGTCTATAAAGGAAGCAACTGTACTGAGATTTTTTGATCCTTCACCCGCAGGAAAAACGAACCTGCACGTTTTAAAGCCCGCGTCAGCAAGCTGCTTTTCTACTTTGTCTCCGTAAAGAGCGTTTACCGATGAATCCGTAAATATAGCTACGCTGCCTGCACGGAGCACCTTGCGGATGCGTGCTCCCGCTTCCGAAAGCAGACCGCTTCCTATAACTACGTCATAACCCTTGCCGCCGTTTCCGGCGTTTATATGCACATTTCTCATAGCTTTAATTTCCCTGTAATTTTGTAACAAATTAGTTTATTTTTTATATAATACCTGCAGATCACCTGAAAACAGATAAAATTAATGGAGCTGCCGATATACAAGACAGCTCCATGATCCTATTACTATTTCAATTGTTTAGTTCATTTCTGTTTCCATGAAACGTCTGATCTTCTTGATTTTTTTCATTGTATTATCAAACTGTTCCGGTGTCAATGACTGCGGACCGTCGCAGAGAGCTTTTGCCGGATTGTTGTGAACTTCAATGATCAGACCGTCTGCGCCTGCAGCTACTGCTGCGATAGAAAGCGGTTCAACATACTGTACAACACCTGTAGCGTGGCTTGGGTCAACGATTACAGGGAGGTGAGTCTTTTCCTTCAGTACAGGGATAGCCGAAAGGTCGAGAGTGTTTCTCGTAGCAGTCTCGAATGTTCTTATACCTCTTTCACAGAGGATAACGTTCTTGTTGCCGCCTGCCATGATGTACTCAGCGCTCATGAGCCATTCTTCTATAGTGTTTGCAAGACCGCGCTTGAGAAGTACAGGCTTATCCTGCTTGCCGAGCACCTTAAGGAGCTCGAAGTTCTGCATGTTTCTTGCGCCTACCTGGATAACGTCTACATGTTCAAAGAACGGAAGATGAGCAGCGCTCATGATCTCAGTAACGATAGGCATACCTGTAGCTTCCTTTGCCTTGAGAAGGAGTTCGATGCCTTCTGCTCTGAGGCCCTGGAAAGCGTAAGGTGAAGTTCTCGGCTTGAAAGCGCCGCCGCGCATCATCGTAGCGCCTGACTTCTGTACAGCCTTTGCTACTTCTACCATCTGTTCTTCAGATTCAACTGAGCAAGGTCCTGCTATTACCTGGAAATTGCCGCCGCCTATTTTTATTCCGTTTACGTCTACTATCGTAGGTTCCGGATGGAATTTTTTGTTTGCTGCCTTGTAAGGCTCCTGTATTCTCTTTACGTCCTCAACGAACGGGAATGAGAGTACCGCGTCCTGATCTACAGAAGTCGTATCGCCTACGAGACCGAGGATAGTCGTGTGCTCGCCCTTTGTAACTGAAACCGATACATTGTATGCGTCGAGGTATTCTACGATGTCCACGAGATTGCTTTCACTTGTTC
>CAVGTL010000116.1:0-6049 GCA_963632005.1 Succinivibrio sp.
CAATCACACGATTATATTCCTCGCAGATTCTATCCAAGGCTTCCGGTGTTTCAAACGGGGCAAGAGGAGTGAATAATGTTTCTGCATGTCCATCCGGATAGGTTGCACTTATATAATTTTGTACACTTTTAGTTTTGCCACCCATAGGATTATTCATATGGCTATATAAAATCCTATGAAGCTGCAAAATATAGTTTTGAGAAATAGGGATGGCATCAAAACTTTCGTGAATAATATTGAGTACATCGCGATAGCCGGCAATTTCTTGTTCATCACGGTTTTTCGGTGTTGTCTTTTCTTCTACGAGTTGTTTGATGCGGGTGCTTGTAGTGATAATACCTTCAATGGCATTAGATGCCTCGGTGCTTTGTATCTTTGCTATTTCTACAAGTTTCTTCAATTCCTGTGGCCTTTGCTTAAGGTACAATTCTTGTTTTCCAGCTTCTTTATATATAGCAGCAATTAATCCAAGAATATCAGAATCCCATTTTTGATTTTTAATTTCAGAATAATTAAAGCTCCTCATTCCCTTACCTCACTTTAGTTCCCTTAAAATATAACCTGAAATAAGGTAAAAGACAATATAATAAGAGAAAATCCCCTTAATATTCTCTCTGATTAAAGGAAAAATATACATAGATCAGATAAATAAAGTACCTCAGAAAAAGAAATAGAAAATAGCGTTGTTTTTTACTCAAAACGTTGTATACTGAATGCAATATTTCAGAAAGGGTAAAAAACAATATAAAATTATGAAAACAAAAATGACGATGAAGGAATGGATGCCGCTGATCGGCATTACTGTGTCTGCCTTCATATTTAACACATCTGAATTTATGCCTGTGGGGCTTCTTACTGATATAGCCGATACATTTTCGCTGACGGAGGCGAGCGCGGGCATGCTGATAACTGTATATGCGTGGTTCGTAATGCTGCTGTCTCTGCCGCTCATGCTTGTGTTCTGCAAAACTGACCTCAGAAAGCTGTTGCTGGGAACGCTCGCTCTTTTCTGCGGAGGTCAGGTGCTTTCGTGCATCTCGACCGGTTACGGGATGCTGATGCTGTCGCGTATAGCGGTAGCGGCGGCGCACGCTGTATTCTGGTCGATAGCATCGCCGGCGGCTGTAAGGGTAGTAGCGCCGGAGCACAGGTCGCTTGCTCTCAGCACTATCGTTACAGGTACGTCTGTTGCGATGATATGCGGGCTGCCGCTCGGCCGCCTGCTGGGCATATATGCAGGCTGGCGTGTTACGTTCCTGTGCGTTGCGGTCATATCGTTTGTTATAATGATATATCTTGCGCTGATATTTCCGAAGCTGCCGCCTGAAGGTTCGTTTTCGGTAAAGCAGCTGCCGTCTGTTTTCAGAAACAGAGCGCTTACGGGCATATATCTTCTTACTTTTATGCTTGCCGGGGCGCATTATATCGCATACAGCTACATAGAGCCGTTTCTCAAGCAGATCGCGGGGCTGTCTGACAGCCGGGTCACTGTAGTTCTTACTGTATTCGGCGCCGCAGGCATTATTGGTAGCATGCTGTTCTCGCGATTCTACGACAGGACAAGATTCATATTTATGAAATGCGTACTTGTCGGCATAGCGGCGGCGCAGCTGACTCTTATGGCAGCTTCAGCCTCATTCATTGCATCTATGATGGTATGCGCTTTATGGGGCATGGCGATAACTGCTTTCAATGTAACGTTCCAGGCGGAAACTATAAAGGCTGCATCTTCCGAGGAATCTACCGTTGCGATGTCAATATATTCAGGAATATACAACCTTGGAATAAGCGTCGGGACGTGGGTCGGCGGACTCGTATGCACATATGCATCGATATCGTATATCGGCATAGCGGGCGGTATAGCTGCGTGCGCAGCATTCGTATTCTGTTCATTGTATTTGACATCTCATTTGAAATCTGATAATAGTGATATATGATAAGTTCTATGATAAAATAGTAAGAAAGAGATAAAAAGAAAGGCCGATAAAATGCAGCATGAATGTAAGATAACAGTATTGGAAACTAAGGTATTTCCGGACCTGCAGGAAAAATATCTTGCGGATCCAAAATCAGGTCCGTGTCCATGCTTTAAGGCAGGAGATACATTCCTGCTGAAAAGGACGCCTGAGCGTGATGATTTTTATCATCTGATGGACGGAAAATTCTGCGGTGAAGCATGGGACGCGATAAGCAGGTACGTATATACTGCGCTTCAAGGCGGGTCGATAATGCATAAATGGACGAACGATGACAGAATGATGATAGCATGCTGCAACGACGGCACGCGTCCTGTCATATTTAAAATAGAGCGCATAGACATTCCTGAAAATGAAGATGAACGTGAATGGCTTGAAAAACAGGACTTCAGGAACAGCGCAGATGATGCTTATACAGGCTGATAAAATAAATATGAAATAGGATGCGTCACCGCATCAGCACAGGTGCTGGTAAACACAGAGGTACAGCAGATGAAAAAGAAGATCTGGGATATGTACGCGCCGATATATGAAAGAGCGATGCGCGTAGATCGCAAGTATTATGAGTTTATGTATGAACGGATACCTGAACGCATACGCGATAAAGAGGTGCTTGAATTAGCAACGGGACCGGGACTTCTGGCGAAGCACGTTTCGGGAGCATCGAAGCGTATGGTCGCTGCAGATTATTCAGATGGAATGATCCGCGAGGCGAAAAAAGGGGAGTATCCTGAACAACTGACTTTTGAGGTCGCAGACGCTACAGCTCTGCCGTATGCAGACGATTCATTCGATGTCGTGATAATAGCAAACGCGCTTCATATAATCCCGGAGCCGGAAAGAGCTCTCTCGGAGATCGACAGGGTGCTGAGAAGTGGAGGAATGCTCATAGCGCCTAATTTTGTCGGACATGGTTCCGGCATTGGCAGCAGGATATGGTCTGCTATTCTAAGGATAGCAGGGATAAGCTTTGAGCATCAGTGGACTGGTGATGAATATCTTGACTGGCTGCGGGAGCACGGATGGAATGCTGTTTACTCGAAGCTGTTGCCGTCGCGCATAAGCCTGATGTATGCAGAATGTATACGCAGCTCAGAGTATACATGAGTTTTGCAGGAAATATTTATGAAAAACAGTAGGAAGCAGGGAGGTCAAAAGTAATGAGATACGCAGGAATACCGGCTCTTATGTGGATGATGTTTGTGAGATCGTTTCGGGAGCATCTTGTCTCAGTATTTGATATTGATAAAAGTACAGCAAAAGATGTGGCTTCAAAAGCAAAGAAAAAGTACATACAGATAATCTCAGAGCTTCCTGAATTTGAAAAGAAAGACCGCTTTAAAGTAAACATAGTCGGTTGCGCGATGCTCGGTGCGTTTATTCTGAACATGCCGGAACGCCCCGATGTTGACACGCTTACGCGTTATTATGCCGAGTCGATGATGACGCCGACGATGAAGCTGTTTTGTCGTATGAGCGGCAGGTCGAAATATACAGAAAAAGATATGGCTGCATTAAAGGCGACAGAACAGCTCAGAGCAGCCGACCGTAATCCGTACTCATGGAACATGGAACTGTACGAATATGATGACGGAAGCGGCTATGAAGCCCGCTTTACGCGCTGCGGCATATGCGAGCTTTTTAAGGACCTCGGACTTTATGACCTCACACCGGCGATGTGCCACCTCGACTATACGATGGCTGACGCGAGCGGCGTGACTGATTTTGTACGCCGCTATACTATTGCATCAGGCGGTCCGTACTGCGACTGCGGTTATAAGAAGAAAAAACTTTAGCGTTTTTTTTTATCTGTTACAGAGCAGCTCAGGCGGTGACGCCTGCAGACATTTAAGAATTGATTGAGAAAGAGTTTGAACATGAAAAAAGGATTGATACTTGAAGGCGGCGCCATGCGCGGACTTTTCACAGCTGGAGTCATGGACGTAATGATGGAGAATAATGTAAAATTTGACGGAGCTATCGGCGTCTCCGCCGGAGCGGCCTTCGGCTGCAATTACAAATCGCACCAGATAGGGCGTGTACTGCGCTACAATACGAAATACTGCGCCGACAAACGTTACTGTGGCTTCAGCGCTCTGCTGCGTACAGGAAACATTTACAGCACCGATTTTTGTTACGGAGAAGTCCCGCTGTCACTTGATATTTTTGACTTTGATACATTTGAAGCAGACCCGATGGAATTTTACGTCGTGTGTACAGACGTAGAAACAGGAAAGGCAGTGTACCACAGATACGAAGGTCGCGCAGATCACTGCTTCGACTGGATAAGAGCGTCAGCCTCAATGCCTGTAGTTTCACAGATAGTCGAGCTTGACGGAATGAAGCTGCTAGACGGCGGCATGGCTGACTCCATCCCCGTAAAATATTTTCAGAGCATCGGCTACGACCGCAATATAGCGATCCTGACACAGCCAGCAGGCTACGTAAAAGAGAAAAACAGCATGATGCCGCTTATCCGCCTTAAATACCGCAAATACCCAAAGCTGGTAGAAACTGTAGCAAACAGGCACATAATGTACAACGACGAGCTGAAGTACGCAGCTGAAGAAGAAGCCGCAGACCGCCTGCTCGTCATCCGTCCTGATGCCCCGCTCCCCGTGAGCCGCGTCGAAAAAGATCCCGAAAAATTAAAACAGGCATATCAAATGGGCCGCCGGGCGGCCGAGCAGAGAATGACTGAGATATTGGAATTTCTGGGTGAAGCTGAATAAAATCTGTGATATGATAACAGTGCAAGGCGCAAAGCGGACGCCGGAGTCCAAAGCAGTTGAAATAGATAATTTAAGAATAAATCATTTATTGCTGTGGATCCGCCGGGCGGATGACCGTTTGTGTATTGCATTAATTAATTATTGATACATTTTAAATTATAGGAGACGCTGTTTGATAAAAAACAACACCTTGGAGACCGTAGCGTGACCGGGAGGTCATGTATAAAATACGATCACGCACAAGACCTCCCGGTATCGAAAGTCAACGATCATCAGGAGGAAAAACAATGAATAAAAATGACTATATTATCCGTTTAGAAAGAAAAGAAGAGTATCATGAAGTTGAAAACCTTGTAAGAGAGTCGTTCTGGAACGTTTATCGTCCGGGGTGCCTTGAGCATTACGTGCTGCATACGCTCAGAGATGACCCGGCGTTCGTACCGGAGCTCGATCTCGTTATGGAAATGCAGGGCAGGCTTATAGGCCAGAATGTCTTTGTACGCACGTCCATAAAGGCTGACGACGGCAGAGATATACCGATAATGACGATGGGGCCGATATGCATAACGCCTGAACTGCGCGGCATGTTTTACGGAAAGGCGCTGCTCGACCGTTCGCTTGAGCTTGCCGCTCGCATGGGCTGCGGAGCCGTTTGCTTTGAAGGCGATATAGGATTTTACGGTCAGAGCGGTTTTACTTACGCTTCTGAGTACGGCATTCGCTATCACGGGCTGCCGGACGGCGAGGATGCGTCGTTCTTTTTATGCAGGGAGCTGATACCGGGATATCTCGACGGAGTGACAGGCGAGTACGCGACACCGCAGGGATATCTTGTCGATGAAGCCGAAGCCGAAGAGTTTGACAAAACGTTCGAACCAAAGGAAAAGCTCAGACTTTCGGGTCAGATATTCTAAACGAATAAACTTGAAAATGCAAGAATAAAAAAAGAGCGCGCGTCACCGCGCCTGAGAATTTGTAAATTGCGATATTGTATATTCTAAGATCTTGCATATTCTGATCAAACAGAGATCGGATACGGCACTGTAAAAATAACAGATGTTGTATCCGATTTTTTTTGTATGAAATTTCTTGCCCGGAGGATATCGTGATGTTTTTGTGACATTTTAGTGCTACACTGAAAATAACAGAACTCAAAGGAGTGTGATACCATGCGAATTTTAGTAGTCGAGGATGATCGGCTTTTGAACCATACTTTATGCTATAACTTGAATACTGCGGGTTATGTGGTTGATTCTGCGCTGACAAAATCAGCGGCCAGCAGTTTTCTGACAAAGCAGGACTATGACCTGATTGTGCTGGATGTAAATTTGCCGGACGGGA
>CAVGTL010000116.1:6059-7319 GCA_963632005.1 Succinivibrio sp.
GGATACGGCACTGTAAAAAATAACAGATACTGTATCCGATTTTTTATATGAAAAAAACATGAAAAACTAAAACAAGCATATCAAATAGACCGCTGGGCATCTGAATTTTTGATGATTTTTGCAATAATAGCATTGATTTTTATTATCTCTATTTTTTTAGTATGTATAATATAGGAACGGTAGTTACATTTGAAAAGAGTAAGCTGTAAAAAATATTACTAATATTGTTAATATACTTCTTTAATGATATTATGAATGTGAAGTATGATACATAGTCAGGATATATTAATTTGTAAATATATTTAAGTACATTAAGTTTGATAAGAAAACAGGTGCGGTCATGAATACTGAAAAAAATATGATACTTTTGAAGGGCAAGATAAACACAGTTAATATAAGCTGCTGCCAGTACAATAGAGAAAATAAAAAATTTGATATAGAATTCAATAATGGCGGAAAGTATTCGTATAATTATGAAAATGTTGAATGGCTGACTGATCCTGAAATTGTCAATATTGATAAGTATCAGATAAGTTATTCGGGACGCCGGCTTTATAATATAAGTAAAGCTTATATTTTTAATGGAAAAGCAGATAAATATTGGCATATAATTTTTGAAAACGGAAAAAAGTGTGATTACGAACAGAAGCAATTGAAAGTGTTAAAATCATGTCTTGACGATAAAAATACCAAAATAGTGTTTGATTATATCAAAAAAATTGCAGAACTCAATGAACTTGAAAATGAATCAACAGGAGAGAAGCTGCTTATGAAAAATTTTGAAAAAATAAATTTTGTAAGCAGTGATTCAGCGCTATCAAAGTACCTTTCCCCGATTTCATGCAAAGCAAAAAAAGATGCGGGAGAGAAAGAATATATTCCAATTTTTCCATTCGGATGCAATAACAGTCAATATGATGCTGTGAAGAGGGCAATGGAAAACCAGATAAGCGTGATACAGGGTCCTCCTGGAACAGGCAAGACGCAGACTATTCTGAATATAATTGCCAATATATTAATGCAGGGAAAGACGGTTCAAGTAGTTTCAAATAATAATACAGCTATAGAGAATGTACAGGAAAAACTGGCTGCACCTGATGTTAATTTAGATTTCATACTTGCTAAATTAGGAAATTCTGATAATAAAAGCAATTTTATAACTGCTCAGAGCGGAAATTATCCTGATTTTGTGTCATACAAATACGAAAAAGATGAATCCGATCTTTCAAGTGATATTGCTGAAAAATCATTAAAACTCAA
>CAVGTL010000116.1:7329-9152 GCA_963632005.1 Succinivibrio sp.
CATTTTCAATAAGAAAGAAGAATTGGCAAATTTAAAACATGAGTATTCGCAGTTAAAAACGGAATATAAATATTTTAAAAATTATATATCAGAATCTAAAACAGAACTTTATGATGCGAGGTGTCGAAAAAACGCTGCTTCTAAACATATTATCAGTTTACTGACAGAATTTAAAATGCTTTCGGAAGAAGGCAGTAAACCGGGTGTTTTATTTAAGTTAAAGATGTTTTTCAGATGCGGCATATATGACAGGAATCTTTACAGACGATCTGATGACATTATAATTGCTGTATTAAAAAACATATATTACATACAAAAAATGGCTGAAACAGTTGATGCTATTAATAGAATAGAGAAAGATCTTAGTAGTATCAAGGGGGATCCTTTAGCGGAGTTACGGAACGAATCCATGATAATACTAAAAAACAGGCTGACTAAAAAATATAGTTCAAGAGATAAGCGCCAAATATTTAACGGAGATGATCTGTGGAAAAAACCTGAAATTATTTTGAGCGAGTATCCCGTTATATTAAGTACTACATTTTCGGCAAGAAACAGCTTGAATAACGATACAATGTATGATTATGTAATAGTAGATGAAGCGTCTCAGGTAGATATCGCAACGGGCTCACTTGCTATGTCATGTGCTCGGAATATTGTTATTGTCGGCGATACAAAACAGTTACCACATGTTGTGCCTGATGAAACAGCCAAGGAAGCAGAAAAAATATTTAATAACTTTAATATAAGTGAAGGCTATCGATATGAAAAGAGTTTTTTACAGTCTGTATTAGAAATAGTACCGGATGTACCTCAGACTATTCTAAGAGAACATTACAGATGCCATCCAAAGATAATAAATTTCTGCAATCAGAAGTTTTACAGAAACGAACTGGTAATAATGACGGAAGATAAAGGTGAAGAAGATGTTCTAAAGGTAGTTAAAACAGTTCGTGGAAATCACATTCGAAATAAATACAGCCAGCGCCAGATAGATATTATAAAACAGGAAATAATAGGTAAATATGATCTGGATATGAGCAAAACGGGAATCATAGCGCCATATAAAAATCAGGCAAATGCCGTTAAAAAACAAATAAAGGATAGCGATTCGTCAACAGTACATAAATTTCAGGGAAGAGAAAAGGACAATATCATAATATCTACTGTGGATGATCAGATATCTGATTTTGCAGATGATCCTAATTTAATAAATGTGGCAGTATCTCGAGCAAAGAAAAGACTGATATTAGTAGTTACTGGAAATCCTCAGGATAAAGAAAGAAATATAATCGATTTGATGAATTACATAAAGTATAATAACTTTGAAGTGATCGACAGTAAAATATATTCTATATTTGATTATTTATACAAGCAATATGATGAAGAAAGAAAAATATATTTACAGCGTCATAAGCGTATCTCAGAATACGATTCTGAAAACTTAATGTATGGACTGATCGAAGATATATTGTCGGATGACAAATATGCGAGCCTTGGCGTTATATGCCATTTCCCAATGAATATGCTCATAAAAGATCACAGTCTTTTAAATGAGAGAGAAAATGAATATGCAGCTAATCCTGCCACGCATATAGACTTCCTGATATATAGCAGATTGAGCAAAAAACCGGTACTTGCTATTGAAGTGGATGGATATGATTATCACACGGAAGGAACAGAACAGTCTGAAAGGGATATACTGAAAGACCATATAATGGAGCTGTATGGTATAGAGCTTTTGAGAGTTAAAACAAATGGAAGCGGATGGTCCTATGTCAAGATTTAGTGCAAATTAAAATGGGAGATTTCTCATAATCAAC
>CAVGTL010000117.1:0-9061 GCA_963632005.1 Succinivibrio sp.
ATATTATACTGCGTTTTATCAAGGAAAAAGACAAAAAACAGACGGACCGCCTGAACCTCTTTTTGGGGAGGACGGGCGGCCTTGCCTTTTTATTTTTAATTAGGTGTCCGGTCTGCTTTAGCGGGCGTGGGCGAGGTATTCGCCCATTACGTCGAGCATGCCTATCATTGTGTCGTATATGTACGTGATATCGCCTGTGACTCTCTCGACTCCTGTTATATATGAAAGGCCGAATCTGTCGTCTGCTCTGTAGACTTTTACGAAATCAACGTTTGTACCTTTTTCAAGTACTACCTGGAGCACGTCCGGGTTGTATTTTATCATGTCAAATGAGCTGACAGTCAGATGCACCTTGTCCTTGCCCTCGAGGTCTGTGAAAAGCAGGTACGCGAGGTTTACGCTTATGCCTGCGCTGTTTGTGATGACAGTCTGGACTATCACCTCGTTAGTGCCCTCTACCCTTGAGATCTCAAAGCCCCAGCCGCTTTCATCATTGAGCTCCGCGCGCAGTCCCTGCGCTATATCCATCCTGCTGAGTCCGCCGTTTTCGATATCCATAATACACTCCTCTTCCGACGGCTCGCGCCGTCAAGCCATAAAGAATTAATTGTTACGTATAACAATTTTAAGTATAGCAAAAATACCTCAAAAAAGCAATTACGGCAGGAATAAATCCCAACTTGCGCGCGTCACCGCACATTTTACACAGCTTTATCATTAACAATAATAAAGGAACGAACGCAGGCGTGACCAGCTGTTTTCATCCCAGTCGCCGTCGAGCGACACTTCAAACAGCGGGGCGCGGCACAGCTGCTGTACGCCGCGCAGCTGGAGGACTACGGCTGTGTTTTCATAGCGCGGCGACATCATGAGTACTGCGTCGGCGCTTTCTCCCATTTCAAGAGCCTTGGCAAAGCGGTATCTGCCGTGATTTCCGGCGAAGCTGTCGAGCGCTGACTGAGCTGATGTGAAAAGTCCTTCTATATTATCAGTGAATATTTCCACCCCGTTCTTTTTAAGCGCTGCGGCTACAGCGTCCGTCTGCGCGCTCTCCGTATTTCTTCCGTTGTCCTTCCACAGGAAGCGCATCATCTCTGCAAACGGCATCCTGCGTATGATATTGCCTTCTGACTCGAGCTGTGAAAGTATACCCTCATCGAGGCTCGTCACGCACATAGGGCTGCCGACTGCTGCTATAGATCTGCCGTCAGGCTTATTTACTTTTCCTGCCAGTTTTACCAGTTCATCGAGCGTCGGGATATTTTCCGGAGCGAGCGTTTCTCTCTCATCAGCGGAGAGCGCATATACAACATCGCCTGTCAGAAGCGCGCGTATCAGCAGTTCTATATCTGCCGCGTTGTCAGGTATTTCTTCAAGCATCGGCGCGACTATACCGCACTCTGTATGTCCGAGTCTGTCGAGTATCGTCCTCACCGCGCGCGCGTACTGGCCGTCAGCGTCAGCGCCGTAACCGTAAGGTATGAGGAACTGCAAGTCAGCGTCGCTGCCTCCGGCAGCATCGTTATCGCTTATGGCCTGCAGGCAGGCGCCGAGCAGCATCGGCAGAGGAAGGTATTCCTTTGAATTCATTTCAGCCCTTCCAAGCGCAAGCGTTTCGTGCGTGAACGGCTTCATTGCCTCTGCATTTACGCCCTGACGACGGAAATAGTCTGCTATGTATCTTGTATAATGACCTATATACGGTATGAGCAGCTTTTTGCTGCTGTCAGGTTTTTCCTGTATATTCGCAGGCTTCATTTTTACATTTAATATATCGAATTTTTCCGGCATCTCTGCAGGCGGCCTGTGAGAGATGCTGTTCAGGAACGCTTCTATGCGCGTTATAACGCCGACCTTCGAGTAATGCTCGTCCACTTCTATCTGCAGATAAGGCTTGTCGCCCATTTCTTCTCTGAACATGTGCGATATCAGCGTATCAGGCCCGCAGCCGTGGTTAGTCAGATATACCGCGTACAGATTAGGATGGTTCGCTATCAGCTTCGCGCCGGATAATAAATGATCTCCGAACGGCCAGTACATGTGCGGGTAGTCGGCTGATATATCGAGCGACATTCCCGGCAGATGTCCGAGCGTCATGACCTTGTAGCCGCGCTGCAGCAGGATCTCAGGTATTCCCATGTTGAGCACAGGGTCTGATATGCCGTAGTTTCTGGTAATAAGTACCAGCACCTTATCCTCAGGCTTGAGCGTCGCAAGCATATCGCGTCCGAGTCCTTCGACATCTTCCATATATTTGTTTACAGCGAAAGCACCCTTTATGAGCCCCGGCACGCAGCGCGGCTTCGGGAATCCGAGCGATTTTCCTGTTTCGAGCATCGCAAGCCCCATCATTTTTGCGCCAAGATCAAGGTCGAGCACCGGGCTGAGCAGCTTTATGCCGCGCTTTTCCAGTCCGAGGTTATCAAAAACGATCTTAGCGCCCATCTGCATGTAAGGGCACGCATAGTTATGAACGGCGTGCGAGTGCGGATGTCTTATCGTATGGACCGACGGCAGGAAAATATAGTCAACTCCCTGCTCAGCGAGCTGCATCATGTGTCCGTATATCAGCTTCACAGGGTAGCACGTCTCACCCTGCGCGTACTGCTGCGACAGGCGTATCGTCTCGTCGTTCGTCGGCTTTGACAGCACGACATTAAATCCGAGATTTCTGAAGAACGCGTTTACCATCGGGAAGAACTTAAACATTATGAGCGTCAGCGGTACTCCGACAGTCTTTTTGCGCGGGTCTATAGTCCCGTCGTAATCCTCTACGACAAGCTGGCCTGCTTTTTTATAAAACGCCTTATTTCGTCTGATCTCTTCACTTGACGCAATAACTCGCTTTTCTTCCTTAGGAAAATCAAATCCCAGGAATGAACTCCCATGCGCTGCTCTATCAGGACCATTACTGCCGACATTGGCAGCGCTTCCGCGCGCCTGCGCGCCCACACGAGACTCGCATTCGTCGCGCGCCAGCAAAGCTGCTCCGAACGCCCCCGATATGGAAAAAACAGGAGAAACGCTGACCCTGTCGCCGTAAGCGCTCTGAAACGCCGCTACGATACCTGGATTGTAATCGACGCCGCCCTGCAGCACGATATGCTCGCCGACAGTCTTTCCCCCGACTACTTTATGCAGGTAATTTTTTACAATAGAATGGCACAGCCCCGCAGCGATATCCGCCTGAGAAGCGCCCTGCGCTTCAGCCTGCGCTATGGCAGTCTCGATAAATACAGTACAGCGCTCTCCAAGGTCGCACGGGCGCTCGCCCTCGAGCGCAAGCGGACCGAACTCGCCTATAGGTACGCCCATGCGCGCCGTCTGCTCCTCTACAAAAGACCCAGTACCCGCGGCGCATATCTTATTCATCTGGAAATCAGCGACCTCGCCGTCTTTTATATAAATGTATTTAGAGTCCTGACCGCCTATCTCAAACACAGTGTCGGCGTCAGGGACCCAGTAAGACGCAGCGCGCGCCTGCGCCGTTATCTCGTCTCGTATGGCGTCAGCACCCATCATGCGCCCGAGGCGCTCGCGGCCTGAGCCTGTCACGCCGACTCCGAGGACTTTGAATTCTCCATATTTTTCCTTAACCTCCGCAAGTCCGCGGCGCACTACTCCCTCCGGGTCGCCTGCAGTCCTCATATACTGGAAATCAATAAGCGACCCGTCGCCGCCCATCAGAACTATATCAGTACTCGTAGACCCTATATCTATGCCGATGTACGCCCCGCCATAAGGAATTACTCCTGAACACTCCGGCTCTGAAAGGTCCGTGCCGTCAGCGAGCGAAAGCGCTGGAAGCGCCGACCCGATATCACTGCGTGCGTCAGCAGAAAGCGCGTCTGTAAATTCCTTTACGCTGACCTCGGCCTCCGCCGTTTCAGCCGCGCCGACAGCCGCAGCAAAGCGCGCGTTTTCAGGTATTATAAGCTCGTTATCTTCCAACCCGAATATCTGCTTTATAGCGGTAACTACACCGCTGTTGAAAGTAACACCGCCGCAGAACGCTACCGGCTTTTTCACAGGCAGGCTCTTTACTATAGTAGCCTTGTAATTTCTTATCATAGCAGTACAGAGCCCCATAAGTATATCCTGCTTCGGAACGCCCTCCTGCTGTCTGTGGATTATATCAGTTTTCGCAAAAACTGCACAGCGGCCTGAGATATTGGGAACGCTGCGCGCCTGCTCTACGAGGCGCGAATAGTCTTCTATCTTAAGTCCGAGGCGCGACATCTGATCCTCAAAGAACGACCCCGTACCGCCCGCGCAGTGTTCATTGACTGAAAATGCGGGCGCTTTGCCGTCGAGGTCTGTTATATATCGCGCGCTCTGGCTGCCTATCTCTATAACGCTGCGCGCCTCCGGACACAGACGCTTTACACCCTCGACTATCGCCGGGATATCCTCCATCTGCTGCAGCTTCGGGTACATGCTGACTACGGAACGCCTGTTAGCGCCAGTCACGCATGCTTTTATTTCATCGGTCAGCGCGGCGCCGGCGCTCATCTGCTCCAATCCGTCACTCAGCGTCTGCGCTATCCTGCCATGGTGCGGCGATATCCATGTATCGCGTATTTTTCCGTCTTCTGTAAGTACGAGTTTTACAGTAGACGTTCCAAGATCTATTCCAAGTTTGATCATATTTACTCCTTTAAATTACATAAACGTTAAAAATCGGTAATTAAAAAGGCAGCGGAGCCGCGCGGAGTTACCGGGATGCACTTACAGCCCTGTATCACTCCGCCGGGCAGTTCCGCTGCCTTGTATATCAAATTATTTATTTTCCTGCATTATGTGCGGCGACGCGCGCATGTATCTGCTTATTTATTCATTACTGGTATATATAGTAAAAATCATCGTCAGGCATGCTGCCGCCTACTGCGTCGGGATTGAAGTCATAGATTATCTGCAGGAAGCCCGCCAGGACTTTCTTCATATCGTCGCCCGTCATGGAAACTATGCTGCATTTCGGTATAGCTGCCTTTGCGATCTCAGGGTTCAGGAACGTTTCGTAGTCCTCAGTCCACTGCGCCGCCTCGTCAAGATTGTCGAGGCAGTAATCTACAGACTTCTTTGCAAGGTCGAGATATTCACGGACTGCCTGCTCATGCTCCTCGAGGAATGCGGTACGAACTACTGTAACAGTCGTTACTGACTGAGCGCCGCTGTCTACATTGAGGCTGTCCCACGCTTCTGTAACGTCTATCGCAACGCGCAGGTCCGGAACGAGCATCTTTGCTACCTCTACGAAAGGCTGCGGGAGCAGCGCTATGGAATCCTCTTCCTCCTGAAGCAGGTTTACTACCTCAAACGGAGTCGCCTTGAATGAGAAATTAACGTCGTCGGCAAGACCTGATTCCTGGAGCAGATACTCAAACGTATACTCCGGAGGACCGCCCTCGCCTATAGAATAAACATTTCTGCCCTTAAGGTCCTCCATGCTGTTTATCGTCGGGTCTGTAGTCAGCACGTACAGCAGGCCGAGATTGTTTATGCTTATGACCTTGACCTTTTCCTTCATGTCCTTGTTGTTGTAGAGTATAGCAGCTACATTTGACGGAAGCGTCGCTATATCGTAGTCGCCCTGATTGAGCGATGCCGACACTGCGGAGTAATCAACTCCTGCAATATCGAAATTATACTTGTTAAACGTGTTGCCTTCTTCGTTTTCGTGCATCATCCATCCGAGGCCCATAGACGGAGGACCCATTATGAGGCCGACATTAACGTCTACAGCCTCATCACTGCCTTTAGCTGCGCCCGCATCCTGCGCGCTCCCGCCGCCAGAACCGCTTCCGCAGCCTGTGAGCGCCGCCGCGCACATGACGAGCGCCATCGCCAGGGCTGTTATTTTTTTCTTCATAAGCTTTTCTTCCTTTATTTTTTGTTTGACCTATTGTTTAATATATATTACTTATTAATCACTTTATCAACTATCATTCTGACCGGTATTACTTACCGCTGCGGCGCTTCTTTACAACAAAAGCCGCCGCTACAGCAGCCAGTACAACTATAAGCAGTACCCCGACGATGATCACATTTGCAGAGGTCGAGCTATCCGCGTCAGCGGCATTATCAGCATCCTCGCCGTCAGCCGACATATCGAGCGCATCGCTGTCAACGCCCGCAGCCGCCATAACGCTCTCAGCCGCAGATGAATCCATCATTTCAAGTTCTACAGTCGGCATCTTTCCGCCGTCAGTAGTATCTACTCCAGAAAGATTCAGCTCAAAAGTATACGGCCACGTATGCTCCTTTGAAAGCCCTGAAATAGTCATCGCAAGGTCGCCCATCCAGATGTCAGCCGTCATGCTGTCGCCCTGCTGAGTGACTACAGTGCTGTCGCCGCTGAGCTTTCCAAGGTCAACAGTTATCTCGCTTACAGCGCCGTCATCGAGCTTTTTCACATCAAGCAGCTTCAGACCTTTTATGTCTCTTATAGTCATAACTCTGTCCTTTATGCAGACAGGTATAACGACCTGCGCCGTGCCGTCCTTCGCTATAGTAAGCTCCGCGTTGCCCTCGACCGGGTTCATCGGCGGGAACGTGCTGTTTGTTATATGCGGGTTCAGCGGCAGACCTGTGTCAGCCTTATTGAACCATATATTTGCGCTTATAGTATACTTGCCAGGCTTCAGAGTCTTTCCAAGGTGCTCTGTAGACTCGCCTTTTCCGCTCTTCTGAGCGTCTGTAAATGTCTTGTACGCCTTCTGAAGCGCCGCAGTCTGAGCGTCTACAGCAGACTGTTCTTTTACTGTCAGAGCAGCCTGCGCAGTCTCATAAGCCTTTTCGAGCGCAGCAAGCTCTGATTTAGTGACCCATACGCTGTTTGGAGCTACGTCCTTTCCGTCCTCTGAGACTTTAACATCATTCATCACGCTATGGACAGTCTTTACTATAGCCTTCAGACTGTCATAATTAACATTTGAAGCACTCTGTTGTGCAGCAGTACTGCTCGAATTCGCCCCGCTTCCTGCCGCAGCGCCGGCGCTGCCCGCTGATGATGCATTAGAATTAGAGCCTCCCGCAGCTGCCTGCGGAACTCCGCTGAGGTCTACATTAAGAGTCAGCGGCACATGCCAATCAACACCGAGTAATGTAGGAAACTCAGTGCAGTCATTAAATACGTAGGTGCCGGAGCGGTCCTTGAGAGTTATAGTCAGCTTTGTTATACGACCCGTCCTTGAAACGCTGCCGTCCGATGTGCTGTAGACCTTGCTGTCCTTCGCAGCGTGCGTTACAGTCGCATTGCTGCAGCTTCCTATCTTCTGAAGCGTAAAAACGGGATTAGGCACGGGCAGCGAGAGAGTCAGCGAGCCGTCGCTGCCGAGCGTAACAGAAGCATTGTTCGATACAGGCTCTGTCGGCGCTTTAGCCGCGTAGCCGCCCTCTCCGAGCGGGTTGTTTCCGTTAGTCATATACGCCGTGACTCCCGGCAGCTGAGTGTTGAGCTCGCCCGGCACGAGCAGATTCGCAGTTACCGTATAAGTGTTCTTTTCCGCAGCAAATGCCTGAGTTTGGCCGACGGCAGCTCCCGCTGCCGGGCATGCCGCAGTCAGAAGAGCCGGAGCCGCGGCTGCAGTCATAAAGCCTGCAAGAAGCAGACTCAGTAATTTTTTCTTCATAAACTTCCCTGTATGCGCGGTGACGCGCGCATTTCCTTTCTTTTTCCTTTTTATTCCATTCATTCTTCCATCATGAATATATTGAGACAAAGCTTTAGTTAGCTTTCCCTAACCATGGATTATTATAGCATCGACTAACTTACCTGTCAGTTGCCGCGGCAACATTATTCTCACTTTTTGCGAGATTTTTTCAAAAATCCCCGCACGGCTTAAAAATCCGTATCATCAGAAAATAAGCCCGTCTGAAACTTAGCGCTTTATGTTATACTTACGTAAAGGAGGAAAACGTGTATGGGGAAATTTTTAAATCCAAATAACAGCGCGTTTCAGAGAATATTAAATTCTGAAATATATGTCGATAAAACTCAGCTTATCAGCTATACGAACAGAATGCTCCATACTGAGCAGGCATTTATCTGCAACAGCCGCCCGCGCCGTTTCGGGAAGTCTATAACTGCAAACATGCTTGCAGCGTATTACAGCAAGGGCTGTGATTCTGAGGAAATGTTTTCCGGGCTTAAGGTCAGCCAGGCTGACGATTTCAAAAAGCATCTTAATAAATATGATGTTATTCATTTCGACGTTCAGTGGTTCATAAAGCCGGGCAGCGATGTAAATAATATAGTATCTATCATTCAGAAGTCAGTATTGGACGAACTACGAGAAGCATACCCGGAAATAGTAAATGCTAGTGTTCTGACAATGCCCGACGCACTTTCCGAGATAAATGAAAAGACAGGCAACAAATTTATCGTCATAATCGATGAATGGGACGTTCTCATACGCGATGAAGCCCATAATGCAGCTGTACAGGATGAATACATAAACTTCCTGCGCGGCATGTTCAAGGGCATAGAGCCTACTAAATACATCGCGCTCGCGTACCTGACGGGCATACTTCCGATAAAGAGGCTCAAAACACAGTCAGCGCTCAACAATTTTGACGAATACACCATCCTCGATTCGGGACAGCTTGCACCGTATATAGGTTTTACCCAGGACGAGGTAATGGCGCTATGTAAAAAATATGACAGAGATTTCGATGCTGTCAGAAAATGGTATGACGGTTATCTGCTTAATAGCCTTCATGTTTACAACCCTAAAGCAGTAGTAAGCCTGATGCTACGCGGCACTTTTCAGAGCTACTGGTCGCAGACAAGTACATTCGAATCTGTCAGACCGTTTATAGATATGGATTTCGACGGGCTCAAAACTGCTGTAATGACCATGCTTTCAGGAAATTCGGTCGCTGTAAATACACGATCTTTTAATAATGATATGGTCACATTCAGAAATAAGGATGATGTCCTCACCCTGTTGATACACCTGGGCTATCTCGCATACGACCACGAAGAGCAGACAGCATTTATTCCTAATGAAGAAATACGGCAGGAATTTTCAACCGCTCTTGAAAACGATAAATGGGATGA
>CAVGTL010000118.1:0-9018 GCA_963632005.1 Succinivibrio sp.
AAACTTGTCCGAAGCGGAACGCGCGGATGCGCATCAAATGGTTGAATTTTTACGTAAGTAAAAATTCTTACTCTGCCGCGAGTTGTTTTTGAATCAAACCGCCGCGAACCGAGACTGCACGCAGCATCCCATTCTGTGACCGCGGAGCGACCCGCATGCCCGCCTGCCTGCATCGGCGTCCTGTACTTATAATAAGGTGTATATTTTGAGGTTTTAATGGAGTAAAAATTTATGAGTATCGTAGAATTGATATTACTGGGGATCGCCCTGTCAATGGACGCATTCGCAGTCTCAGTCTGTAAGGGCCTGGCCACAGGCAATGTAAAAGTAAAGCACATGTGCATCGCAGGAGCCTGGTTCGGCGGATTCCAGGCACTTATGCCGTTTCTCGGTTTCATACTGGGTTCAGCGTTCTATAAATATATAACAGCGTTCGACCATTGGATCGCCTTCGTGCTGCTAGCTTTCATCGGCGGAAAGATGATAAAAGAAGCACTCAGCGACGAGGAAGAAGACGCCGATGCAGACGCATCATTCAGCTTTATGACTATGCTCGTGATGGCAGTGGCGACAAGCATAGACGCCCTTGCAGTCGGCATAACGTTCGCGTTCCTTAATGTAAATATATGGATAGCTATAACACTGATCGGCATAACTACATTCGTCTGTTCAGCCGCAGGAGTAAAGATCGGCAGCGTATTCGGCGGACGTTTTCAACAGAAAGCAGAGATCGCAGGCGGCATCATTCTGATACTTATAGGCTTAAAGATACTGTTTGAACATCTTGGGCTGATTAATTTTTAAGTATATAGGCGCGGTGACGCGCGCGTTTTTGGGATCTATTCATGAATACTGTATTTTTAACCATACAAGGTTGATTTGAGAAATTCATTAAACTATAATGATGCTTAATTAGTGGACATTAGCAATTAGTTATGGCATTGATGGGATCATTAATAAGGAGCGTATGACGAGACCGGGAGATACTGCCCTCGCAGGCAGAGCCGAAGGTGCAAGGCGAAAACTCTCAGGCAAAAGGACCGGTTTCCGACGCTACTCTGGAAAGTCAAAGGTGACACCGAAGAAGCAATCGGCGCGGCGCATGACAGGGCGCGGGCGCTGAGAATCTTTCAGGTCGTTGAACAGAGGCATGAGCATATCACGCAGTTTTGAGGCTGCATGTTTGTTTGTGCCTCTTTTTGTTATTAAATTAATGTAAATTTATTCATAAAATAGCATAAACAAGAAAATATCGACATGCAGCAATACAAAAATGAAGAAAAGGAGGAATAATGATGAGTCGGGATGTTAAGGAAAACGCACAGGAAAACATTAAAACGGAAAAGAAGACGCCGCTTTATGATGTGCATGTAGAGGAAGGCGGGAAAATAGTCCCGTTCGGCGGTTATCTGCTGCCCGTACAGTACAAGACCGGCGTTATAGCAGAACACAAGGCAGTACGCGAAAAAGCAGGGCTTTTCGATGTGTCTCACATGGGAGAAATAACGGTCAGCGGACCTGCGGCGCTCGAGGCGCTGAATCACCTGCTGACGAACGACTTTACAGATATGCAGATCGGGCGTGTGCGCTACAGCGTCATGTGCAATGCGGACGGCGGCTGCGTGGATGACGTAGTTGTCTATAAATTCGGCGATGAGTCGTATCTCGTTGTAGTAAATGCGGCTAATAAAGACAAGGACTTTGCACATATAGCGGCGAATCTCGTGCCGGGCGCAGAGGCACAGGACATATCGGAAAGCGTTGCGCAGCTTGCGCTTCAGGGCTCGGCTTCGGCAGATATACTCGCAGGTCTGGTGACGTCGGGTGAGCTGCCGCAGAAGTATTATACGGCGACAAAGGACGTATATATAGACGGTATGGAGTGCATGATCTCGCGCACGGGCTACACGGGAGAGTTCGGCTATGAGATATACACGGCTGCCGAAAACGCGGAAAAGCTATGGAGGGCGCTCAGAAAAGCGGGCGAGCCTTACGGTCTGATACCTGCGGGTCTCGGAGCGCGCGACACGCTCAGGCTCGAAGCGTCCATGCCGCTTTACGGTCACGAGCTCAACGATGAGATAAGCCCGATAGAGACGGGACTTGCTTCGGCTGTTAAAATGAACAAGCCGGAGTTCATCGGAAAGGAAGCGCTCATAGCGCGCGGCGAGCCGCAGAAAGTCCGCGTCGGTCTGAAAGTAACGGGCCGCGGCATAATCCGCGAGCATCAGGATATTTACATAGGCGATGAAAAGGTCGGAATAACTACGTCAGGCACGTTCTGCCCGCATATCGACTGCGCCGTGGCGATGGCGATGATAGACGCAGACAAGGCGGCTGAGGGAACGGAGCTCGAAGCAGACGTCCGCGGCAGAAGGATAGCAGCAGAAATAGTTCCGATGCCTTTCTACAAGCGTGCTAAATAGCACGAATAGGTCAACAATGCAATAATACAATAATACAAACGCAGCTTGCCGGCCAGGCCGGCGCACAGAACTGTAAATTAATTGTAAACTATTAAATATATTCATTAATAAAAAGGAGAAAAATAAAATGGCAAATACACCTGCAGAACTCAAATACACTAAATCACACGAATGGGTAAAGGAAGAGGACGGCGTGCTCGTAGTCGGACTGACTGACTACGCGCAGAGCGAGCTGGGCGACATCGTATTTATCAATCTTCCTGAGGTCGGCGATCCTGTAGAGGTCGAGACGGCGTTCTCTGACGTGGAATCTGTAAAGGCTGTTTCTGACGTGTTCAGCCCGGCGACGGGAACTGTTGCAGAGGTCAACGAAGAACTGCTCGACGCTCCGCAGCTCATAAACGAGGATCCGTATGAAGCGTGGCTCATAAAGATAAGCGACGTGACGGAAACAGAAGAGCTGCTTGATGCTGCAGCGTATGACGCGCTTTGTGAGGCAGAGCAGAATTAATTGACCGTAGATATAGGGCCGGTGACGGCCGCATTTATGGGAATATTAATTGTAAAGTAAATAAATTTGTTTGAATAATATTATCGGGATCAATATTTTGGAGAAACAATAATGGGAAGATACATACCTTATACGGATGAAGAAAAGCAGGCGATGCTTGAGGCTGTCGGTATCTCATCCGTTGAAGAGCTCTATGCCGACGTGCCGGAGGAAGCAAGGCTGAAGGAGCTCGATATACCTGACGGTCTGAGCGAGCTTGAAGTGGCTCGGCGCATGGCAGACACAGCTGCAAAGAATACTGTTTTCAGGAGCATTTTCCGAGGAGCAGGCTCGTACGACCACTATATACCGGCTATCGTAAAGTCGGTGACGTCAAAAGAAGAATTTGTGACGGCGTATACGCCTTATCAGGCGGAGATAAGCCAGGGCGTGCTGCAGTCGATATTTGAGTACCAGATGCAGATATGCGAGCTTACGGGGATGGACGTTTCGAATGCGTCCGTGTATGACGGAGCTACTGCGGCTGCGGAGGCGGTCTTTATGTGTCAGGACAGAAAGAAGCACGGCGTTGTACTGCCTGAGACGGTAGATCCGCAGGTGATCGAGGTAGTTAAGACTTACTGCGAGAGCCGCGATGTAGAAGTAACAGTTATACCGGCGAAGGACTGCACCGCGGACACAGACGCGCTCAGAGAGGCGCTGACTGACAGCTCGGCGTGCGTGCTTATACAGTCGCCTAATTACTACGGCGTCATAGAGAACATGGGCGCAGTAGTTGAGGCTGCTCACGCTGTCGGCGCAAAGGTCATAATGAGCTGCAACCCTGTATCGCTCGGGCTGCTTAAGACTCCGGGCGAGTACGGAGCAGATATAGCTGTCGGCGAGGGACAGCCGCTCGGACTTCCTATGGCATTCGGCGGGCCGTATCTCGGATTTATGGCTTGCAGGCACGACATGATGAGAAAGCTGCCGGGACGTATCGTAGGCCAGACGACAGACCACGACGGAAACCGCTGCTTCGTTCTCACACTTCAGGCGAGGGAGCAGCATATAAGGCGTGAGAAAGCATCGTCAAACATCTGCTCAAATGAAGCGCTCTGCGCCATGACTGCGTCGGTCTACCTTGCAGCGATGGGGCCTGCAGGAATGAAGAAGTTAGCAGAAACGTGCGCCTCGCACGCGCATTACGCTGCAGAAAAAATATCTGACATACCGGGATTTGAACTGCGTTCAGGAAGACAGTTCTTCCATGAGTTCCTGACAGAATGTCCGGTTGACGCAAACAGATTATGCGTGTCGCTTGAAAAACGTGGTATACTGCCGGGGCTGCCTGTTGACGGCGGAATCCTCTGGTGCTGTACTGAAAAGAACAGTAGATCGCAAATAGACGATCTGGTTGAAGCTATAAAAGACATAATAAGAACAGACGGGGAGGTGGCTGAATAATGAAGCTTTTATTTGAACGCTCAATAGCAGGCAGACATTGCGATATCCTGCCTGAATGCGACACACCGGCTTTTGAGTACGACAGCGAGCTGCTCAGAAGCGAAGCTCCTAAGCTTCCGGAGCTGTCTGAAACAGAGATAAGCAGGCACTATACCGAGCTTGCAAAGCAGACATACGGCGTGAATGACGGATTTTATCCGCTCGGCTCATGCACGATGAAATACAATCCAAAGGTGAATGAAGAGGCAGCCGCGCTGCCGGGCTTTACGGGCGTACATCCGCTTCAGAGCGAGGATTCTGCGCAAGGCGCGCTCGAAGTACTTTACGAGACTGAAAAGCTGCTGTGCGAGATAACAGGAATGGACGCTGCCACCCTGCAGCCTGCCGCAGGCGCTCATGGAGAATATACTGGCCTGCTGCTCATACGCCGTTATCATCAGGCGAACGGCGACACGGCAAGGACAAAGATAATCGTCCCTGATTCGGCGCACGGCACGAATCCTGCGTCTGCCGCTATGGCAGGATTTAAGGTAGTCTCTGTTCCGTCTAATGCAGACGGCGGCGTTGACATCGATGAGCTCAGAGCCGCAGTCGGTCCTGACACAGCCGGACTTATGCTGACAAATCCGAATACTGTAGGACTTTTTGACCCGAATATACTTGAAATAACAAAGATAATACACGAAGCAGGCGGTCTGTGCTATTACGACGGCGCAAATCTCAACGCCGTAATGGGCAGAGTGCGTCCGGGCGATATGGGATTCGACTGCGTTCACGTCAACCTGCATAAGACGTTTTCGACGCCGCACGGCGGCGGAGGTCCGGGCAGCGGCCCTGTAGGATGCAGAGCATTCCTTGAAAAATTCCTGCCTTCGCCTCGCGTTCGATGGGAAAACGGCGTTTACAGCATGTACAGGACGGATGAGTCTATGGGAAAGGTCCGCAGCTTCTACGGAAACTTTACAGTAATAGTGAAAGCACTGGCGTATATCCTTACTCTCGGAGAAGAAGGTGTAAAGGAAGCGTCGGGCTGTGCCGTACTCAATGCAAATTACCTGATGAAGCGCCTCGCTTCGCATTATGATATGGCTTATAACAGGATATGCATGCATGAGTTCGTAATGACGCTTGAGCATCTTAAAAAGGAAACGGGCGTATCAGCGCTCGACGTAGCAAAGCGTCTGCTCGACTACGGTATCCATCCGCCTACTATGTACTTCCCTCTGATAGTACACGAGGCGCTTATGCTTGAGCCGACTGAGACAGAGTCTCCTGAAACGCTCGACGCGTCGGCTGAAATGTTAATTAAGATACTTGAAGAAGCAAAGAATGAAAGCGAGAGCGTAACATCAGCTCCGCATAACTGCGCGATAGGCCGCCCTGACGAGGTGGCAGCGGCGAGAAAGCCGATCGTAAGGTATGAATTTAATTAAGATATAAACTTTAATCAGTAAATAAATTTGGAATATTAAATACGTGAAACAAACGGGCGGGTGGCAGAGCAAGTCAGCCGCCCTAGTACTATAGGAAAGGGGCGCGAACTGAAATGATAGAAAAGCTTACTGTTTACGAAACCGATTCGACGCAGCCGTGGCGCAACATAGCCATGGAAGCGTGGCTCATGAAGTATGTCAGCCCCGGAGAATGCGTATTGTATCTGTGGCAAAACAAAAACACTGTAGTAGTAGGCAGGAACCAGAATATATTTGACGAATGCCGCCTTGCAGAGCTGACAGGCGCGGGCGGAACTCCTGCAAGGCGTCTGTCGGGCGGCGGCGCAGTATATCACGATATGGGAAACCAAAATTTTACTTTTATTGTAAAAAAGGAAGATTACGATGTAGCGAAGCAGACAGAGGTGATAATAAAAGCGGCTGAGCTGCTTGGAATACACGCCGAAAAGACAGGCAGAAACGATATAACAGTCGATGGCCGCAAATTTTCAGGCCACGCGTACTACGAATCAGGCGGCGTGTGCTACCACCACGGGACGCTGATGGTAGACGTGGCTTTGGACGAAATGAGCAGATTCCTCAGACCGTCGCCCGAAAAGCTCAGATCAAAAGGCGTTCAGTCAGTCCGCTCAAGAGTAGCGAACCTGTCAGAATTCCATCCAGGACTCACCCCGGCAGACATGCGAGCAGCAATGAAAAACGCATTTTCAGCTGTCTACGGCATGAATATCACCGAAATGTCAGACAAAGACATCGACGGCCAGGCCGTCACACAGTATGAAAAGAAATTCTCGTCATCAGACTGGCTGTACAACAGAGTAATAGACGCAGAGCATATCGTAAAAAAACGTTTTGACTGGGGCGAGATCGCTATTGCATTTACAGAAGAAAACGGAGTAATAACAGATGCAGTAATAAGCTCCGACGGCCTCGACGCAGACCTACTCGCAGCCGTCCCGCAAAGCATTATCGGATGCAGACTTGAAAGATCCCAGATAAGCGCCGCCATAATGAGCGCAACCCGCACGGAAAAAAGCAATATCGTTGATGATATTGCAGATCTGATAATAAGTGGATATTAACAAAAAGACGCCATATAACGCTGAAGAATATACGGATAAGCGTAGTTGAAGTTCCCTGCACACGGAGCTTAGCCGTATATTCTATGTGCAATGCATGCGCTGTGAATTTGAAAATATATAATTTAAGGAGTTAAAATATATGAAATATGATATTGCAGTAATAGGCGGCGGCCCCGGCGGCTACACCGCCGCCGCATCAGCCGCAGCCGAGGGCATGAACGTAATACTTTTCGAAAAAGAAAGCCTCGGCGGCACATGCCTCAACCGCGGCTGCATGCCGACAAAGGCGCTCATACACTCAGCAGAGCTGTACGAGCAGATGAAGAACGCAATCGTATATGGTCTGAGCGCAGACAACATAAGCTACGACCTTGCAGCCATACACGCAAGAAAGAGCGAGGTAGTAACGCAGCTCTGCTCAAATGTAGAGTCGATGATGAAGAAGAGAGGCGTTACAGTCGTAAAAGGCGAAGCGCATGTGACAGGCAGAGATCTCATTGAGTGCGACGGCAAGACATACGAGGCAGAAAATATAATAATAGCATCAGGCTCGGTAACTACAGTACTCCCGGTGCCGGGAGCGGAGCTTGAATGCGTATTTACGAGCAATGAGCTGCTTGAAGGCGATGCAGGCCTCAGAGATATAAAGTCGTTGATAATAATAGGCGGAGGCGTTATAGGCATAGAATTTGCTGCGTTTTATCAGCCTCTTGGCTGCAGCGTGACGCTGATAGAGGCTGCTGACCGTATACTGCCTGAAGTGGACAGAGAAATATCGCAGCGCCTTTCAATGTATTTCAAAAAGCGCGGCATTTCAGTGAACGCAGGAACGCGCGTAAAGAGCATAGAGCGTGACGGCGAGCTGCTGACGGTCGTGTGTGAAAACAAAAAGGGCGAGGAATGCCGTTTCAGCGCTGAGGGCGTCCTTATGGCGGCAGGTCGCCGCGCGTCAGCGGAGAATATTTTTACAGGCTCGTACGCGCCTGAGATGGTAAACGGCGCTATAGTTGCCGATAACGAAGGTCGCTCGTCGATAGACGGCATGTATGTCATCGGCGACGCAAAATACAAAAATATCCAGTTAGCGCATATGGCAGAGGCGCAGGCAAAGAACGTCGCAGCATTGATAGCCGGCAAAAAACCGCCTGTAGACACATCGCTCGTGCCTGTATGCATATACGCATCGCCTGAGATAGCTTACGTCGGACTAAGCGAGCCGGAAGCAAAGTCTCAGGGAATAGCCGTAAAATGCGGGAAATTCCTGACTGGCGCAAACGGAAAATGCCTTATAGAAAACGCTGAAAGCGGATATATAAAGCTCGTCAGCTCTGCTGACACGGGAAAGCTGCTCGGCGCGCAGCTCGTATGCCCGCGCGCGACAGACCTTATCGCAGAGCTTACGGTAGCTATAGAGCGCGGTATGACGGCTGCGGAGCTCGCATCAGTCATACACCCGCACCCGACATTCAGTGAAATGGTGCGGGGGGCGGCTGAAACCTTAATTTAAAGTTTGAACGGGCGTGATTCGTGGTATAATTAATATCTACGGGCGCATTGATGCGCGACGTTTTAAATCATTTGAAATTTGAAAATTTGATTTGGAAACATTAGTCATCAAGAAAGGGGTTTCAGAAATGATTAAAAGAAACGGAAGATCTACAGCATTTGTGCTGGCGGGCGTAATGGTATGCATGGCGGCGTTTACGGGATGCAACGGAGCGAATACTAATGGCGGCGGTGATGCCGATATCTCAGCGGACAAGCCTCAGTCTTCGGCGGAGCTTTCTGCGGGTGATGATGCAAACACTGTTTCGTACGAGATAGCTCTTACATATGCTAATGCAAAATACGTAGAAACGGGCGACGAGTCGCTTCCTGAGGTCATAAGAGACGGCAGCGCGACGGTCACTGTTGACAAGTCTACTGTTGCTGATGAGGACGCGGGACTGGCGTTTGCGGCAAAATCAGCGATAGATCTGCTTAAGGACGACCCTTCGCAGCACGGCGGCGGTGCAGACGATGAAACTTACGTTTCGGACGTGTTCGGCGTTGGCGATGTGACTGTAAAGGACGGAGTGTGCACGATAGACCGTACAGGC
>CAVGTL010000119.1:0-9009 GCA_963632005.1 Succinivibrio sp.
CGCAATTTCTGTATGAGACCTGCGCGCCGTATCAAAGATACGGGCAGGGCTTCAAAAAAATAAAAAACAGCCGATGGCCGCGGCTGTTTTTCAGGGACGGGATAAGGAAAATTTATTCCGTCTAATTATATGTTAAGAGTGAGTGAATATGCGTAATGAGATTTCGGGACATCTGACCTTTAAGTCCTTATGTCCTCTCCTTACAATACACATTATACGCAGATCTTACAATAAGTACATGGTCCAAAAAGTATACTTTCGGGCAGGTACAAGACCATTCCTTTATATTTCAGTTGCTTTGAGTTCGTTTACCTTCTGGTTATTTTTTTGTATGCCGCAATGGCATCTGCTTTTTTATTCACACCCAGCTTTTCATATGCTGCCGCTGTATGTTTTTTTACTGTTGACATCGATACGTAAAGTATCTTGCCGATTGCCTCTGCTGTAAATCCATCGCATACGAGATCCATTACCTCGCACTCTCGCTTTGTGAGCTGGTTTACAGGTTTATGGCTGCGGCGAAATACTTCTTTTGATTCAAGATACTTTTCAGCGAGGGCTTTCACCGTTTTGGCGGCTGGGACGCCGGTCACTTCGAGTATCGATATTATTTCATTCGTATTTTCTGCGAGCGTTACATAGCATCCGTCATACTCAGCCATTTCCAGCGCATCCTTCATAAGATACGCAGCTTCGTTCATTCCCTTCAGATGGAATGTTGATATCGATCTGTATACTTTTGCGATCATTACGCCTGTCAGGTTTTTTCTAGAAGTGTATATTTCTTCCATTTTATGGCTTATTTCGTCAAGCTGCTTGTAGTCGCCCCTTTCGCACGCTATCTTGCCCATTATCAAATAAGCCGTATCGCGCGCAGGTGCCATGAGTTTTACCTTATTTATGTCTCCTTCGAGCAGCCATTTAGGTATAAGGTCGGTCTTGCCCATATAGCCGAATACATATCCCAGAATAAACTCATAGCACGCCATCATAGCCTGGCTGCCGTCCTTTTCTACTTCTTCCATCATCTGCATGAGGATCTCGTTAACTTCTCTCACTTTTCCTGAGAAAAGCGCCATTCTGAGCAGCAGGAAAGATGCTGAAAGTATTATTCCACACTGATTCTTTGCCTGAGCCTTGTATACCGCTTTATATGCCTTCATTTCAGCCTTGTCGAAATTACCCTGCATATATTCGTACTCTGCGCGGATAAGGTCTTCCATGCCTGCGCCGCAGCCGTTGGCTATATGGTTGAATATCCAGAAGCGGTCTTCCATAAGCTCGACTATTTCCTTCATATCGCCAGGCTCCTTGTGGTAAAGAAACATAGTGAGCGGCACACCGAATGTTATAACTACATCAGCGTTGAATATGCGGGACGTCCCGCCATCGAAATAGTTATTTGCACGCTCGTAGCACTCAAACATCTTTTTTATATCGTTGAATGCGCCTATACTTTCTATGAGCGCGATCTCGCCGAAAATCTGGTTTCTGTCCTCAAGATCGCGTACCTTTTCATAATACGCCTTGACATCGCTGAGCATCTTCATGCCTTCCTTAACATCTATTACTGTACTGTACGAGTAGATGTACGTAAGGTATGCTATAGGGTTTGAGTAGCGTTCATATATGCTCATTTTATCAAAAGCCTGCCGTATTACGTTTGGCGCCATGTTCATGAGCTTGACTGCTGCAGGCTCAGACATGATCTCAAGTATGCGTCTGTTGTCAGAGCACATCGTATATGCGCTTATGGCATTTATGCGCTCGCCGACTGCGAGATACCAGTCACCCTGCAGTTCATATATTATCTTTTCATCTATATCTGATTTTTCAAATTCCTGTGACAGGAAATCTCTTAACACTGCGTGGAAGCTGTATGTTCCGGCATCTTCGTCATATTTTGTAAAGCAGTTATAGTCATAAAGGCGCTTAAGTATGCTCCTTATGCTTCTGTCCTTTGTTATATACTCGGCCTGGTCGAGTGTAAAATTAGATATTTTTGATAATATCAATAACGAATGCTTCGTTCCTGAATCAAGGCCATTATAAAAAGCTGTACGGATGAGTTCTTCACCGCTGTCCATCATGCTGAGGCTCTGACCGTTCATGTAATGCATGAGAGCCAGGTAAAGAGCTGACGCCCATCCCTCTGTCTTTTCGTAAAGTATATCTACATCGGTGTCTGTGAGCGGCGCATCGTTGAGTATGAAAAAGTCTTCGCATTCTATCTTTGAAAATTCAAAGTTACGTGACGTCATCATTTTTGCCTTGCCGGTGTCAACAAGCGTATAGGCATTTTCAAGCGGCTCTTTCCTCGATATGAGTACTATATGAAGCATCGGGATATTAGCCGCTGCCACCTTTTCTATAACACCCTTTAGCAGCTTGCTGTCACAAAGATGCACATCGTCAAGTACAACTACTGTCTCTGTTTCCATTGCAGTGCTGATGGAATGTATAAGCCGCTCCATGTCGAGCGCACTCTGCGGTATACCGTATTTCAGCATTTTTCTGCCAAGCTGAACATTAGTTTTTTCAAGCGTTTTGCAGAATCTTACCCACAGCCAGATGTCCTCTGTCATGTCCTTTTCAAACGAGAACCATACGTATTTTATCTTTCTTTTTTTGCGCAGGAATTCGCGCACTGCTGTAGTTTTACCTGAACCCATACCTGATATAACGAAAAACAGCGGTGTTGTAAATATTCCTTCCAGCTTCTTTTTGACGTGTCCGCGGTGGAGGATCTTAGGCTTCATGAGCATACCAAGCTCATTTCTTTTTTTCGTAGCTACAGGTATGTCCTTCATGTCCGTTATTTCGGCCATTTGGAGCATTTCATCTATTTTATTCATTTATGGCTCCCTCCGGCCATTTCATATTTTTGAGAGCTTCTATTATCTTGTCGCATGCGTGACCGTCACCGTAAGGGTTCTCTGCGTGAGCCATAGCGTCATACGCAGACTTGTCCGTAAGGAGCTCTCTTGCCATCGCTGCTATAGTTGCCTGCTCAACTCCTGCAAGCTTTACAGTTCCTGCTGCGAGAGCTTCAGGTCTCTCAGTTTCGCGGCGTACTACGAGTACAGGCTTTCCGAGTGAAGGAGCTTCCTCCTGCATGCCACCTGAGTCTGTAATGATGAAATATGACTTAGCCATAAGATTTACGAACGGCTGATAGCTCAGCGGATCTATAAGGTGAACATTGTCGCAGCCGCTGAGGATATCGTTTGCAGTTGAACGTACCTTAGGGTTCAGATGTACAGGATAAACTACTTCTACATCGTCAAATTCTTCTGCGATCTCACGAATAGCTGAGAATATATGTACCATATACTCACCGAGGTTTTCGCGTCTGTGGCATGTTACAGCGATGACGCGCTTGTTTTCGAAATCTATATTTTTAAGTGTCTCGTCTTCAAATTCATACGGCTTGCCTGCTACCTCGAGGAGCGCGTCTACTACAGTGTTGCCTGTTATGGCGATCCTGTCTTCAGGGATGCCCTCTCTCATAAGGTTGTCGCGATTGCGCTCTGTAGGCGCGAAGTGGATAGCAGCCATATGTCCTGTAAGGACTCTGTTTACCTCTTCAGGGAACGGAGAATACATATCATAAGTCCTGAGACCTGCCTCAACATGGCCTACAGGTATTTTCTGGTAAAATGCTGCAAGTGCAGCAGAGAATGTAGTGCTCGTGTCACCGTGAACGAGAACAATGTCAGGTCTTTCTTTTATAAGGACTTCTTCCATTCCTGTAAGTACATTTGCCGTTATCATGGCAAGTGTCTGATTTGGCTTCATTATATTAAGGTCGTAATCAGGTGTAAGCTCGAAAAGCTCAAGCACCTGATCTAGCATTTCTCTATGCTGTGCAGTGACGCAGAGTACTGACTCTATATCAGGGTCGGCGTTCAGCTTTTTTACGAGCGGCGCCATTTTTATTGCTTCGGGACGCGTTCCGAAAACTGACATTACTTTCATTTATATATTCCCTCTTTCTTTTATTTTATGGATTTCTTTACTATGTTTTTTACTGTATTTCAAGCGATCAGATCAAATTTATCATTCATTTATTTATCGCTCGTTTATTCATTATCTTTATTCGACTCATGATGCTCATGCAGCTCATGAAGTTCATGCAGCAGATGGTGGTCATGCGTATTGTTTTCATTATTAAGTATATCTTCAGGCAGACCTTCGCGCATTATTTCCTTCATCGTAGTATGGTCGGCAATGAATACACACACCAGAACTGCAGCAACAATGCTGAGTACTGCCGCTTCGACCCATACACGCTGTACTACGAGCACAGCTACCATACCCATTATCGCACTTATGCAGTACATGATGAGCACTGTACGGCGCTGTCCTATGCCTGTGTTCATTATCCTGTGATGCAGGTGGCCCTTGTCAGCTGTCATGATCGGGCAGCCGTTTACCCAACGCCTGATTATCGCAAACGCCGTATCAAATATCGGCAGTCCGAGAACGAGGAATGGTACAAGTGTCGCTATGAGCGTTGCGCCCTTCGTTGAGCCGAATATCGATATTACTGCTATCATAAAGCCCAGATATAATGACCCGCTGTCGCCCATGAATATCTTCGCAGGATGAAAATTGAACGGAAGGAATCCAAGCGTAGAGCCTGTGACCGCAAGCATCGCTATCGCTACAGTGTACTGGCCGCTCAGATACGCCGAATACGCTATGCATGCCGAGGCTATGCATGAAACGCCTGCAGCCAGTCCGTCAAGGCCGTCTATCAGGTTTACAGTATTTGTAAGTCCTACTACCCATATCACAGTTATTACAAAGCTTACAGGTCCCGGGAACCATATATATTCCTCAACGCCTGAAAAATAATTTGCAGGGTTTTTTATAAAGTCTATCTTTATGCCTCCGGCATATATTATCGCCGCACATATCATCTGCAGCAGAAATTTTACTTTTGGAGGCAGTCCCTTAAGATCGTCAACTACACCGACGGCGTATATAAGAAGCCCACCAAGCAGTATGACGAGCGCTTTAGGGTCGTTATGAAGGAATATCGCTATCCCGGCCTCACACGCGAGAAATATAGCCAGTCCGCCAAAACGCGGCATCGGCTTCGAATGCATCCTTCGTTTGTCTTTTGGTACGTCCATCGCGCCTATCTTTGGCGCAAGCTTTATAGCGAGCGGCGTAGCCGCGAGCGCTATCACAAAGGTCACTATGACCATCAAAATATACTTCATATCGTTTGCTCCTTTAATCCCTATCCTTATCCTGTGTTTTTGCCTTTTGTATTTTTACATCATGTGCTGCGTAATTTTACTCTGCATGAGCCGGACAGACGCTGCATTCACCCTCATCGTCTGCGCCGCTGCCGCTTATTTCATCTATAAGCTCCATCTTTATGCCTGCTTCCTGAAGCATCTGCTCTGCGTAAACGTCAGGGTACCCCTCTTTTATAACTATCCTTTTTACCCCGGCATTTATAAGCATCTTGGCGCACAGTATGCACGGCTGATTCGTGCAATACAATGTACTGTCGTCTATAGATACGCCGAGATAAGCAGCCTGAACTATAGCGTTCTGCTCAGCATGTATGCCTCTGCAAAGCTCATGTCTCTCACCTGACGGCACGCCCAGCTCTTCTCTGAGGCAGCCGCGCTTTCCGCAGTGCTCTATGCCTGACGGTACGCCGTTGTAGCCTGTTGCCAGTATACGATTATCCTTTACTATGACCGCTCCGACATGCCGCCTTTTGCATGTAGACCTCTTTTTAGTGACCTCGGCTATCTCCATGAAATATTCATCCCAGCCCGGTCTTTCATCCGCTTTTATAACTTTTTCTCCCATATTTTCCACCTTTAAATTTACATTTATTGCTTTTATCTATTACCCTTGTTATCTGCATTTATTCCTTATTCTGTCAAATTATCGGCCATGGCTCCGCAGCCTTTTTTATCATAAGATCACGGTTAAAATATACCTCTGCCATATATAATCCCTGCGGCGGCGCAGTATGTCCCGCCTTCTGCCTGTCGCAGCCAGATATAATGCCCGGCACGGCCTCCGGCGCTATGCGCCCCAGCCCTACATCGACAAGCGTTCCTGCTATTATCCTTACCATATTGTACAGAAATCCGTCGCCCGTTACAGAAATATTCAGTTCACGGCATCCCGCAACGCTTCGCGTCTCTATGTTCACGCCAAATATCGTCCTTACGGTCGTTTCCTGCGGCGTGCTTCCCATAGCCATAAACGCTTCAAAATCACGCTTTCCAGGGAAAGCCTCCGCTGCTTTTTTCATAGCCTCTATATCAAGAGGCTTCTTCACATGATATCTGTAATTACGCAGGAATACCGGCATCGTTTCAGCATTGTATATACGGTACACATACGTCTTGCCCTCGGCGCTGAAGCGCGCATGAAAGCCCTCAGGGACTTCTTCTGCAGAAATTATCCTTATCGGGCCGCCCTTCTGGCGGCTGTCGGCAAGTATATCATTAGCCGCTTTTACGAGCCTGTCCGTAGGTATACCGAAATCACCACTGAATGTCGCGCACTGTCCCAGCGCATGCACGCCTGCATCTGTGCGCCCTGTGCCGTCTATGCTCACAGCCTGTCCGCACAGCCTTGAAAGTGTTTCCTCTAGCTCATCCTGAACTGTACGCACCTCAGGCTGCGGCTGGCGCTGCCACCCTGAAAATTCAGTACCGTCGTATTCTATTTTCAGAAGGATATTTCTCATTTTTGACTGCTCCCTGAAAATGCCCGTAATTAATAGGTAGTATACCATTTTATTGATTTATAATCAATCTTTGTGTATGTGTCATACTACTTACGCTTTTTTCACGGCGCGAAATGTGTTATTATCTTTGTTGGACTTTTTTAAGGGGGCGCCGCGAGGCGCCGGAATATTTACATTATTAATACTTTAATTTATTACTAAGGAGGAATTATTTATGAATTCACGTAATGATTCGATACAGAAGGTAGTCATAGGCGGACTGCTCGCTGCTGTCGTATTTGTAGCTACATGTCTCAGCTTTCCTAACGGTGCAGGCGGATATACTCACCTCGGCGATGCTATGATAGTCCTCACCGTAATGTTTGTCGGCGGCAGACGCGGAGCGCTTTCAGCAGGTCTCGGCGCAATGCTCTCAGACCTTATCCTCGGATTTCCTATGTGGGCGCCTATATCTCTCGTATCAAAGGCTGTAATGGCTCTCATTATCGGCGCGATACTCAGCTCACAGCTTTTCGGTCTCCGCGGAAGAGCTCGCTGGTTCGTTGCAGTACTTGCCGGAGTTATAGTTGAGACTGTATTTTACACCGCTGCGGGATATTGCCTTGAGGGCGGCGCAGGCGGCGCTATCGCTGAAGCCAGTGGCATGGCTATCCAGGGCGGACTTGCTGTCGTAGTCGGACTTATACTTTCTGAAGCACTTCAGAAGAGCCCGCTCAAAAATACTATGATGCACCATACATCTGACAATTAGACATAGAAATTCAAAAAGCTCCGGCGGGATAAGACCTTGCCGGAGCTTTATTTTGCCTATTGATTTATTAACTTATTAAGTGGTCATTGACCACCGCATATTGATCGACCTAACCGTTTACACGCTTTATAGCCGATGCAACCTTAGCAGGAACTATCCTGCAAGCATCCTCACTTATAGCCGAAATAGCTATTCTTATGCCGCCGCCGATAGCGATGGCAAATATATTATCCTTGAAAAGTTCTTCATTTACAGCGTCATCATTTTCACACGGAATAGTGATGAAGAAGCCTGCGTTGAACGGGCATGTACGGAGTCCCGCTTCCTTTGCAGCCTCCTTGAATACCTTGCATCTGCGTGAAAGCAGCTCTTCGTATTTCTTTCTTTCCTCAAATACTCTCGCAAGGAGCTCTTCATCCTTAAATACCTTTGCAAGTGCAGTCTGACCTACTCTTACGCAGTTTGACCATGAGCCTCTGCTTGCAAAAGAAGTAAAGCGCTTGAACTCAGCAGCTATCTCCTTGTTCGGAGTTATGCATAACATAGCGCCTGTACGGAGACCATAGAACGTAAAGCCCTTTGATGAGCTGAAGCCTACTACAGTGAGGATATTTTCAGGCAGATTTCCAAACTTAGGCAGGAACTGACGCGCCTTGTCTGAATCGCCAGCAAAATCTATATACGCAATATCAAGGAAGAAGGTTATCTTCTTGCCCGGCTTTGCGCAGCGCTTTAATATTTCTATTATCTTATCCCACGTTTCATCCGATGGAGAATATCCAGTAGGGTTGTGAGCAGGAGCATTGAAAATCACAACAAGGCTGCCCTGAGCATCAAGAAGCTCGTTGATCTTATCCTCAAAGTCCTTTAAATTGAATTCATCGTTTTCGTCAAACATCTGATAAGTAGCGATATCACGACCTATCTCAGTAGCGATAGTCCTGTAAGGGCTCCAGTACCAGTTTGATGTGAGGACCTTATCTCCCGGCTTAGAATAACATGAGATAGTATTTCTGATAGAGCCTGTACCGCCCGGCGTAGCGCATGCCTCGATATAACCGTCAGGAACGTAGTTTCCGAAAGCAGCAGTCTTTATGATGCTCAGGAAATCAGGCGTTCCCGCTATAGGGGCGTACTCTGCGAACTGTGACGGCTCCATGTGCGTAAGCACGTCTACCATAGATGAAAGTACTATAAGATCACCGTTATCATCAAGAAGCGCTCCGATGGTAGCGTTTATAACATTTTCCTTACCGTATTCAGCGATAGCTGCCTTAGCCTTCTGGCTCACACTGAAGATCTTGTCTACACCTGTGATCTCGCGGCCGTTTCCTTCTGCGAAGATATAGTCCATAATTTTACCTCTTTTTCTATATTAAAATACCAACAATTTACACAATTTACATATTCAATTCCATTATACGAATACCTGATGCGCTTCGCCCGCCCGCGGGCCCACATCCAACGCTACATTTAAAGCGAAGCAAAGCCTCTGACAAGCTCGCTTGATCAGAGCGACGCGCAC
>CAVGTL010000120.1:0-8952 GCA_963632005.1 Succinivibrio sp.
CAGGGGGGGGGGTATAATATAATAAGGATTTCATAATCAAAATCAAATGGCGCAGAGCCGGGGGCAGGAATTATGCAAAAAGACGTACAAAATAAAAAAAGAAAAGAAAAAATGAATGCTGTATCTCGGGCACTCGCATCTATATATACCGGTGTATTCTCGATCGACCTGGTAAATGACAGTTACGAGATCGTTCATTCATCAGAAACGATTCGATCGATATTAGGTAAAATTGCATCAGCGCAGCAGGCAATCAACTTCGCCATACAGAACACAGTTTCACAGGATGAATTATTAGAGGTTCTTACATTTGTGAATTTACAGACTCTTGCCCGGAGAATGGAGTATGAGAAGTGTCTGAATATTGACTATAAGGGAACGATCTCAGGCTGGGTCAGAGGAAGCTTCATTGAGGCGGAACGTGATGAGGAAGGGCAGCTGACGCAGGTGCTTTATGCTTATCAGATCATTGATGAGGAAAAACGAGAAGAACTTGAACATCTTCAGCAGTTGAAGGAAACCTATGCCAAAACAGAAAAAGATAAGAATGTACTGGTAAAAGAGTTAAAATATTACAGCAACTTAACTAATATCGTAATGGAACAGCTCACATGCGGAGTGATGGTCTATACGGTCCCGGGGCGAAATCTTTTACAGATCAATCCTGAAGCTCTTCGTATCATGGGATGGAGCAGTGAAGAAGAAGCTGCAGAAAAACTGGAAGAAAATATGCGAAATGTGATACTGCTGGAAGGAGTCAGGGAAGAGGATCTTTTAAATCTCAGAAAGCAGAGAGGCTCTGTTAAGTACCAGTTTGTGGTAAATGCAGGAGAGAGCGATGAAAAAAGGATACTTGCGGAGAGCAAATCGTTTTCAGCAAGCAACGGCGGGACGATCATTACTTCTACGTTTATGGACATTACGCATGTAGTAGCTCTTGAGAAGGAAAAAAACGTGCTGGAAGGGAAGAACACATTTCTGGCAAACGAAAATATAGAACTGCAGCGCGCGAGAGATGCTGTTTATTTCGCGTTAAATTCAGGTTCTTATTTTGCTACATACGCAGAAGACGGAAAAAGTCTGCTGAGTATTAAATTTTCTGACGCCCTGCGGAAGCTGTACGGTTATACCGATGAAAACGACGCGCCAAATACATGGGATATGTGGCTTAAGGGAATCCATCCGGAAGACAGAGAGCGGGTACTGGAACAATATTTGGCTACGCTCAGTGATCGCACGGGAAATACGGAATATTCCGTTATATTCAGGGCAGTGAAAAAAGACGGAACGATACAATGGTACAGAGGAGCCGGATATGTCATTCGAAGGGAGGATGGCAGTGCGGAATATTTCTATGGTGTAATTTCCAATATAGACGAACAGAAAAAAGCTTCTGACAGGCTTGAGGAGGCTTTGGAGGAAACAAGGCGCGCAAATGAGGCAAAAACTTCTTTCCTTGCCAGAATGTCCCACGATATCAGAACACCGATGAACGGGATCATGTGTCTGATCGATATTAATGAAAAGCATGCCGACGATATCGCTTTTACGACAAAAAACAGAGGAAAAGCAAAGGTCGCAGCCAATCATTTATTGTCTTTGATCAATGATGTACTGCAATTAAGCAAGCTGGAAGATTCGAGTATAGAGCTCTCTGAAGTACCGTTTAATATGCTGACGTTGCTGGATGATATTTTCACTATCAATGAAATTAGAGCAAAAAATAATGGCATTGACGTGAAAAGGAACAATGCCGACAGTATTCATGATCATCCGTATTTATGGGGCAGCCCGCTTCATCTGAGGCAGATATATATCAATCTTCTCGGAAACGCTATTAAGTATAACAAGAAAAACGGAACTGTTATCTGTGATGTGTCCGCAGAAAAATTAGATCAGCTGTATGTGTCATTTAAGGTGATCATAAAAGACACGGGAATAGGAATAAGTAAAGAGTTCCAGAAGCATCTGTTCGATCCGTTTGCCAGAGAACATGAAGAACTCGGAAAATTTGAGGGAACAGGTCTCGGATTGTCTATCGTGAAACAGCTGGTCGATAAAATGGGCGGAAGTATCCATGTTGAGAGTGAAGTCGGTAAGGGAAGCTGCTTTACGGTGGAGATCCCATTTAAAATAGCGTCTGAAGAAGACGTAAAGAAAATGGAAGAACCGGAAACAGAAGGAAACATCGAAGGCAGAAATATCCTGCTGGTCGAGGATAATGAGCTCAATATGGATATTGCAGAGATGCTTCTGGCAGATGTCGGGGCGAATATCACAAAAGCCGTAAACGGACAGCAGGCTGTTGATATTTTTAACGGAAACCCGCCGGGAACGTTCGATCTGATCCTCATGGACGTTATGATGCCGATCATGAATGGGTACGAAGCAACAAAATGTATTCGATCGTCGGAACGTGAAGATGCAAAAGAAATTCCGATAATTGCGATGACAGCAAATGCATTTGTGGAAGATATAGAGAAGGCAAAGCAGGCGGGGATGAATGCTCATCTTGCGAAACCGCTCGATATTCATAAAATGCTGACAGTAATAGCGAAATGTGCAGAATAACGCACAAAAGGGTAAAAGGAATTTTATTTATGAACGGAGAAAATGGAAAATTATGCAAGCAAATATGCTTGGCGTTAAGCCTTCTTTTGCTTTTTATGATGATACCTGTTTCAGTAAATGCAGAAGGCTCAGGAAATAATGCTACAGCGACAAAAGAAGCGGAGCATAAGACAGTCCGTGTAGGGTGGTATGAGGATTCTTATCATATTACAGATAAGGATGGAGATCGAAGCGGATACGGGTATGAATTTGAACAGGCAGTATCGGCTTATACCGGATGGGATTACGAGTATGTAACAGGTGATTGGCCGGAACTGGTAGAAATGCTTCAAAATGGTGAGATCGACCTGATGAGCGCATTGTCTTATACAGATGAACGTGCAGAAACGATGCTTTTTTCTGACAAGCCTATGGGCGAGGAAAGATACTATCTGTATGTGGATCTCGGGAATACGGATATCTCAGCTGCAGATCTGTCAACATTGAACGGACGATCGATCGCAATGTTTGAAAACAGTATACAGACAACGCAGTTTTGCGAGTGGGAAGACAAATATAATGTACATACAGATCATGTGTTTGTAAACAGTATTGATGAGGCCAAGGAGTTGCTGGCTGCGCATGAAATACAGGGCGTTATTTCTACGGAAACTTCCATCTGGGTAGATGCGGGTATGTCTGCGATCGTTGTAACAGGCGGATCAGAGATCTATTACGGTATCAATAAAAAACGCCCTGACCTGAAAGAAGAGCTTGACAGCGCGATGCGTTCCATGGAGAACGATAAGCCTTTTTATTCGGATGAGCTTTACAAGCAGTACATTGCAACACAATCTGCTGCGGTCCTTTCGAGCGAGGAGAATAAATGGCTGAAAGAGCACGGTGCCATAAGGATCGGATATTTGAACGACGATGCGGGATTCAGTACTGATGACTATAAAAACGGACAAGTATTAGGCGTCATAAACGATTACGTTGATTATGCAAGGGAATGTCTTGGTGCAACGCTGGAATTTGAACTGGTAGGGTTTGATACGCAGGAAGAACAGATAATGGCGCTGCATGATGATAAAATAGACATGATATTCCATATTATCCAGAATCCTTACTATGCGGAAAAGAATGGATTATCTTTATCCAATACAGTGACGTCGATTTCTGTGGCTGCCGTCACAGCGCAGGATGCTTTCAATGAGAGTGAAGAAAACACGGTCGCATTGACAAAAGATAATGAAAAATTCAGATGGTATATTTCCTATAATTATCCTAAATGGAATGTTAAGGAATACGATTCGGAGAAGGAGGCTGAAAAAGCTGTACAGAACGGACAGGCTGACTGTATGATCGTCAGATCAGCGCAGGTCATGAAATATTCGAATGATAAAAAGATCCACAGTGTGTTTCTGACAAAGGCAGCGAATACATCGTTTGCCGTGGAAAAGGGAAATACAGTCTTAATGTCTATCCTGAATAAGACTCTGAAATCTATACAGACCTCAAAACTGACTGGCGCAGTGTCTATGTATGAGGATTCCTTAAAGAAGGTCACACTGACCGATTTCATCAAGGACAATTTCCTGGTGGTCACGACTGTCGGCATCGTATTATTTGTCCTTATACTGTCTGTGATCCTCGGACTATTGAGAAAGGCAAGAATGGCGGTGCGCAGATCGCAAAAATTAAACGAGCAGCTGCAGGAGAGCCAGCACGATCTGGAAACAGCATTGATGCAGGCAGAAAGTGCGAATTCGGCCAAAACTGCTTTCCTGAATAATATGTCACATGATATCCGTACGCCGATGAATGCGATAATAGGATTTACTTCGCTGGCAGCTTCGCACATCGACAGTAAAGAAGCGGTGAAGGAGTATCTGAAAAAGATCCAGACATCAAGCGAGCATCTGCTTTCTCTGATAAATGACGTGCTGGATATGAGCCGTATCGAAAGCGGTAAAGTGAAGATCGATGAAAAACCGTTGCATTTGCCGGAGCTGCTGTATGATATCAGAACGATGATCAAGCCATCCCTGAATGAAAAACAGCTGAATTTCATGATCGATACTGTAGATGTGACAGAGGAGTATATTATTGCGGACAAGCTGCGTCTGACACAGATCCTTTTGAATATTTTGAGTAACGCCGTTAAGTACAATAAAAACGGCGGTACCGTCGACCTGATACTCAGGCAGGAGGGAAAAGCTCCTGAGGGATGCGCAACTTATCATTTTATTATAAAAGATACAGGGATCGGCATCAGCAAGGAGTTTCAGAAGCATATATTTGAAAACTTCTCTCGTGAGGAAACAGCAACAGTAAGCGGCATTCAGGGAACAGGGCTCGGACTTGCCATCACCAAGAAGATCGTTGAAATGATGGGCGGAACGATCACTCTGGAAAGTGAAGAAGGCATCGGCAGCGAGTTTGATGTGTGTCTGACATTCAAGCTGGACGGAGAAAGGAAAGCGTATCATGCCGAAGGCTCTGCGCATGGGCTTAGCATACCTGTAACAGACGATGATACAGAACAGGATATCATGTCGTTTAAGGGAAAGAAGATCCTTCTGGTAGAGGATAATGAATTGAATCAGGAAATTGCCTCAGAGATCCTGAAGGAGTCAGGATTCGTTGTCGAGGTTGCAGATGACGGAACGGTAGCTGTAGAGAAAATGAAAACAGCAAGACCGGGACAATATGATATCATCCTGATGGATGTTCAGATGCCTGTAATGAACGGATATGAAGCCACAAGACAGATCAGAGCTATGGAGTCTGATTATTGCAGGCGTATACCTATCGTTGCGATGACAGCGAATGCGTTCGATGAGGACCGCGCTCAGGCTGCAAAAGCAGGTATGAGCGGATATCTGGCAAAGCCTATCAAAATTGATGAAATGCTTAAGACGCTAGGTTCGATATTTAAAGCTGAACGTAAACAAAAATAAATTTCCACTGTACAAATGATATATTATGCGTGTATAATGTACAAAGTGTAAAAACTGAAAAGCGGTTAAAAACTGAGACGAAGAAGAGTAGGCGCGGCTGCTGTCCACAGAGAGGAAACGGCGGTGAGAGATTTCCGGCAGGGCGTACCGAACGCAGCTTCAGAGTTTTTCCGGTAAAGCCGATGCGTGTAGTAATATACAGTATGTGATGTATGATACAGCAGTGCGGTGGTGTGTAGTCGGAAACGTTGGCAACGTTACAGCTTCTAAGATACCGGCAGGGTCGGCGCGCATAATGCGTAGACGACAGGCGTACAGGCGAAAGCCGGTGAATTAGGGTGGTACCGCGGTGATATTCCCGCCCCTATGCGTAGGGGCGTTTTTTGTTTTTTGGGTTTTGTACCGGAGGAGCGGGCCGGGAGGCGCGCGGGGGCGTGATGCGGTGACGCATGGGGCTTATCCAGGCGCGCGGGACGCGGGCCGTTGCAGGACTGTTTAACTTGTTTTTGAATTTATTAATATATTTATGGAGGACTTCACAATGGAAAAATTAGGTCTTAATGAGATCAGAAAAATGTTCCTTGAATTTTTCGAGAGCAAGGGACATCTGGTTCATGAGAGCTTCTCACTTGTTCCTGAAAAGGACAAGAGCCTTATACTCATCAACTCAGGCATGGCGCCTCTCAAGCCGTATTTTGCAGGTCTTGAGACTCCGCCGAGAAAGAGGATGACTACATGCCAGAAGTGCATCAGAACAGGCGATATCGAAAACATCGGCTATACTGACAGACACGGCACGTTCTTTGAAATGATGGGTAACTTCTCGTTCGGCGACTACTTTAAGGAGCAGTCACTCGAATGGGGCTGGGAATTCATCACTGAGCACCTCAAGCTCCCTAAGGAAAGAGTTTGGGCTACTGTTTATCAGGACGATGACGAGGCTGTAGCTATCTGGCGCGACAAGATCGGCATGCCGGAGGAAAGAATAGTAAGACTCGGTAAGGACGACAATTTCTGGGAGATCGGTATCGGTCCTTGCGGTCCTTGCTCTGAGATCTACTTCGACAGAGGCGAGGAATACGGCTGCGGTTCACCTGACTGCAAGCCGGGCTGCGACTGCGACAGATACATCGAGTTCTGGAATCACGTATTTACTCAGTTCGACAGAGACGAGGAAGGTAACTATACTCCGCTTGCTCATCCAAATATCGATACAGGTATGGGTCTTGAAAGAATGGCCTGCATCATGCAGGAGACTGACTCTATATTCGCTATAGATACTATAAAGCACATTCTGGACGGCGTTGTTAAGATCTCAGGCGTTGAGTATCAGGGCGGCAAGGCAAAGGAAGATATTTCCATCAGAATCATTACTGACCACATCCGTTCAGTAACATTCATGATAAGCGACGGCATCCTTCCGAGCAACGAGGGCAGAGGCTACGTTCTCAGAAGACTCCTCAGAAGAGCAGCAAGACACGGAAAGCTCCTCGGAATCGAAGGAAAATTCATGGCTGAGCTCGCAAAGCTCGTTATCGAGGTTTCAGGCGATGCTTATCCTGCGCTCGTTGAAAGACAGGACTACATCTTTAAGGTACTTTCAGTAGAAGAAGAAAAGTTCAGCGAGACTATCGACCAGGGTACTAATATTATCAATGAATATATAAAGGAACTCAAGGAAGCTGGAAAGACTGAGCTTGAGGGTGAAAAGGTATTTAAGCTTTACGATACTTACGGATTCCCTCTTGAGCTTACTGTAGAGATCCTTGAAGAAAGCGGCTGCACTGCTGACGAGGACAGCTTCAATGAGCTGATGGAACAGCAGAGAGAAATGGCGCGCGCAGCGAGAAAGTCTGACGACGAGATCGCATGGCAGGACGAGGAGCTCGGATTCTTCACTGCTGACGATGCTACTGAATTTACAGGCTATGACACTCTTACTGACGAGTCAACTGTAAAGGCTATAATCATAAACAGAAAGCCTGTAGACGAGATCACAGCAGGCCAGGAAGGAAACATCGTTCTCGATCATACTCCTTTCTATGCTGAAATGGGCGGACAGGCAGGCGACAAGGGCGTTATAACCTGCGGAGATGCTAAGCTCATCGTAAACGATGTAGTTAAGGCTAAGAACCTCTTCGTTCACAAGGTAACTGCCGTTGAAGGCACTGTAAAGAAGGGCGACAAGGTAGCTGCACAGGTTGACCGCGTAAACAGAAATAATATCGCAAGGAATCATACAGCGACTCATATCCTTCAGGCAGCCCTCAAGAAGGTGCTCGGAGACCACATCTCACAGGCAGGCTCAAGCGTTACTGCTGACGGTCTGAGATTCGACTTCACTCACTTTGAAGCAGTTTCAAAGGAAGACATCGCAAAGATCGAAGCTATAGCAAACGAAGCTGTAGACGAATTCCTTGATGTAGACACTAAGGTAATGAGCATCGATGAGGCAAAGAAGACAGGCGCTACTGCGTTATTCGGCGAAAAGTACGGCGACACTGTAAGAGTAGTTTCTGTAGGCGACTTCAGCAGCGAGCTTTGCGGCGGTACTCACCTTAAAAACTCAGGCCAGGTAGGCGCTATAAAGATCTTAAGCGAAAACGGCGTGGCAGCAGGCGTAAGACGTATCGAGGCTATCACAGGCAACGGTCTTTACAAGCATATCACTGCGGAAGACGCTCTCATAAATGAAACTGCCGAGACTCTGAAGACTCAGCCTTCAAACATCGCTGCAAGAGCTGCTGCTCTTACTGACGAGGTAAAGGCATACAAGAAGGAGATCGAAGAACTCAAGCGTCAGTCTATGGGAGATTCTGCAGGCGACCTCATCAAGTCTGCAAAGGAAATAAACGGCGTTAAGCTCGTTACAGGTCAGTTCGACGGAATCGACATAAACGACCTCAGAACTCTGTCCGATCAGCTCAAGGCAAAGGAAAAGAGCATAATCAACGTCCTCGCTGCTGTAAACGATGGCAAGGTAACGTTCCTCGTTTCTGTTGCTGACGACCTGCTCGAAAAGGGTTATCATGCAGGCAATCTCATAAAGCAGATCGCAAAGGTAGCAGGCGGTGGCGGCGGCGGTAAGGCCGACATGGCACAGGCAGGCGCTAAGGATCCTTCAAAGGTTGCTGAAGCACTCGCATTCGCTGAAACATTAATTTAATATAACTTTAGACCTGCTGCGGGACGGGCATTTGAGCCTGCGCAGCAGGTCTTTTTGTATACAGGCGTGTCAATAAAGGGTTGTTATTCTGCTATCAGATTGGTATACTGAGTGTTAAGGAATATGAATAGGTAACTGTTTATGATTGATTTGTATACAGGAACAGGAGGTATATCAATTATGGAAGAAAAGAACACCATTTTATTTACAAGTCCTGAAAAGGTTCAGGAGCGCACTATATCTGAGATACTTACAAAGGTCTATGATGCTCTT
>CAVGTL010000121.1:0-8934 GCA_963632005.1 Succinivibrio sp.
GAACTGAGTTATACGGTGAATCGTTAGGAACTACGATAGATACGTCCTCGCTTCCGATAAGAAGTATAGTGTCGTAATCATCGTATGTGATGTCTGAGAGACCGAGGATCTTGTAGAGAGCAGGGTTCTCAGCGCCGAGCAGCAGGTTGTAGCCGTCAGTAGCCTGATTGCTTACGTACTGAGTAGCTGTAACGCCTGTAGCTCCTGCCATGTTCTGGCATACTATGCTGTGGCCGTCGATAAGGCCGTCTGCTATAGTGCTGAGCGGTCTTACGAGGTTATCTGTTCCGCCTCCTGCGCCCCACATGATTATGCCGTTTATGTCCTTTGTAGGATAGTCGCTGCCGTCACCGCCTGCCGCAGCAGAACCGCCGCCTGCAGATGAGCCGCAGCCCGCCAGCGCGAGTGTGACCATCATGATCGATACTAAAATTGCCAATGCTTTTTTCATTTTAATTCTCCTTCTTTTACAATAGCGCTTTGCACACTTTTCATTCCTATATTGCATAACCGCTTTAATGCGAATATGTGCTGAAGTAAATTGTACTCTTGTTGGGCGGATTTTACAAGGGAAATTTTAAAGAAAATTCGAATAAAATTATTTAATGTAGAATTATCTGTCAAATCGTATATTTGCCGTATATTTTTCTGACATGACGGTATAGTTTACATGTCGAATAAAACAAAACGTGAGCCCGCTCACTAGTCAGATGAGGCAAAAAAACATCAAAGCTGCCGCAGTGCGGCAGCCTGTAAATTCATTGATATTAAAATATTAAATTTCTGCTGAAAAGTCGATCATTAAATTACTTATGCGCGATATACCATATAACAACAGCGACTGCCGCGTTTACGATCAGCGCCAGCGGAAGTCCTATCTGAAACTTCTTCTTGCGAGTCTTATGATGGAACACGCGCGAGCCCAGAAAGCTGCCGACAGCGCCCATGCAAAACGCCGTTCCGAGCAGCGTAGCCTCGCTTACGCGCCAGCCGTCCATCTTTGCTATGAGCTTATCCACGCCCATCAGTAAAAACGTTATGATATTCCATATGCCCCACACGCATATGATATACGATAATAACTTTGCGGTCATAATCGCTCCTCCTGTCTAAAGCTTCCCGCCGAACTCCGAAAAAAACTTATCCATTATACTGCGCTGCTCGTTCAGCGAATGCTTCCTGTCGTACTCAGCGGCAGGCACTACGAAATATTCAGGGTCTATCTGAAGCTGCAGCCCGCCCTCAGACAGATCGGCTTCCTGTATATCCTGCTGCGCGTCCGCCTCAGTCTGATGCTCCGACTGTATCTTTTTGAGTTCTTTTATCCTGTGATAGCACTCTATCTCGCTTCCCGTGCAGACGATAGTTTCATGCTCCGCAAGGCGGCCGTCCTCAGGAGTAAGCCTTTTTTCTATCGCATAATAAACAATATTTTCCATAAGCAATAATATCCTTTCTCAATATTCTCTCACTCTGCGCGCGTCACCGCGCCGTATATTAATTACTTAACGCAGTATTTTTCCAGATAAGCCTCCATAGCAGCCTTCACTTCGTCTGTGATGACTACCTTGCCGCCTACTTCCTGATTATGTAAAGTGCTGATTACTTCGCGAACTGTAACTATCGGATAAGTCTTTATGCCGAAATCCTCGTAAAGCTCCTGGATAGCAGTCTTTTCGCCCTGTCCGCGCTCCATGCGGTCTACTGAGACTATAAGGCCCTCTACCTTTACGTCAGCCGCGCCGAAAAGCAGCGGAAGCGTTTCCCTTACAGCAGTTCCCGCAGTTATTACGTCCTCTGTAATAAGCACCTTGTCGCCGTCCTGAAGCTTGTAGCCGACCATGTTTCCGCCCTCGCCGTGGTCCTTCTTTTCCTTGCGGTTAAAGCAGTAGCTCACGTCCATTCCGTGCTCTGCGGCGAGAGATATAGATGTAGCGACAGCCAGAGGGATGCCCTTGTACGCAGGTCCGAAAAGCACTTTAGTCTCAGGATCGATGTCTCCAGCGTCCATGTGCTCCTTTATGCATGAAGCGTAGAACTGGCCGAGGCGATGCGCCTGCGCGCCTGTCTTGTAGTTGCCTGTATTTATGAAATACGGCGTGTTTCTGCCGCTCTTAGTAACAAAATCTCCGAAAGTCAGAACGCCTGACTCTACCATAAACTTTATAAATTCTTCCTTATATCCCATTATTATGTATCAGCGGTATCCCTTATCTTCACTTATAATATAGCGCCGCAGTCTGCAAGCATAGCCCCGCACGGGGCGCTCACAGGCGGCGGGGACGCCGCGCTCCTTTCGTATTTATTCGTATTAGTATATTATGTTCGTATCTATTTTAAATGTTAAACGCATGTCTGAGCTCAGCGAGCGTCGTCCAGTTGTTCTCATGCATGTAGTCTATGAGCTCTTCCTTTATCCTTACCATAGCCAGCGGGTCGGAGAGCACCGCAGTTCCTATACCGACAGCCGAAGCGCCCGCAGCGAGGAATTCCACTACGTCTGTTCCGCAGCTTATGCCGCCGAGACCGATGACCGGGATGTTGACTGCCTGAGCGACCTGCCAGACCATCCTGAGAGCCACAGGCTTAACGGCAGGACCGGAAAATCCGCCGACCTTGCGCGCCAGTGTAGCCTTGCGGCGGCGCAGGTCTATGTGCATGCCGAGCAGAGTGTTTATGAGCGATACAGCGTCAGCGCCCTCTGCCTCTACAGCCTTTGCTATCTCAGTTATATCAGTGACGTTTGGCGTCAGCTTTATGATAACAGGCTTTTTAGATATCTTCTTTACGGCCTTAGTGACTTCAGCTGCGAGCTTCGGGTCTGTGCCGAAAGCAGCCCCGCCCTGACTTACATTAGGACACGAGATATTTACCTCAAACATCGATATCTCATCGCAGTCGTTGAGTGCTTCTATGGCGCCGCAGTATTCATCTATACTGTGGCCTGCGATATTTGTGATTATCTTTGTGTCATATTTTTTCAGATATGGGAGTTCTTTCTTTTTGTATTCCGCTACGCCCGGGTTCTGCAGACCTACGGCGTTGAGCATTCCTCCATAAGTTTCTGCTATACGCGGCGTGTCGTTGCCCGGCCACGGATCGACTGCAACGCCTTTCGTAACAGCCGCGCCGAGCTCGCTTATATCATAAAAATCGCTGCTCTCGCGCGCAGAAAACGTTCCTGACGCTGTCATTATCGGATTTTTAAACTGTACTCCCGCTATGCGCGTTGATAAGTCGATGCCCAACTCCTCTGCCTTTTTATCCAACTCTGCCATTACCAGACCACCGCCTTTCCGTTAAATACAGGACCGTCCTTGCAGACCTTGTACTTTTTTATAATATCGTTTCCGTCGCTGTCCTTGCCGACGCGTATATCAGTGACACAGCCGACACAGGCGCCGTAACCGCAGCCCATACGCTCCTCGAGCGAAACGAATACCGTAGTTTTTTCATTCATGCTGCTTATGTAGCTGTAAAGCGATTTGAGCATAGGTCTCGGACCGCATGCGTAGCAAGTCCAGTCGTCGCCCGGCTCTATCTGGTTGATCTCTATGCAGTCTACTACGTTGCCAACGAAGCAGTTTTCATTTGGCATATCCGTAGTAACAAGCATCCTGCAATCAGCGTGACGCAGCTCTTCCGTCAGGAACGGGTCCTTCCTGAAGCCCGTTACGGCAGTGACGCGCGACCCCTGCGCCGCGAGACGCTTAGCTAAAAACAGCATCGGCGCAGTGCCTACACCGCCTCCTACAAGGAGTACCGGTGCGCCCGGCACAGCCGGTGCAGGAAAACCATGTCCGAGCGGAGATGATATCTTTATGATATCACCGCGCTTCATACCGCGCAGCTCGTCAGTCCCCGCGCCTATTACGTCATATACGATAGTAAGTGTTCCTTCTTCAACATCTGCGTCGCATATGCTTATAGGGCGCGGCAGTATCAGCCTGTCAGATTTTGGATAAATATTTATAAACTGACCCGGCTGAGCGACGTCAGACGCCTCCGGCGCAGACATCGTCATTTTCATTATGTGAGGCGCTATCTCTTCATTTACAAGCACCTCTGCCTCATATATAAACTTTTCTGCCATTTATTTCTTCCGCCTTCTGTTCTTACTTTCTTGCAAGCGCTTCGTTAAGCTGCTCCTTCATCCTGAGAGCCGCTTCCCTCGCAGCCTTTGCAAAATCCTCTTCAGCAAATGCGTCATCCTTCTTATAAGCAGCAGTGATGCCTCGCGAAGAATTAATAACAGCTCCCAGACCGTCCTCGTCAAAGAATCCGGCTACATCGTCAGCCGTCGCGCCCTGCGCGCCGAATCCCGGCACGAGGAAGAACATATGCGGATGCTCCTTTCTGAGCTTTTCGCCCTGCTCCCTGTGCGTAGCGCCCACAACAGCGCCGACCTCACTGTATCCGTATCTGCCTATAAGACCTGTGCCCCACTCGTCAACGAGCTGTGCAGTCGCTTCATAAACAGTCCTGCCGTCCTGAAGTACAAGATCCTGCAGCTCGCTGCTGCTCGGATTGCTTGTTTTTACCAGTACGAATATTCCTTTCCTATACTGTGCACATGCCTCAAGGAACGGTTTTATACCGTCAGAGCCCATGTACGGATTGAGCGTAACAGCATCCTCCATCCATGTGAAGGCTCTCTCTCCCTTTATCTCAGCCCCTCCGAGATGTGCAGCGTAAGCAGCAGCAGTAGAAGATATATCGCCGCGCTTTATGTCACCTATAACGACGAGTCCTTTTGAATAAGCGTACATGCAAGACCTGTTGTAAACATCTATGCCCGGCACACCGAATTTTTCATACATGGCGATCTGAGGCTTTACCGCAGGAACGATATCATATACAGCATCGATGATCTGCTTGTTAAATGCGAAAAACATCTCCGCAACACCCTCAGGTGTCGGACCGTACTGCCTGAAATATTTTTTCTTCATAAATTCAGGCATCATTTCTATAGTAGGGTCAAGACCAACTACTGTAGGATTTCCTTTCTTTTTTATTCCGTCTATAAGTCTGTCTATCATTTCAACTCCCTTCCGCCGGCCTGGCCGGCCCACAGGCTGCCGCCCGTTTCATATTGCTTATTTCCTGTAAATTATCCTGCCCTCAGCCATAGTTAGCTGCACGCGTCCTCGCAGCTTCATACCCTCAAACGGAGTATTGCGTCCTTTTGACTTGAACTTATCAGGCTCAACTACCCACTCTTCATCCGGGTCGATGACAGCTATATCAGCGCGCGAGCCGATACGGAGTGTTCCGCCGTCATACCTTAATATGCGCGCGGCATTCGTGCTCAGAAGCGCGATCAGACGCATAGGATCAATAAATCCTTTTTTTACCAGTTCAGTATTGCTGACAGCAAAGCTCGTCTCAAGCCCAACTATGCCGAAAGGCGCCTGCTCAAAAGGCTTCGATTTTTCCTCAGCGCTGTGCGGCGCATGGTCAGTCGCTATAGTATCGATAGTACCGTCTATGAGCGCATTCACTACAGCAAATCTGTCACGCTTCGTCCTGAGCGGCGGATTCATCTTTTTATGAGTGTCAGCCTTCATGCCGTAAGGTGTATCTGCACAATGATATGTACCCTCAGTCGCATCGCCCTCTCTGATGATCACATCGCCGTCAGAAAGCGTAAAATAATGCGGCGCAGTCTCAGCTGTCACCGGTATGCCCCACGACTTTGCAGTCCTTATTATATCAAGGCTCCCGAGCGTGCTTATATGCTGCAGATGCAGCCTGCATCCTGTTTCCTTTGCCAGAAGTATATCACGCGCCGCTATCAGCTCCTCTGTCTCAGCCGGTATCCCTTTCAGGCCGAGCATATCAGCATATTTGCCTGCATTCATGCATGCACCGTCCTCGAGCAGCGCCTTTTCCTCAGTATGATCGAGTATCGGCATGTCGAGCGCCTTTGCCTTTTTCATAGCCTCGCGCATGACCTTCAAGTCATCTACAGACCTTCCATCCTCGCTGAAGCCGTACACGCCTGCTGCCTTGAGCGCCTCCATGTCAACGACCTCTTTGCCCTTCTGACCTACAGTTATGCACGCCGACTGCAGCAGCTTCACACCGTTTCCCGCTACCTCTCTTGACTTTATGAGCTCAACAGTCTCCACTGAATCAACGAATGGCTTCGTATTAGGCATAGTACAAACAGCTGTAAATCCTCCCGCTGCGGCTGCCCGGCAGCCCGTCTCTATATCTTCTTTGTATTCCTGTCCCGGCTCGCGGAAGTGTACGTGTGTGTCTATCAGCCCCGGCACGACCCACATGCCCTCTGCATCTATTACCTCGTGCGCGTCCTTTTCAAGCTCTGCAGTACACGACATTCCGGTCGCACTGTCGGCAGACTCAAATATTCCTCTTATGACTCCATCATCTATCAGCAGATCTGCCTTGCGGTCCATCATCTGCGACGGATCTATCACGCGCCCGTTTTTTATTATCGTTCTCATAAAACCTCCAATAAATAAAATGATTTTTTACGGCCGTCACCGGCCCTGCAGGCCACTAAGAGCCTTTAACAAGCTAATGATCACTGCTGTGAACAGTAACCTGCGGATACGGTATCTCTATACCCGCTTTATCAAATTCCTTTTTGACCTCTTCCAACAGGTAATATCTGGCAGTGTAATAATCATCATTGCTGCACCATGCAAGCGCGTCTATCATGACAGCGCTGTCTCCATGCGCTGAAACTCCTACAGACGCCTTTCTGCCTGTATTGAAGTAATCGCTGTCGTCTATGACTCTCGCGATTATCTCCTTTGCCTTGTCAATATCGCTGTCGTAGCTCACACCGAACTGACAGTCGACACGGCGGTTCTCATCCTCAGAGAAGTTTATAACGGTCTGATTGGCAAGTATGCCGTTAGGCATCGATATTACACGGTTCGGCGTCGTAAGCGTCGAGTATATCAGGTTTATCTCCTGCACTCTGCCCGTTACTCCGGCGCACTCTATAAAGTCACCCTTTCTGAACGGCTGATTCAATATTATAAGTATACCGCCCGCGAAATTTCCAAGGCTGTCCTTAAGAGCCAGCGCTACAGCCGCTCCGCATGCGCCCATCATCGTTATGAACGGCGTCATAGGTATGCCGAGATAGCCAAGTATCGTAAGTACGAGCATCACTCCGAAAACGACCTTTATACTGCTTATCACGAACGTATGCAGCACATCATCGAACCGTGAGTGGTCGAGCGCCTTCTGGACTATATGCAGCAATACTTTAAGTATTATAAGTCCTGCTATCAGTATTACAAGTACCGATATTATCTTGAGCAGCGGCCCGTTGAGGTAATCCGACAGCGGCGCCGTCACCTGCTGGACTGCATCGTCTATCGTGTTTTCTATCGCGTTGTCAACGCTGAGATCTTCGTTCATTTTTACTCCGTTTCACTTTCTTTTTATTTTTTGTGCCGTAACATACAGCCGGCACGATGCATACATTAAGATTATACAACAAAATATATCCCTTTTCATTACATAACTGCATCAACATACGCACTATTAATTTTAAATATTAATCTTTTATTTTTGTATTTTATTTTCACCGGTCAAGGAGGTAAAAAAACAATGCCAAGCGTATTTTTAAGTCCGTCCACACAGGAGTTCAACCCGTACATAAACGGCGGAAACGAAGAGCAGTACATGAATCTCATCGCAGACGCCATGGTGCCGTATCTGCTCGCCAGCGGCATAGAAGTAGGCCGCAACAATCCTGACGAGCCGCTTTCTGCCGCAATCGCCGCATCTAACGCCGGAAACTACGACCTGCACCTCGCTATACATTCAAATTCAGCGCCGGAGTCTCTCGCCGGGCAGCTCCGGGGGCCTGATGTATATTACTACGCTACGAGCACGCGCGGACGCGACGCAGCAACGACGATCGCAAATAATATGAAATGGCTCTACCCCGACCCGTCTCTTGTAAATACAGTCCCGAATACAACGCTTGCCGAGCTCCGGCGCGTCACCGCGCCCTCAGTCCTCATAGAGGTCGCATACCACGACAATTACGCCGACGCTCAGTGGATAAAGGACAACATACAGGCCATAGCATACAACCTTTCCGTATCTGTGGCCGATTTCCTCGACGTTGCATTCATCGACCCGGCGGCACAGCAGCAGTAGCTAAATTTAAAACACACCATTTCGGTGTATATGTATCTGATAGCACACTGACCGGCGGATGTCATTTAGCGTCAATGGTGACATCCGCCCCCGCCTGTGGTAAAATGACACCAGACCGAGAGGTCTGCAATTTTTGATCAATTTATTCATTCTTAAGGAGGTATTACATTTTGAGAACAGTCATATGGCTGATAAGAGCGTTTTTTTATCTGCTCGGAGCCATTCCTGATATGAAGCGCGCCGGACGCCTGCGTGACGCCGGACAGATGGACGAGTTTTACAGAGTCGTAGACAACAGAGTTCGCGACTTCGCCAGACAGATGCTTAAAAACGCGGGAGTTACAGTGGAGCTGCACGGCGCCGAGAACTTTACAGGCGTACCTGCCGTCATAGTTGCAAATCACCAGAGCGATTTCGACATACCTATCATGCTTGCGAGCATGGACAAGCCTTACGGCATGGTGGCTAAAATGTCCATAAAGAAGATACCGCTGGTACGCACCTGGATGGACTACATCGGCTGTACTTTTATCGACAGATCGGACGCACGCCAGTCTATAAAGGCGCTCAACGAATCGGGCAACCAGATCACGCTGGGCCGCTCTATCGTAATATTCCCTGAGGGCACTCGCAGCAAGGGCGAAAATATGGCTGAGTTCGGCAGCGGCGCTTTCAAGGTCGCATTTAAGCACAAGGCGCCTATAATCCCTGTCTGCATCGACGGCTCGTATAAGATAATGGAAGCAAACAGCGGCAAATGGATAAAGCCGGGTCACGTCATCG
>CAVGTL010000122.1:0-8910 GCA_963632005.1 Succinivibrio sp.
ATCCATTTTCACAGATCATCCAACAGAACGATATCCGCCGCCGGGCGGCAGGTTTACATTGCTTTAATATTTAATTATCTATCATGTTACAGCTTATCGCCGCATTATTGCGGTACTACTTCTTTTTCGCTACTTCTTCTCCCCACGAAGCCCCGCAACAACGCTAGTGACCGCTTCTATTATCCTGTCAGCCTCTTCCATAGTATTATAGCGACCGAGTGATATACGGAGCGAGCCGTGCGCCATCTCATACGGAAGACCCATGGCGAGCAGTACGTGGCTCGGATCGAGCGAGCCTGACGCGCAGGCTGAACCTGATGATGCGGCAACGCCCTCAAGATCAAGGTCAAAGAGCATTGACTGTCCGTCTATCTTTGCGAACGATACGTTGAGATTTCCCGGAAGCCTGTTTACAGGGTCTCCGTTGAGCTGAGAATCATGTATCTTCAGCAGCCCTTCTTTTATATAGTCGCGCATAGCAGCGAGCTTTTCCGCCTTTGCATCCATCTCTGAGCATGCCATCTCAAACGCTTTAGCCATGCCTATGATATATGCGACATTTTCAGTTCCCGCTCTGTGGCCGCGCTCCTGCGCGCCGCCGTCCATGAAATTATCAGGGAAATGACCGCGCCTGCAGTAGAACACGCCTACGCCCTTAGGGCCGTTGAACTTATGCGCCGACATGGACAGCATATCTATATTCTGCTCGTTCACGTCTATATGAAGCGTGCCTGCAGCCTGCACCGCGTCAGTATGAAAGAGCACGCCCGCCTCGCGGCATATCTCGCCTATTTCCTTCACAGGCTGTATCGTTCCTACCTCATTATTTGCGTACATTATCGAAACGAGCGCCGTATCCTCGCGTATAGCGTCCTTTACAGACTGCGCCGAAACGCGCCCGTACTCGTCAACAGGCAGGTAAGTCACGTCAAACCCCTCGCGCTCAAGCGCCTCTGCAGAGTGGAGTATCGCATGGTGCTCTATCTTGCTGGTTATGAGGTGCTTCTTGCCCTCAGATGCAGCCAGACGGCGCATAGTGCCTTTGAGCGCCCAGTTGTCAGACTCCGAGCCGCATGACGTGAAAAATATCTCCATAGGGCTCGCGCCTATGAGATGCGCTATAGTCTTGCGCGCCGATTCTATAGCCTGATGATTGTCTCTTCCGAATTTATAGACAGACGACGCGTTTCCGTAATTTTCCTTAAAATACGGCATCATCGCCTCAAGGACCTCGTCAGCGATGCGCGTCGTCGCCGCGTTGTCCGCATATATGAAATCTTTCATTTATTATGCCTCAGCTTCTGTTCCGTCCTCGATAAGAGCATACATGATGCCGCCGCATACCATTCCCTCAGACTCAGCAACTTCACCCGTCATGTCGATAAATACAGTCTTGTACGTGCCTGTGCCGATGATATCTATAGCATCGCGTATAACAGCGCCCTCACTGCAGCCGCCGCCGATGCTTCCCGTTACCTGTCCTCTAGGGCTTACAGCCATCTTTGCGCCCGCGCCTCTCGGAGTAGAACCCTTTGTCTGTATTACAGTTACGATAGCCTTCGGCTCGTGGTTCTCTGCAAGGTACTCGATCATCTCAAGGTCAAGGTCTGAAGCGTTTACGAAGCGCGAACCGTCCTTGTTGTTTTCAGGCAGACGCTTGTAGGCGATTATCTCAGAAAGGATAGAAACTGCAATTTCCTCAGGAGTAACAGCGCCGATGCTCAGACCTATCGGAGTGCAGATACGATCCATCCTCTCACGGCTGTAGCCCTCCTCTTCAAGCATCTCGAGCAGGCCCTTTACACGTCTTCTCGAACCGATCAGGCCGAGATATGTAGGCTGCTTGCCCGGAAGTATAGCTCTCAGGCAGTCGCCATCGTGAACGTGACCGCGAGTGATGATAACTACGTAGTCATAAGGAGTTATCTTAAGCTTTTCTATACAGTTCTCAAAAGTATCGCAGAGGACCTCCTTAGCCCACGGGAAACGCTCCTCGTTAGCAAAAGCCGGTCTGTCATCGCATACATGTACTTCAAATCCGCACTTTGAGGCAAACTCGCATACAGGAAGCGCGATATGGCCGCCGCCCAGGATTATGAGCCTTTCCTTAGGGAGTATAGGCTCGCTTACATAAAAATCATCGCCTGACTTAACGGCAGTAGTAGTTACCATGTTGAAGCCCTTTGCATCAACAGTGCTTTCTACCTCTCCTACAGACCTCTTTATACCGTCAGCGATCTTGCCTTCAGTTCCCTTTATCTCAGTTTTCATAGCAACGCTCTCGCCCTCAGCTACAGCCTCAAGCATCTTTGCATAAATATTCTTTTCCATTATATACACACCTCCGAGTGTCAACTTTAATATACCACCGAGCAAACGTTACCAAACGTACTCCTACGTTAAATTATAGTCAATCTGCGCTGATTTGTAAAACAAATAATTTAATGAAATCCTATCCTGCGGCGGCCCGGCCGCCCCACACATGTAAACAAAACATTACACGCTGATTCATTTTATGTCTCAAAACTGTACAATACAAACAATAATATGTAAATATTCGTAGTCATATACTATAACATCAAAAAATACAAAACATAAGTCAATTAAATTTGACATTTGCTTTTTAACATCGTATACTATGAACGTAAAAACAGCTCGTCCATTGATTGTCATTTTTTGTAAATCTGGGTTCGGGTGGATTTACGTGTCTATATAAGAAATTGCCCGTTACCGGCTGCACTTACCTTCAGCAGACGGCCCAGAGGGCAGGCTCTTTGGAAAACTGCACAGCAGTTTTTCTGCATCTTGGGGGAATAAGTTGATTCAGGAGGTACTCTATGAACAACGGAACAGTAAAATGGTTTAACGCAGAAAAGGGTTATGGCTTCATTGCCGATGAAGAAAGCGGAAACGATGTATTCGTTCACTTCTCTTCTATCAACGCCGATGGATTCAGAACACTGAACGAAGGTCAGAAGGTCACTTTTGAAACAGAGCCGGATCCAAAGAATCCGGAAAAGCTCAGAGCTGTAAACGTTACAGCCGTAGCTGAATAAGATCAGATAAAATACATCCGACCGAAAAACCAAACGGGCCGCCGCATTCCGCGGCAGCCCATTTTTGTAACGTAGCGCCAGTAATTATCATTTTCGTGACCTCACGAAAATGATCCGATACTTCTATTCTTTCTTTTTATCCTAATTTATTTCCGTTTCAACAACGCATTCATTCTTTATACGTCCTACAAGATACTGGAGGGCGTCTATTACGTGCGGACGGATGTCACCGCCTACGAGGACATACATTATATCATCACCTACCTCGAGCCGGCCTTCGTTCAGCCATACTCTGAGATAGCCGATACCGTCCATTTTGTAAGTTTCTTCTATGATAGCGTCTACCTTTGCCTGATCGTATGAAAAGTCCATGCCTGTTACAGGCTTTGTGTCCTCAGCGCCTGCGCGGACCTTTGCTTTTGCCGTGCTGCGTACGATTCCGTTGTGCGTGAGGTACATCCCTATATCTTTAGCGCTTTCGTGCTGCTTTGCTTCCTTCAGCCATTCGTCCATCGAAGGGCTCTTTTTCTTTTCTGCCATGATCGTTTCTCCTGTTTCTGTAAATTAATACGTAATGCATCTTTCAATAATATTTTAACACATTTAGATGGCCATGGAGCGTCCAATTTCTTTTAATTGTAAAATACTTTAGTTCTGAAATTCGCCTTTTTTCGCAACGTCAGGCTTCTGAGCGCTTTGTTTGATGCTCTTTTTCATAAATTCCAGCGCCATAAGGATAGCAGCACCCAGTATGAATGCAGGTATCTGGAATGAAGAGGCGTCGAGCGGCGGCAGCGGCGTATCAAGGCTTGCCGGTCCGTTTACGATAGCATACAGCGAACCGAGCATCAGTCCGAGTATGAGCCATACCATCTGCTCACGATATTTCTTTAACGCCGTGCTTATGGCGTGTATGGAAAATCCGATGCCTGCGAGCACGCCGAAGCCGAGCGCGCAAAGTCCGGGAACAACGCTCAGATCGAATTTCATGAAGCTGTGTATGGCCTGTATAGTAGGCAGATAAACGCCTGCGATAAGCAATACGGACGAGCCTGAAATGCCCGGAAGCACCATTGCCGTAATAGCTACCGCGCCCGATAAGAAGATGTATACGAACTGCAGAGGGCTCAGCGAGTTATATGCTACAGTGCCGAGAGCGCCGCTGCCTGTACGCAGCATAGTAAGGCCGACTACGACAGCTATGCCGAGAAGCATGAACCACCCGAAGCGCAGAGGATTTTTCAGCGTAGATCGCTCTGCTGAAACGATGATAGGAATGGAACATAATGTCAGCCCAAGAAAAAGCGAGCTCATGAAATAAATATTCTTAGAGAACAAGCTTGACAAAACGAGCACGCATGCGCCCATGCCGATGATCCAGCCTGTTCCGAGCTTCAGGATGTATATGAGCGCAGCCTTGCGTTCTTCTCCCTTTCCTCTGAATATATCATGGAGCGAGTTTATAAAACGGTCATAAAATCCGAGAATAAACGCTATCGTTCCGCCCGAAACGCCGGGAACACTGTCTGCCAGTGCCATGCAAAAGCCGTTAAACGCTGTTAATAACATAAGATCCACCTACTTTCTCTTAAAGATCATCTGCATTGTTGATAATACCGCAGGAGCTCCCAGGATCATAAGGATCACAAGCCCCGCGCACTGTACGAATATCCACCCGCGCCACTGAAACAGTATAAACGCGCTCTGGACACTCACGACGCCGATGCCGAGCGCCAGCTTTTTCCCTGACAACGGAAATGCCAGCAGGCGGCGGGCGTTTACAAGCCGTATGAGGAATACCGCCAGACAGCTTGCGAATGTAGCGACTGCCGCGCCCTGTATCCCGATAAGCGGTATGAGCCACAGGTTCAGGATGATGTTTGTCACCGCTCCCACAAGAGAAGTCCAGAATGACGCCATACTTTTTTTAGTAACTACGTAAACGCTTCCCATAAAATTTGAAAACGAAGCCGCCGCCATCGAGAGCGTAAGCATCGGGATATACTGCCACGCCGTATAATACGGCTCGTCAGCGAGTATGCGGATCAGTATCGGCGAAAGAGCTATGATGCCGCCCGCGCATAAGAATACGCCGGACGTAAACGCCTCCCATATTTTTCCGTAAAACCTGAGGTGTTCCCGCTTGTCGCCGCTGCTTTCCGTAATAGCCGAAAGCTGCCACGCATCCATAAACACCGAAGCTATGATAGTAAGAATAGTCGGTATCTTATACGCTACAGCGTACAGGCCGTTGGCGTCGCTTCCTATGAACCATTTGACCATGTATCTGTCCGACACGCCCATTATCCACCAGAATATCGCCGTCGGTATCAGCGGTATACAGTACTGCATCATCTGCCTGTACAGGCCGCGCTTCGGAGTCATGTTGACGTATCGCCATATTCTGTCTTTTTTTACAAGAAAGACCGCGGTAACAACGTCAGCAGCCGTAGTTGCAAGCACATAGCCATTTATGCCCCACTCAAACACCGCAAGGAACAGTATATTGAATCCGATGAACAGCGCTGTATTTAAAAGCCCCTGCACAGCGAAAAGCGCCGTATTTCCCTTAGCCCGTACGAACTGAGCGAAGAGCGAATGATAGCAGGACGCGATGATAAATGTAACAAGTAAAAAACCGTATTGGTGAACAGTCGGTACCCGCTGAAAAAGCACGACAGCCAGCAGCATCAAAACAGAGCTGACCGTTATAGTCCGCATCCCCGCAGAAAAAGCGTCCGAGCGCCCGCCCTGCTTGTCGGCGGCAAATCGGAACACAGCCTCCGTGATATCGAGAGACACAAGCGGTATGAGCAGATTAGCAGTCTGAGTTATCAGGTCTGCCGTACCGTATTCCGCAGGTGTAAGATAACCTGTATAAAATCTCACCATCAGAAACACAAGCAGCTTTGAGCCGAAGGTTCCGACACTTATCAAAGCCGTGTTGACAGCGAGTGTCTGATATTTATTCATAAAAATTCTCTTCCTTTCAATGTGTAGAATCATTATAAACAGCCCCGTAAAACACGGTTTAAACATTTATTAAACAGAATTTAAACATATATCGCATATGCGCCGGGCGCATTTTATTTTTTACTGTTGCATTTGCAACAGTATATTTCACATTTTAATGCTAATATGTAAATACAGCAAAGATAAACGGCGCCGCCGGGCGGCGCAGGGTGTATATATAATATTCATTATTAAAAAAATAATGATAGTAAGAAGGAGGTATTTACATGAAACCTATGAAGCTTAAAGACGGACTTTACTGGAACGGCGTACTCGACCCTGATCTCAGAGTATTTGACATCATAATGCATACTGAGTTCGGAACGACTTACAACTCATACGTGCTGAAGGGCAGCGAAAAGACAGCTCTTTTTGAAACTGCGAAGATGAAGTTCTGGGACGATTACAAGGCGACTCTCGACGAGCTCGGCGTATGGGGCAGCATCGACTATATAGTCATGAATCATACAGAGCCGGATCATGCAGGCAGCATCTCAAAGATACTCGACCTCAACCCTCGCGCTTCCGTAGTCGGAACGGGAACTGCCATAAGCTTCCTGCGCGAGATCACGAACAGAGATTTCAGCTCTATCATCGTAAAGGACGGCGATACGCTCTCTCTCGGAGACAGGACGCTCAGGTTCATGCTCCTTCCTAATCTCCACTGGCCTGATACTATGTACACTTACGTGGAAGAAGACAAGGTACTCTTCACATGTGATTCATTGGGCTCGCACTACAGTCACGAAGGCATCCTCAGAAGCACTGTTACAGATGAAGAGGGATACATGCGCGCAACGAAGTATTACTTTGACAATATAATCGGACCTTTTAAGAATCCGTTCATGGTAAACGCGCTCGACCGCATAAAAGATATTGAAATAGACATGATATGCACCGGCCACGGCCCTGTACTCGATGCAAAGATACCTGAGCTGATGGAGATATACAGAGAATGGTGCGGCGCAGACGCTCCTGACCCTAGAAATACAAAGGCTAAGAAGCTCGTTGTCATCCCTTACGTAAGCGCTTACGGCTATACATCTGAAATGGCTGAAAAGATCGCCGAGGGCATCAGAGACAGCGGCAAAAATAAAGATATAGAAGTCCGCATGTACGACATGGTAACTGCCGACGCTGCGCACGTTCAGACTGAGCTCGCAGTCGCTGACGGTATGCTTTTCGGTACTCCGACTATCGTAGGCGAAGCGCTCGCCCCTATATGGCAGCTCACGCTCGGCATGTTCCCTCCTACTCACAAGGGCAAGCTTGCAAGCGCATTCGGCAGCTACGGATGGAGCGGCGAGGGCGTTCCTCATATAATAGAAAGACTTAAGCAGCTCAATATGAGAGTCCTCGACGGCTTCAGGATAAGATTCAAGCCAAGCGACGTACAGCTCATAGACGCTTATGACTACGGCTACAACTTCGGCTGCATCCTGCTCGACAGAGAACCTGAAAAGAAAAAGACGCAGTCTACGGGCGGCAAGATGCTCGTTAAGTGCATGGTATGCGGCGAGGTATTCGACGCTTCTCTCGAGGCTTGCCCTGTATGCGGCGTAGGCCCTGACAAGTTCATCCCTGTAGAAGACACGTCTACTTCGTTCAGACGCGACACTGACGAAATATTCCTCATTCTCGGCGGCGGCCCAGGCGCGTTCAACGCAGCAAAGGCTATACGCGAGAGGAATGCGACTGCAGGCATAACGATCATCACTGACGAGAAATATTCTCCGTACAACAGACCGATGCTTACGAAAGCCCTGCTTTCCGACTTTAACGACGGTCAGCTCGCTATAGAAGGCCCTGAATGGTACGAGGAAAACAGAGTATTCGTTTCATACGAAACTAAGATAATTTCAATAGACACTGCAAAGCGCGAAGTCGTATGCGATAAGGGCGCGTTCAAATATGACAAGCTCATATACTCGCTCGGCGCAAGATGCTTCGTTCCGCCTATAAAGGGCGCAGATAAGCCGCATGTAGTGACTATCAGAAACATAGCTGACACTGACAGGGTAAAGGCTATACTCCCTGAAACAAAGAACGTTGTCTGCATAGGCGGCGGCGTAATGGGCCTCGAAGGCGCATGGGAGCTCAAGAAGGGCGGCTATGACGTTACTGTCCTCGAAACAGCTCCGGGACTGCTCCCTAAGCAGCTCGACGATCCTGCATCTGCGATGCTCGAAGATATCGTAGTATCGTCAGGCATAAACGTTGTAACAGGCGCGTCTATAACTGAAATAACTGACACTGAAGTCATCCTCGCTGACGGCAGGACTTTCCCTGCAGAGCTCGTAATAATGTCTACAGGCATGAGGCCTAACACTGCGATAGCGCAGGAAGCAGGCATAGAAGTCGGTAATTTCGTAAAGGTAGACCTCAACATGAGAACGAGCGAACGTTTTGTATACGCATGCGGCGACTGCACAGAGGTAAACGGCGCTCCTCAGGCATTCTGGGCTCAGGCTGCCGAAACAGGCCGCATAGCAGGCGCAAACGCTGCAGGCGAAGAAGAGCTCGAATACGATCCTCTCGGCGCGTCACTCGCTATAAACGCATTCAACACGAGCATATTTGCGCTCGGCACGAACGGCAAGGACCCTGACAGAAAATTCAGAACTGTTGAATTCCGCGATGACCAGCGCCGCTCATATGAGAAATATTATTTCTTCAACAACCGTATCGCAGGCATAATCCTTATCGGCGATACGTCAAAGATGGTAGAGATGACGGAAGCTTTTGACAAGCAGCTTACGTTCGGCGAGATAATGAACAAGTAAAACACTGCGGAACATCCGCGTTGTAAAGACCTCATACCCATAAAAGAAACGCCCTTTCG
>CAVGTL010000123.1:0-8635 GCA_963632005.1 Succinivibrio sp.
CTGTATCTGAAAAAGGCAAATACGGCCGTTACCGTCCATGTCAGTCCCGTAGTTAGCCATATGCCCCACATACCGATAAACGGAATTGCGGTCAGTCCAACGGCGAGCGCTACTCTTGCGATGACTTCTATTATACCGTTTATGAGCGCGTAAACAGAATCGCCCGCGCCGTTCAGCATGTAGCGGAGTATCTGTATCGCTCCCAGAGATATGAGGAATAAGCTCGTTATCCTTATGCCTGACGCAGCTATAGATATTATTTCCTCGTTTTTCACGAATATGCTCATTATAGGATGACCGAACGCCCAGAATACCGCTATCATCACTACAGAGGCGGCCGCGCTTATCTTCATCGCGGCAACTACTCCGGCTGATATCCTGTCATGCTTTCCTGCGCCCATATTCTGGCCTGTATAAGTAACTACGGCTGTTCCGAGTGCTGTAAACACCTGCTGCACGAGAAGCTCTATCTGCGTAGTCGCAGTGAACGCGCCTATGACGTCCTCGCCGAAGCCGTTTACTATGCGCTGTAAGACGATGCTCGATACATATATGAGCGCGTACTGGAGTCCTGTAGGTATGCCTACCTGAAATGTTTTCATCATCATCTCTCTGTCCGGCTTCTTGTATATCAGCGCCTCTCTGCACTGAGGTACTTTCTTGACAGCGTAAATAATGCAGAGCACCGCCGAAACTGTCTCAGACAGCACAGTTGCAAACGCAGCTCCGCCTACTCCCATGTCAAATGCAACTACGAACAGCAGGTCGAGCACTATATTCAGTATGCTGCACACTATCAGGAATATAAGCGGCGTTTTTGAGTCTCCGAGCGCTCTGAGCACCGAAAACGGCGCAAAATACGCAGATACCGCTATAAGGCCGCCCATCGATACATACATATACGTCAGCGCGTCCGGAAGTATCGACTCAGGAGTGTTGAGCATAAGAAGTATAGGCTTAGTAGTCGCAAGCGCTATTACGGTCATCAGGACTGTTATAAAAATATTTGCATAAGCTCCGTTCGCAATAGACGCCGCTGTTCCCTTTTCGTCGCCCGCGCCGAAGTACTGCGCGACTACTACGCCTGTACCCATTGCCGCGCCCATGCACATCGACATAAAAAGCATGGAAAGGGCGCCAGTCGCACCTATGGCTGAAAAGGCGCTGTCGCCTACGAATCGTCCTACGATTATCCTGTCTGCCAGCGTATATATCTGCTGGAACAGATTTCCTGCCAGGACGGGTATGGAAAATTGTATAAGCAGCTTTGTCGGGCTGCCTGTTGTCATATCTAAAGTACGCATTCATTTTCTCCTTCTACGGTACTGTACTGTTTTAGGACTTTTAGTTTCCAAAGAAGCCTCCCCGCAGACGGTCAGCGTTCTACTGCCTGCAAGGAGGTCGCTTTCTGAGTAAATAATATTTACCGCAATATTTATTATCCAAGCATCTCTTTACGAAACGCCGAAACATATCTGTTTATTAAATCAAGCAGCGTGTCCTGCTCTTCTGCTGTCAGCGATTCCATCGCCGTTTCATTTGCTTCGCTTATGTGCGGCATCAGCGAAGCTGCGTATTCGTTTCCTTTTTCTGTAAGGTGTATAGTCTTTATTCTGCGGTTTTCCGGCAGCTCGCGCAGCTCTATATACCCGCTCTTCAAAAACGACGTTATAACGTTGTTCACAGTCTGCTTCGGAAGCAGCGTCTTTTCGCATATCTGCTTCTGCGTGCAATTTTCAGTTTCATGCACGGCATTTAAAATATACAGCGAATTGTACGATATGCCGCATTTTCTGGCGTAATCCTCATATATCGTGCTCAGGCTCTGCCATGCGCTGCAGAACGCTTCAGTTTTTTTTATTATATCAGTCTTCATATCCGCCTTCTGAGTCGTATCCTTCATCAACATTCCTCTTTTCTTACGGTCTTAATTTAGGACTATTATAATAATACATCTGCCCAATGTCAAGAAAAAATATATCACATGAGTCCGCCCGGCGGACGTGGGAATGCAGCAAAGCTGCATGTTGTGAACACGAATGCAGTCTGAGTTCCGGTGCGCCAGGCGCACGGGCATATATATCCGCTTCATTGCAAGCTTTGCGTATTCATGCTATATTTGATTTAAAATATTTTCAATGAAAATTAACTGATATTGGATTTACATAATACTACAGGAGGAGGTCCGAATGTTCCTGCGACAGATAGAATATTTACAGGCCGTGGTAGAAAAAGGCAGCTTTTACCTCGCCGCCGAGAAGTGCAATGTTTCTCAGTCAGCCGTTTCGCAGCAGATAAAAAAGCTTGAGGACGACCTGGGCGTGAAGCTTCTCGAGCGCCACAACAGAACGTTTTCGCTCACCCCCGCTGGAGAGCATTTTTACCGCAAGAGCCTTGTCATTTCAAGCGACATCAGGCAGCTCGTGCTCGATACAAAGCGCATCGCCGATAACGACCGCGCCGCGCTGCGCATAGGATATTACAAAGGTTACAACGGCAGCGAGCTTTCCGAGGCTGTCGCCATGTTTTCAGAAAAATATCCGACTGTCGATATACAGATAACCGTCGGCAGCCACGAGGAGTTGTATCACGCCATGGAGAACGGCACAGTAGATATCGCTCTGAACGACCAGCGGCGCGCGTTCTCGGACGCTTACAACAACGAGATCCTTGCAGAGAGCCGCATGTTTACAGAGATATCATCAAAAAATCCGCTCAGCCGGCTTGAGAGCATCGACGTGGCGGATCTTAAAAACACGCCCTGCATCCTCGTCATAAATAAAGAAGGTCAGCGCGAGGAGCAGGAATATTACGAAACTGTTATCGGCCTTAAAGGCGACTACCTTTTTGCCGATACCGTCCAGGAAGCGCGCCTTAAGATCATAACCGGGCAGGGCTACATGCCCGTAGACGTCATCGGCGACCAGAAATGGTTCGACACGACAGTCAGCAGGCTTCCTCTGACGAGAAACGGCTCTCCCGTCAGGAAAACATACTGTGCCTTCTGGCGCACTGACAACTCCGGATATTACATAGAAGAATTTGCAGAAATGTTAAAAAAATGCTTTTAGTTATTCTGCTCGTCATTATGGCAGTACTGTCCTACTACTGCAAGCAGCCTGCGCATATCGAGCGGCTTAGCCAGATGCTCGTTCATGCCTGCCGCTTTCGCCTTCTGCATGTCTTCCGTAAAAGCGTTCGCCGTCATCGCGAATATCGGTATTTCCTTTCCGAAAGGATTTGAGCTGCTGCGTATCGCCATCGACGCGTCGAGCCCGTTCATCACAGGCATCTGGATATCCATGAGTATCGCGTCGTAGTCGCCCGGCTTTACGTCGGCGAAAGCGTCTACTATCTCCTGCCCGTTCGGGTATATGACGCATGACGCGCCTTCCATCTCAAGAAGCGCGTGCAGTATCTCAGCGTTGAGCGCGTTATCCTCGGCGCACATGAATCTCAGACCCTTGAGCGCCGACGTGTGCTTATTCTGACGCAGCTTCTTTTTAGCCGCGCGGTCTATCGCCTTTGCGAGGTCAGACATAAAGAACGGGCGCGGTATGATGCCGTTTATGCCACTCGTCTTGAGCACTTCTTCCTCATTTTCGGGCTCGGCGTGGTCTACGCAGAAAATGAATATATCTCTGCGGGCGGAGCTGCGCAGCAGCTCGACATTATCTGCGAGGTCTTTATCATGCAGCATGCCTCCGAGCAGTACCGCGTCGAAATCGTTTTCCTTCAGGAGCTCCGCTGCGTGGCTGCAGGCAGCCGCAGTTACGAACTTTACATTTGATGCATCCATAAGGATCTTAATATTATTAATAAATTCATCATTGTCAGATACAAGTAATACGCTGTCAGCGCCCGGATAAGTGTCGGCGTTCTCGTTTATCCTGAACGTCAGGAACACGTCAAAACGGCTTCCCTTGTCAACGGCGCTCTCTATCTTTATCTCTCCGTCCATCAGGTCTATGATCTTCTTTGTGATCGCCATGCCGAGTCCTGTTCCCTGGACCTTGTTTGTCATAGTGTTTTCGGCGCGCGTGAACGGCTCAAATATGCGCTTAAGGAACTCCGGCGTCATACCGCAGCCGTTGTCCTCGACAGTTATCCTGTATGACGCGTGCCCCTCGATCTCGCACGGGAGCTCAGTAAAATCAAGCGATATGTTGCCGCCGCCCGGCGTGTACTTCGTCGCGTTCGACAGCAGGTTTATGAGTATCTGGCGCAGACGCACGCCGTCAGTTATGACGAACTCATGTATCATATTGTGAGTGCTTACAGTAAATGTATGACCGCGCTCGTTAGTCTGCGGGCGGATTATGCTGTCTATCTGGCTGACCTGATCGGCAAGGCACACCGGCTCTGTATTTATCGTTATCTTGCTCGACTCTATCTTGCTCATGTCGAGCACATCGTTTATGAGGCTCAGAAGGTGCTGGCTCGACTGCTTAAGCTTTTCTATATACGTGTACTGCCTGTCAGTCATGCCGATCTCATGCTCCATAAGCACTGTTATGCCTGTTATGGCGTTCATCGGAGTCCGTATATCGTGCGACATATTGCTGAGGAACGCCGTCTTTGCAACGCTTGCTTCTTTTGCTTCCATAAGAGCCGCCTGCACCTGCTTTCTGCTCCTGTAGAGCGAGTAAGCCATGTATGCGAGCACGAGTATTATGACACCTGCAAGAGACATAACGAACAGCATGTTTTCACGTACAAACGTCCTGACTGTCACGCGCTGAGTCACGAATGAATTTTCAGCGAGCACGCCGCCGTTGAGTGCTGATGAAGAAAGCGCTATCCCTCTGTTCATGATAGCCGCTGCAAGCCTCTTTTCCTTAGTAGTAGCAAGGCATATCTCCGACTGTGTCGGCAGGTCTGCAAACTGCAGCTTCTGCATATCAGGATACTCGCGCAGCAGGTTCAGCCTTACCGATGATATCATCGTACAGTCAGCCTTTCCTGCGACTACAGCCTTCAGGCATGCTTCCATACTGTCGTAGTTTATGACGGTCGCGTTCGGAAACAGCACATGTATGACATCCTCAGACACGAGCGTTTCTTTTGATACAGCTACGGTCGCACTGTTTTCATCAAAATCGCTGTGATTGTAAAGCATTACAGGAGTCACCGTTATCATCTCGTTCGTGAGCACATGATCATACTGTTCCGCTATGTACATATCGCCGTACACAGGTCCCATTATATCTATCTCGTTCTTTTTAAGCGCGTCGCAGAGCGCGTCAGTATCAGGATAGCACTTTTCCTCTACCTTTATACCGAGCGATTTTTCCATATTGTCATCAAGCGTCTTTATGATGCCGCTCACAGCGCCGTTCTCATCCTGCGTAGAGTACGGCAGGTTATTGTCGAGCAGGCCGACATGCAGCGTATTGTCATGCTCCTCGAGCCACTGCAGCTCATCGTCAGTAAGCTCCGTGCTGCTCACAGTCCTGCTGTGATATTTGCGCGCAAGCTGACCGTTGTAGTCAAATTCATCGCTCTGTATCTCATGCATCGCCTTGTTCAGGTCGTTCAGCAGATCAGGGCGCTGCTTTGAAACGCCAAAATAATACTCACTGTATCCTATCTCTACTACAGGTATACACTCGTATTCCACAGAAAGATCCGGCGTAACGATAGCATTGACCTCGCCGTTTTCCAGCGCTTCCATAAGGGCGGTATATCCGGTATACGTCACGACCTCAGCCTTAACATTATTCATAGTAAACCAGTTTGCCAAAAGCTCCCTCTGGTAGCTGTCAGACGTAGCTCCCACCTTGCAGCCGTTCATCCTTGACGGGTCGCCCGATGCCAGCTCGCTGTTTGCTCCATTTGTATAAATATAGTAGACTTCGTTGCCCTGAGGAAACATCGAATAGCTGAAAAGCCCGTCCCTCGACGGCGTATAAGAAAGATTACCGAAAAGGTCGATCTCGCCGTTCACGAGCATATCGTAGCACTCCTTGAACGTGCCGTATACATATTCGTACTTCCAGCCCGTCAGATACGATATCTTCTGCAGATATTCGTAGCCGGAGCCCGTCTTGTACTCGCCCTCGCCGCCTTCCTCGTACATCTTGGCGTTTACGTATCCGACCCTTACAGTCTTTGACTCCGTATCCTCCGCAAAGCTTCTGACCGGCACAAGCATAGTCACAAGCATTATCCCGATAAGGATGCCTGCTGCCGCCCTTTTGATATTTAGAAGCTTTTTGGTATTTACCAGCTTTAATGTACGCATGCGTTATTCCTCCTGAAGACCCCTTCCGCCGTTCTGCTGTTCTATCATGAGAGATTCCGCTTACGCCTTTTACGGGTCAATGATCTATAATATTATTAATTCTTTGTTTGTCTTAGTAAACTATACTCTAAGTATAACATTAAAATGGTATAAATACTAAACCTGTATACAAATAAATGCAAATTTTTTTCATCATGTAATAAATTTACCATACCTGCACGCGTCGCCGCGTGACGTCATTGTAAAAATCATGGTAAAGATCATGCTCCGCACCGGCGCATTTCTTATGTCATAAATGCAATTTTTGCTGTTCACATCGCAGGATGAACGTAGTATAATTGTCAGTCGAAAAAACAAAAAAGGGGAAATTTATTATGAATATCAACGCATACAGCACAGCACGCAGGGGGTGGAAATAAATGAATCATCACGCACACGGCAGCCACGCTCCGCACGGTCAGATGTCTGAATCATTCCTGACTGCCGCTTTTCTGTCGCTTTCGGGCGGACTGCAGGACGCTTACACCTACATACTCCGAGGTAACGTATTCGCAAACGCTCAGACGGGAAATATCGTGCTTCTCAGCCAGAGCATCATCGAAAAAAACTGGAAGCTCGGACTTCATTATATAATACCGCTCGTATTTTTCGCGCTCGGAATAGCGGCGGCTGAGTTTACTCGCATGAGATACCAGAGGATACAACGCATACACTGGAGGCAGCTCATACTTATAGTCGAGATAGCGCTTCTTTTTGTCGTCGGATTCCTTCCGGTGACAGCGCACTGGGATATTATAGCGAACGCCGTGGTATCATTCTCATGCGCCATGCAGGTCCAGACGTTCCGCAAGGTCAACGGCTACGCATTTGCAAGCACCATGTGTATCGGAAATATCCGCAACACGATGGAATCGCTCTGCGCGTATGAAAAAACGCATGACAAACAGCCGCTTTACAAAGCATGCTGCTACCTCGGCATCATTCTGATGTTTGCGCTCGGCGCAGCTATCGGAGCATATTTCATATCACGCCTCGGAGTTCGCGTCATATGGATCTCATGCGCGCTGCTTTTTATCAGCTTTATACTTATGTTTATAAAAGAAGAAATAGACGAGCAGGCGTAAAGCCATTAACGAATAATACGATCTTACTATCGTCTGGCTGTCATCTGACCGTCGGCCCACCGACCCGCAAAAAACAGAAAAAATATCCGGTCATCCCGCAACGCAGGCGAGTGACCGGATATTTTTTATTACATTTTCTACTTAAATCATCTTCATTTAAGTTGCTTTCTTTTTAAATTATTTTTCCCGAAAGATGATCCACCTCATGCTGGATTATCTGAGCAGTCCAGCCGGAAAACTGCTTTTTCTTCTTCTTCCACGTCATGTCCTGATACTCTACCGTTATATTTTCAAAACGCTCGACAGGACGCGTTCCGGTAAGTGACAGGCAGCCCTCTTCCGTCATATACGAGCCGCTTTTTTCTGTTATGACAGGATTGAACATTACCATATTTATAGGTCCCATGTTTACGATAATAATATTTCTGTTCACTCCTATCATGTTTGCAGCCATGCCTACACACTCCTCACTGTGAGCGCGCAGCGTATCCTGCAGATCGCGCGCCGTCTGCGCGTCTGACGCCGACGACTGTTCCGCAGGCTCTGACTTTCTGCTCAGAAACATCACATCTCTGACTATATTTTTTATCATAAATTATCGATTTCCGTTTTAAAAATTATTTATCTGCCGTCAAAACCGACGCTTACTAGAATGTCAGAGTTTCAGGCTCATGCTCAAACGAGCTGAATGTAGCAGTGGCGTCCTTGAAGTAGAACACCTGAGTATTGCCGTCGTCTGCAGCGTACATAGACTGAAGCGAAGGATAAGCGTCGAGCATAGACTGTCTTGCCTCTACTCTGTCGTCTTCTACGAGCTCGCCTGAAACACGCAGCCAGTCAGCGCCCTTGAACGCGCATATCTCAGCGTTAGGATTTACAGCGAGCTGCTTTGAAACATCCTTTACCTTACCTGTCTGTATGTAAAGCTTTCCCTCAAAGATATGAGCAGTTCCGAACGGGCGTACTCTAGGCTTGTCTCCGTCAACTGTAGCGAGATAATATACGTTTGCATCCCTTAAAAATTCAGTTACCTTTTCAATTGCTTCCATTGTAATATACTTCCTTTCTGCAATATTCTTTTTAAGTCAATTAATTAATAAATATATCAATAACTGTGTCTGCGCCGGGCGCAGCAGTCAGCGGCTCTTAGCCGCCGGGTCGGTCAATTCAGGTATCGCGCCGCCCGCAACAGCCCACAGGTAAAGACTAGCCACGCTGCAATACGGCGAAAAGCGCTTTCTATAGCGCTCAAAGCGGGCTTTGTCTA
>CAVGTL010000124.1:0-8602 GCA_963632005.1 Succinivibrio sp.
ACCTTACAAGAAGGAACAGCGACCTGACAGAAGAGCGAGACGACCTTACAAGAAGAAACAGCGACCTGACGGAAGAGAGAGACGACCTTACGAGAAGGAACAGCGACCTGACGGAAGAGCGAGACGACCTTACGAGACGGAACAGCGACTTGACGGAAGAGCGAGACGACCTTACAAGAAGGAACAGCGACCTGACAGAAGAGCGTGATGACCTTACAAGAGTAAACGGCAACCTGACAGAAGAACGTGACGTCCTGAGTGAGGAAAATGTGGAATTAACGCGTGCTGCTGATGCTGTACACTCCATACTGAATGCCGGTTCATTTGTATGCACATATAATTTACAGGGAGATATAATGCTCGGCATAAAATATTCCGAAGCGATGCGTAAATTATACGGATATTCAAGCGAGAAAGATTTCCCTGACGTATGGGAGTCGTGGATGGAATGCATCGTACCGGAGGACCGCAGCTATGTGGAGAACAGCTATTTTGCCGCGGTAAAAGACTACACAGGTCAGACGTTGTATGACGTCACATACCGTGCCAGACAAAAGGACGGAACTGTCCGCTGGCAGCGCGCTGCGGCATCTGTTTTAAGGCGTTTCGATGGCTCACCTATAACAGGATTTGGTCTCGTAATGGACATCGATGAGCAGAAAAAAGCTACAGACAGGATAGACGCGGCGCTTACACAGGCTCGCCTTGCAAATGCGGCCAAGACGTCTTTCCTGGCAAGGATGTCGCACGATATACGTACACCTATGAATGGCATATTAGGGCTGATAGAGATAAATCAGGCTCATGCAGAAGATATAGAATTTACGGTAAGAAACAGAGCAAAGGCCAAGGTAGCGGCAAATTACCTGCTCTCTCTCATTAATGATGTTTTGCAGCTGAGCAAGCTGGAAGACCCGGAGGTCACTCTGTCGTATGAAGCGTTTAATGTACGTGAGCTGGCAGAGGATATCCTTACGATTATAAAGATGCGAGCTGTGGAGCACGGCATTACTGTGGAATACGAAAAAGCGGATGATGGCTTTGAATATCCTTACATATGGGGAAGTCCGCTCCATGTGCGCCAGATATTTATTAATATACTCAGCAATTCCATAAAGTATAATAAAAAAGGCGGAAGGATATCATGCAGCGTATCCGCTGAAAAGCCTTCTGAGAAGCAGGTCATCTACAGGGTCGTGATAGCAGATACAGGAATAGGCATGAGCCGGGAATTTCTGAAGCGTTTATTTGAACCGTTCTCCAGGGAGCACGAGGGCATAAACAGCAGTTATGAAGGCACAGGTCTGGGTATGGCTATTGTAAAGCAGCTTGTAGAAAAAATGGAGGGGACGATCGAGGTAGAAAGTGAAGAGGGCATGGGCTCTACATTCACAGTTACGCTTCCTTTTGAAATTGCAGGTGAAGCTGATGTAAGAGCAGACGATACATCGTTGGAGCAGTGCGACCTTTCAGGCGTTCAGGTCCTTCTTGTAGAGGATAATGAATTAAATATGGAAATTGCGGAAACATTCCTGACAGATGTTGGAGCGACAGTCACGAAGGCATTCAACGGTCAGCAGGCTGTCTATACTTTTTCAGGATCTCCTGTCGGGAAATTTGACGTAATACTTATAGATGTAATGATGCCGGTAATGGACGGCTATGAGGCTACAAGAAAGATAAGAAGTCTTGACAGGCCTGATTCTAAAACTATACCGATAATAGCCATGACTGCTAATGCGTTTGCAGAGGACGTGGAAGAATCACGCAAGGCAGGAATGAACGAGCATATATCGAAGCCTCTTGATATTGGAAAAGTAAAGGCTACTATAGCGAGATATATCGATCGTTAAGGATATTAAATGCAGGCGGAGCTTCGGCTCCGCCGATTCTTTTTTTGTAAAAACATTAGTTCAGTTTATATGTACAAAACGTTATTTTTATGATATATTTAGAGAAAAATATGTTCGTATTAATTTAAAGCTGTACGGTACGGGGGTGAAGCAATGGCATTAGAGCAGAATAAATTCAAGCTGCACAGCGAATACAAGATGACAGGCGACCAGCCGCAGGCGGTCGAAAAGCTGGTCAGCGGGATACGCAACGGGTTAAAGCACCAGACGCTGATGGGTGTTACAGGTTCAGGCAAAACATTTACGATGGCGAATATTATTGAACAGGTAAACAGACCTACTCTGATAATCTCGCACAATAAGACTCTTGCGGCTCAGTTGTACGGGGAATTTAAGGAATTCTTTCCGGATAATGCTGTGGAGTACTTCGTTTCATACTATGACTACTACCAACCGGAAGCGTACGTACCGGCAACAGATACGTATATTGAGAAGGATTCTGATATAAATCAGGAGATAGAAAAGCTTCGCCACTCGGCGACTGCGGCGCTTTTTGAGCGCCGGGACGTCATAATCGTAGCCAGCGTTTCATGCATATACGGTCTCGGTAATCCTGAGGAATACGCGCACCAGATGATATCTTTGCGTCCGGGTATGGAAAAGTCAAGGCGCGAGATAATGGAACAGCTGGTCGCAAACCAGTATACGCGAAACGATATGGCTTTTGAGAGAGGAACTTTCAGAGTCCGCGGTGATATCATAGATATCTATCCGATAGGTGCTGAGGAAGCCGTCAGAGTAGAGCTTTTTGGTGATGAGATAGACAGTATAAAGGAGCTTGATCCGCTTACAGGTGAGATAAAAGGCTCGCGCAGCCATATAGCTATATTCCCGGCATCGCATTATGTTACGTCGCGCGAGAAAACAGAGCTTGCGTGCCAGTCGATAGAAGCTGAGCTTGAGGACCGCATAGCATGGTTCAAGGGTGAAGGAAAGCTGCTTGAGGCGCAGCGTATAGAGCAGCGTACGAGGTATGACCTGGAGATGTTGCGAGAGGTCGGGACCTGCAAGGGCGTAGAAAATTATTCGCGCCATCTTAACGGCCTGCCGGCAGGCTGCCGCCCGTATACGCTTATTGATTATTTCCCTGACGACCTGTTAATACTTGTAGATGAGTCACACGCGATGCTCCCGCAGCTGCGCGGCATGTATGCAGGCGACAGGGCAAGAAAGATGTCGCTCGTTGACTACGGCTTCAGGCTGCCGTCTGCGCTCGACAACAGACCGCTTGAATTTCATGAGTTTGAGAGCCTTGTGGACCAGATAGTTTACGTGAGCGCCACACCGAATGATTATGAACGTGAACACAGCGGTCCTGAAAATATAGTGGAACAGGTCATAAGACCTACAGGACTGCTCGACCCACTTATAGATGTCCGCAAGACAGAAGGCCAGATAGATGACCTCATAGGTGAGATAAACAAGGTAACTGAGCGCGGCGAGCGCGTGCTCGTTACTACGCTGACAAAAAAGATGGCGGAGAGCCTGACTGATTATCTGAAGGATGTCGGCATAAAAGTGCGTTATCTGCATTCTGAGATAGATACGCTCGAGCGTACCGAGATAATACACGACCTGCGTATGGGCGAGTTTGATGTCCTTGTCGGCATAAACCTGCTGCGTGAAGGTCTTGATATCCCTGAGGTCTCACTTGTAGCGATACTCGACGCAGACAAGCAGGGCTTCCTGAGGAACGAAACATCGCTTATACAGACGATCGGAAGAGCCGCGCGTAATGCCGATGGCCGGGTAATAATGTACGCTGATTCCATCAGCCCGCAGATGCGTTCGGCCATAGATATCACGGAACGCAGGCGTGAGATACAGGATGCGTATAATAAAAAGCACGGCATAACGCCAAAGACAGTAAAGAAATCGGTAAGGCCGAAGCTCGAAGCGACTGCCGCAGTCGACAACGACGATTTCTTTGCAACGGACGTAAAGCCTGCGGAAATGACAAAGAAAGAGCTCAAGGCATATATAGAAAAGCTCGAAACAGAAATGAAGGCAGCAGCAGCGGCGCTTCAGTTCGAACAGGCAGCAAAGCTGCGTGACGTGATATTCGACCTCAGGGTAAGGCTTTAACGCCGGGGCTCCGGCGCATCGCTGAGTGCATTTGTTTAATGTAAGAATATTTATTTTGAATATTTATGTTGTATGTAATGAAAATATTGCTTGTTTAATGGAGAAAAAATGGCAGGAAAGAATATAATCGTCAAGGGAGCTAACGAAAATAATCTTAAAAAGATAGACGTAGAGATCCCAAGAGACAAAATGGTAGTAATAACAGGACTGTCCGGTTCGGGAAAATCGACGCTGGCGTTCGATACGATATATGCGGAGGGCCAGAGACGCTACATGGAGAGCGTTTCAGCTTATGCCAGACAGTTCCTCGGTCAGATGGAAAAGCCTGATGTTGAATATATAGAAGGACTGTCGCCGGCGATATCCATCGACCAGAAAACGACAGCGAAAAACCCGCGTTCCATAGTCGGAACAGTAACAGAAATATACGACTATCTGCGTCTGATGTATGCGAGGATAGGCGTGCCTCACTGCCCTGTCTGCGGGCGCGAGATAACGAGCCAGTCGGTAGACCAGATAGTTGACTGCATCATGGAATATCCTGAGAGAACTAAAATAATGGTCATTGCTCCTGTTATAAGGCAGCAGAAGGGCGAGCATAAGAAGATCCTCGATCGCATAAAAAAGGACGGCTATGTGCGCGTGCGTGTAGATGGCCGGATGTACAATCTCTCTGAGGATGAGATAAGCCTTGAAAAGACGTTCAAGCACGATATAGATATCATAATAGACCGTGTCGTAGTAAAGCCGGGTGCAGAGGGCAGACTTGCTGAGGCTGTAGAGCTGGCTATAGACGAGGGCGACGGTCTTGCAATGATAAATTACCAGGTGCCTGACGGCGAGCCGCAGGACAGGCTTTTCAGCACGAAGCTCGCGTGCCCGGAGCACGGCGTGAGCATCAGTGAAATGGAGCCGAGAACGTTTTCATTCAACAGTCCGTTCGGAGCATGCCCTGAGTGCAACGGACTTGGATTCATACAGAGAGTGGACCCTGATATATTGATAGAGGATCCATCGCTCAGTCTGCTCGACGGTGCGCTTGGAAAGTCATTTAATATGTTTGATGAGATGTCATATTATTCCAAATCAACACAGGCGCTTGCAGATGACCTCGGTGTTGACCTGCATACGCCGTATGAGGAGCTTCCTGAGATATTCAGGCAGGAGCTCATGTACGGAACTGACGGACGCAAAATAGACTACGAATACACAAACAGGAGCGGCACGATGCATACGCAGCGCAGCCAGCGCTACGAGGGAATCGTAAACAATCTGGAAAGACGCTACAGAGAAACGGGCTCAGAGTTTATAAAGGAAAAGATAGAAAAATTCATGAGCAACAACCCTTGTCCGGTATGTAAAGGCGAGCGACTGAGGCCTGAGGTACTTGCGGTAACTGTAAATGGTGTAAATATAATGCAGTTCTGTCAGATGGCCGTGCGTGATTCGCTTAGGTTTGTAGAGAATCTTGTGCTGACAGAGAAGGAACAGCTCATAGCTTATCAGATAATAAAGGAAATAAAGGCGAGACTGAGATTCCTCGTCGATGTAGGTCTTGATTACCTGACACTTTCGCGTGCATCAGCTACGCTTTCAGGCGGCGAGGCGCAGCGTATCAGACTTGCTACACAGATAGGCTCAGGACTCATGGGCGTGCTTTATATACTTGACGAACCGAGCATCGGCCTTCATCAGAAGGACAATGACAAGCTGCTCGCTACGCTCAGACACCTTACAGATATAGGAAATACGCTGCTTATCGTAGAACACGATGAAGATACGATGTACGCGGCCGACCACATAATAGACATTGGTCCGGGTGCCGGAATACACGGCGGAGAGGTAGTTGCTACAGGTACGGTCGAGGATATAAAGGCATGTAAGGAATCACTGACGGGCCAGTATCTCAGCGGAGCCAAAAAGATAGTAGTTCCTGCGACAAGAAGAAAAGGAAACGGCAAGTATATAAAGGTAAAGGGCGCAAAGCAGAACAACCTGCAGAATATAAATGTTGATTTTCCGCTCGGAGTATTCAACTGCGTAACAGGTGTTTCAGGTTCAGGAAAGAGCAGTCTTGTAAATGAAGTGCTCGCAAAGAACGTAGCTGCAGTCGTAAATCGCTCAAAGGCAAAGCCGGGCAACTGCAAGTCGATAAGCGGCATAGACAATATAGACAAGATAATAATAATAGACCAGTCGCCTATAGGCAGGACTCCGAGGTCGAATCCTGCGACTTATACAGGCGTATTCACTCATATACGCGACCTTTTCGCTCAGACGCAGGAGGCGAAGCTTAAGGGCTACGGCAAGGGGCGCTTCAGTTTTAACGTAAAGGGCGGACGCTGTGAAGCGTGCAGCGGTGACGGAATAATTAAAATAGAAATGAATTTCCTGCCGGACGTCTACGTCCCATGCGAGGTCTGCAAGGGCAAGCGCTACAACCGCGAAACTCTTGAAGTAAAATACAAGGGCAAGAGTATTTATGACGTACTCGACATGAATATAGAAGAAGCGCTTAAATTCTTTGAAAATATACCGGCGATAACGCGCCAGCTCCAGACGCTTTATGACGTGGGCCTTGATTATATAAAGCTTGGTCAGCCGTCAACTCAGCTTTCGGGCGGCGAGGCGCAGCGTATAAAGCTCGCGTCTGAGCTTTCAAAGCGCATGACAGGAAAGACGCTTTACGTACTCGATGAACCGACTACGGGACTTCACTTCGCCGACGTTGACAGACTGCTGCAGGTGCTTCAGAGGCTCGTTGATGCAGGAAATACTCTTGTAGTAATAGAGCATAATCTTGATGTCATAAAGTGCGCTGATAATATAATAGACCTCGGTCCTGACGGCGGCGACAAGGGCGGAACTGTTGTAGTTACAGGCACGCCTGAAAAGGTAGCGGCGTGTGATGCATCATACACAGGCAAGTACCTTAAAAAGCTGCTTTAAATACAACGTGAAAATTCTCATGTATTTATTGACATATGGGGATAATCTGTATATTCTATTATTTAACATGCGTTCCTATAAAGTTTACAGGTGTCTTTACATATAAAATGACACATGTAAAACTGCTGATACTGTGGGCGCGCCGGGCGCGCGGGAGGATATTATTCATTAATTGCCGTAGCAGTGTCATTAAAGGAAGATGCAAAATTTATCTATGCGTAAAAACAGGAGAATTTAATTAAAATGGAAAGCATTTCAAGCAGACAGATTCTGAATCATACTCTGCTCACAGATTTTTATGAGCTTACTATGGCTAACGGCTATTATGAGATGGGAAAAAGTGAAGAGATAGGTTACTATGACATGTTCTTCAGAAAGGTCCCAGACGAGGGCGGTTTCGCTATAATGGCAGGACTTGAGCAGCTGATAACGTATATGCAGAATCTTAAATTTACAGAAGAAGATATAGAATATCTGCGCCGTAAGGGCGGTTTCAGCGAGGGATTTCTGGAATATCTCAGAAATTTTGAGTTTAAATGCGACGTATGGGCTGTGCCTGAGGGAACGCCGGTATTCCCGTATGAGCCGCTGGTAACTGTAAGAGGACCGCTGATACAGGCTCAGATAATGGAAACGTTCCTGCTGCTGACGATAAACCACCAGACTCTTATAGCAACAAAGACTAATCGTATGGTAAGGGCAGCAAACGGCCGTGGCATCATGGAGTTTGGTTCGAGAAGAGCACAGGGTGCGTCTGCGGCTATACTCGGAGCGAGAGCAGCTTATATAGGCGGCGCGATCGGTACAGCCTGCACGAGTGCGGAGAGAGATTTTGGCATACCGGCACTCGGAACTATGGCGCACAGCTGGGTACAGAGCTTTGATTCGGAATATGAAGCGTTCTCGAAGTTCGCAGATCTTTATCCTGACAACTGCGTCCTGCTCATAGATACTTACGATGTACTGAAATCAGGTCTGCCTAACGCTATCCGTGTATTCAAGGAAAAAAATCCGCCTCGCAAGGGTGTAAGGATAGACAGCGGCGATATGACATACCTGTCGCGCCAAGCGCGAAAGATACTCGACGAGGCAGGTCTGACTGACTGCAGCGTAGTTGCATCAAATTCATTTGATGAGTATCTTATCCGCAGCGTTGTAAACGAAGGCGCGTGCATCGATTCGTTCGGTGTCGGTGAAAGACTGATAACTGCAAAGTCTCAGCCTGTTTTCGGCGGTGTTTACAAGCTCGTAGGTCTTGAAGATAAAGACGGCAATATAATCCCTAAGATAAAGGTAAGTGAAAACCTCGAAAAGATAACGAATCCGGGATATAAAAAGCTGTATAGATTCATCGACAGAAAATCAGGAAAGATGCTGGCGGACGTTATCGCGCTGGCAGATGAAGAAATGCCTGTAGGCGATGGCGGCGCTCCGTACGAAATATTCGATCCTGAACACGTATGGAAGAGAAAGCTTCTGACTGACTACAGATGCGAGGAGCTTCAGGTGCAGATATTCGAGAAGGGCAAGCTCGTTTACGATGCTCCTGACCTTGAAACTATAAAGGCATTCTGCAAGCAGCAGGTGGAGCTGCTGTGGAGCGAGATAAAGAGATTCGAAAATCCGCACAGATATTATGTAGACCTTTCGCAGAA
>CAVGTL010000125.1:0-8596 GCA_963632005.1 Succinivibrio sp.
TCACCATTCTGCTCCGACGCTCCGCTCACTTGCATGCCTGCCCGCTTTTTGGACGCCTTTATAAAATATTATTCATACATAAATATAGCTTTCTAAATTATAACATGAATCGTATAAAAAAATAAATCATGCAACGGGCATTTTCGCAAATTTTTAGATAGCATTTTCTGAACATATGTGTTATTATATAGAAAACAAATATTATCTACAAGAGGGAGAATAACAATGGCAAAGATAACGGCAATAGTTTGTGTTGATGACGGGATGGGGCTTATGTTTAATAAGAGGCGTCAGAGTAAGGATTCGGAGCTTCGGAAGTGGATACTTGCTTTTCTGGACGGTAAGAGGCTTTTTATGGATGGGTATACTCACGGGCAGTTTGCTGATGATGCTCAGGAGCTGTTAGTTGTGGATGATGATTATCTGTCTGCTATGGGTGACGGTGATGTGTGTTTTGCTGAGAAGAACACTGACACGCTTCCTGATGACTGTGATTATATAGTCTGCCGCTGGAACAGGCGTTATCCGTCGGACGTAAAATTTACTGCTGACGCTGCCGATTACGATATCGAGCTTCTGGCTGAGATACCTGGCAGCTCGCATGAGAAGATAACTATCGAGCACTGGAATCATAAATAAAATAAAAATGGAAATATCATCAAAATCATTACTTAAAATATTAAAAAAATAAGCAGAAAGAGACATAACATATCATGAGCAATAAAAGTAAAAACAGAAATTCACTGCCTGCTGTCATAGCAGCCATTATAATACTTGCCGCGGGCGCATTCGGCATAATCGACAGCAATTCGGCAGACGGGCTTATATCTTCTATATTATCGGGCGGCGGCGACGCCGCGCAGGCATCTGACATTATAGATGTATCGGATATCCCTGAGTATTCGGGCGATCCGTACATAGAGGTAAACGGCAATGTGCCGTATTTCAGCAGCTCGGACCTTACAACTACGTATTTTGAGCATTACAGCGATCTCGACTCGCTCGGGCGCTGCGGAGAGGCATATGTAAACATATGCCAGGACACGATGCCGACACAGCCGCGCGGCTCTATAAGCAGCATAAAGCCGTCGGGCTGGCATACGTATAAATACGATTTCGTTGACGGCAAGTACCTTTACAACAGATGCCACCTTATAGGATATCAGCTCGCGGGCGACAACTACAGGACGAACCTCATAACAGGCACGCGCCAGTTTAACGTAGACGGCATGCTCCCGTTTGAAAACATGGTAGCCGACTACGTAAAGGAAACTGACAACCACGTACTCTACAGAGTAACGCCGATGTACGACGGCGACGACCTCGTCGCTCAGGGCGTGCTTATGGAAGCTGAGTCCGTAGAGGACAAGGGCGACGGCGTTGAGTTCTGCGTGTTTGCTTACAATGTCCAGGACGGCGTTGATATAGACTATACGACAGGCGAGACGAAGCTTGCGGCGTAGCGCAAACACATATATATGACGAGCAAGCTATACTGAAAACATACCAAAAGCAAGCGGCAGCAGGACCATCTACCTGCTGCCGTTTGCTTTTCTGGTTACTATTTATAAGGAGCTTTTTTCCTGTTTTACTGTTATTTATACGCTCTGTATATGAACGTCACGCTCTGAGCTCTCGTGCATGCGCTTTCAGGAGAGAATGCTGTAGCTGATGTTCCGCTCGTTATTCCCTTCTCTACTGCCCATGCCGCAGCTGCCGCATAATAAGCATCCGCCTGTATATCGCTAAACTGCTGAGCAGTTACGGTAGCTACAGGGCTTCCTGCCGCTCTCCAGAGGAACGTTACTATCTGTGCTCTCGTGCATGTAGCGTCAGGCGAGAATGTCTCAGCCGATGTTCCGCTCGTTATTCCATTCTCTACCGCCCACGCTACAGCGTCAGCGTAATACGCGTCAGATGCGACGTCTGTGAATTTTGACGCTGAGCCCGTTACTGCGGGGCTTCCTGCATTTCTCCACAGGAATGTTACTATCTGCGCTCTTGTGCAGCTCGCATCAGGCGAGAATGTCGTCGCTGACGTTCCGCTCGTTATTTTCTTTTCTACCGCCCACTTTACAGCGTCAGTATAATATGCGTTCGCACTTACGTCAGTGAAGCTTCCGTTTGAAGCGGTATTGCCATCCTGACCCGGATCGGCAGTATTTCCTGTGTTGGAATTTCCTGATCCTGAAGGTCTTCCGCTTGACGAACTTCCGCCTGTCGATCTCTTTGTGTATGATATAGTCTCACCGTCAAGAGTCGTAAATTTAAGCATATTGCCGATGACCTCGTAACGCCCGCCTACAGGAGTCTCACCCTCTGTATAAGGAACGTAAACGCCTGATGCGCCGTTAGGATCGTTATCGTAAGCATAATAATCATACTCAGCAGACTGTACGTACTGACTCGAGCCCTTTAAGCGCACGAATGTCTTACCGTGACCTTCTGCGTCAAGAACGCAGTACATACCTGTTATGCCGTATTCCTCTGCTTCAGGATAATCGCTTACATTGCAGTCCCATGTACCGATAAGGTCGCTTAACTGGCTGAGCGATGAAGCCGTTCTCGCGTCAGGCTGTCCGTCGCCGTCAAAATCATTTCCTACTGCATTTTCAACGCAGAAAAGTGATATCACCTTTTCTATAGCAGCTTCACTCTTTTCTGAGAGAGCGCTTACAGGTATGCCTGCCGCCATCCAGTTAGCATAGTTTCCTTCAGCGTATTTTTTAAGGTCGTCGAGACTGCTGCCGTAACGGAACTCTATATGGAATGTCTCGTCCGGAGTGTCAGGCGACATAAAGAAATACGTGTATTCGCCTGAATTTTCGTCAAGGCTCTTTAATATAGTAAAATCTTCCATTACAGGCTGATCACCCATGCAGATGTCAGCCATCCCTATGTAACGATACGCATGCGAGAACAGCTCCGCGCCATCAGCATCATATCCTGATATCTGCGTTCCGTTAAATACAAGTCTGTCAAGCTTCTTTCCGTCAATAGTTCTGAAATCACAGAAGAACTGATCCTGAAGAGCTCCTGCGTTAAAATCTGCTTCACTTCCGCCTATGCTCTGCTTCATTACTGCTGCAAGTATATCTGCATCTGTACTGTCGTCTGTCTGTCCGAATGTCTTTCCGGTACCTATGACGGCAGCGCTGTAGTCATGCCAGTAATGATCGTATTCGCTGTTAAATGTCGCGCCTGTAAAAAGCTGCTGATATTCTTCCGAAATAGCGCTTATCAGGCTGCCGCTGTCTTTATCATCATACTGGTCTGAGCTTTCGTACATCATCGATGTAGTGCCGGTAACGGCAGAAGCTTTATTACCATTTATTGTAAGTCCATCTGTATCATTAGTGCCTATCGTGCATCCTACTGCGCGTCCTGCTACAGCGCCCGGCGCTGACAAGCCGTATGCAGAGCTTTCATCTGTTCCCGCAGTTATGCTTCCCGATATCGTATTGGCTGATGCGTTGAAGCGATGCTCCATTCCCAGGTAATACATTCCGGTTCCGATAATTCCGCCTACGTGTGTCGCGCCCGGCGCGTTTACAGATACATTTACAGTATTTCCCGTAACAGATGTCGGAGCAGCCAGATCACTGTTTACATCTCCGGTCGGTTGAGTTCCGTTTCCTGTATAGCCGCACAGACCGCCTATCGCATGCCCGCCCTTAGGCGCATTTATGCTGGCATTTACGCTGTTTCCGCTTATCTCAGTCATGATCTGACCGCTTCCGCACAGGCCGCCGAGTCCTACAGGCTCGTTTCCTTCAGCGTTTATATTTACGTCATTTACAGTACAGCCTTTTATCGTGCCGCCAAAGCCGCCGCCTACGATACCGCCGCCGCACTCTGCCATATCGTACTGTATTATCCTGCCGTTATCGAATTTATTATTTCCGAGGACATTTATATCTGTTTTTTCAGACCTGCAATTCGCAATGTTTACAGACGAGCTTCCGCCGATGATCGCGCCGACGCAGTTGCTTCCCGATACCGTATTGCGCTTGCCTTCGCTCGCCGTAAGAGTTATATTCGTAACGCTTCCGCCGTTCATTGCATAGCCGATCACTCCGCCTGTCGCCATCGAGCCGTATTCGTCAGTCACCATGCTCTCGTCAACATTTACAGAGACATCCTTTACTGTGAGGTCATGGATGTTTGCTCCGCTTCCAGTCATGTCCATCGTATATCCGAAAAGACCGCCTGATATCATCATGCCTACGCTGTCAGGCATAACGTCAACAATTATATTAGAAACTGTATGACCGTCACCGTCGAAGTTTCCGCTGAATATCATTGACATATCAGGGTTATCATAGCCTTCCGAAAAATCGACTGTGCCTATAGGGAGCCAACCGTGATAAACGTACGCTCCCATGTCAGCGTTAAACATATCGAGGTCGATATCATCTCCCAGCTTATAATTTGCCGATGGAGCATAACGTACAGAGTAAAGCGCTTCAGGCGTTGTAATAATATACGGTGATGACGCTGAGCCGTCGCCTCCCGCAAATACTTTAACATCGCCCTTTATACCGTTTATTGTGTCAAGCTCTGTAGTATATCCCGCCATTCCCGCATCACTCTTGCCTGTTACAGTGACATCTGCACTCGATTCGTTTATATCATAACGAGAAGGTACAGGGAAAAACGCTTTCGTGCTTTCTATGTAATATCCGCCGCCGATAAGCTTTCCGATACGTTCCGCATCAGAGCCTACAGTAACGCTGCCGCCGGCGCTGCATATATTTACATTTGTAGCATCTGCATTTCCCGTCGTTCCCGTGTAACCCAGCATTCCTCCTATGAGATACGCATGCTGACCGTTTACTGATACTGACACGTTTTCAGTTTTGCAGCCCGTTACATATGGAGCAGATACCGCGCATCCCGAAAGACCGCCTATGCCGTAAACATACGGACCGTCATCAACATTGATGCTGCTGTTTTTAACGGTACAATTGTAGAGCCTGCAGCCCTCAAAGCCGCCGCCGAGTATGCCGACATCGTGAACATTTTCTGTATACGCCGACGCCTCAGACTTTGTTTCTACTACTACCTTCGCACTCTCTACATCGCAGTCGTTGAACTCGGAGTCCATACCCGCGCCTGTAACTAACGCTATCATGTTAGGCGCTGTAATTCCGCTGCCCGGTCCGAAAGCGTCGTTTTCAGAGAGCTTTCCTTCGAGTTTATTGTTATCGCCCGTTATATCAACATTATTTATACTACTTTCAAACGCATACCCTACAGCAGCGCCGACCATACAAGTTCCCTTTACAGAGACGTTTTCAAGGCTGAGGTCCTTTATCTCTGCTCCGGCGGTGACGCCGAAAAGACCCGCTGTCATCATTCCGTCTACATTTATGCCGGTTATCTTATGACCTTTTCCGTCAAACACGCCCGAAAACGCTTTTGACTCATCAGGCGTTTCGCCGTCGCCGTTCGTGTTTTCAAACGCGCCGACAGGCGTCCATGCTCCGTAAGATGAAAGGTCGATATCACTGTCGAGCACATAATGAGCGTCGAGATCGCCCGCTACAGCAGCAAGCTGCTCCGCCGTCTTTATCACATACGGATCGCTCTCCGTACCGCTGCCACCCGCAAACGCAGACGATGACTCGGCAAACGCCATAGAAGGCGTCATAGACAACGCCATCGCAGCCGCAGCTATCCATGCAATGATCCTGCTTTTCCTTCTTTTCAAAACATTCCCTCCTTGATCGTTCCATAGGTTAGTATTCACTAACCTGTTGGCAAAAATTTTTTGCAGAAAGAATCCTCCTGCGATTTAGTTAGTATTAACTAACCCAGTAACATTTTTTTATGCAGACAGTAGATAATTCCGTCTGCATCCTGTACTGATATTAGCACATACATCATAAGTATGTCAATAGTATGCACATTATATTTTTCCTATACGAATAATGGCCTCTGACTGCTCGCGCGCCCGGCGCGCCCACGTAACGCAGTATGACCGGCGCCGCCCTGCTGATATTAAGGCGGCGTCGGTCATCATTCATTCATCGCATATTTAAAATATCAAATTTTATCAGTATATATTACCTGTCGATAACAGTCCTGCTGATGATCTCGTTCTGTACGTCCTCGCAGAGCTCTACGAAGTAAGCGCAGTATCCCGCTACTCGAACGATCAGGTCTCTGTGATCCTCAGGATGCTTCTGAGCGTCTATAAGAGTATCGTTTTCAACGCAGATGAACTGCATCTCGCCGTTACCCATTACTGAAGATGTCTTGAGCAGGACCTTCAGTGCGTTCCTTCCTTCAGGAGAAGCAAGGAAGTTCTCGCTGAACTTGAAATTGTGCGCCATGCCGAGGCTCATAGACTCTACGTTTATCTTTGATACAGACTTTATAACTGCTGTAGGGCCGTTCTTGTCTGCGCCCTGTGTAGGGCTCATCGCATCTGAGAGCGGAGCGTAAGCTGCACGTCCGTCAGGCGTAGCGCCTACCATACCGCCGAGCGGAGTGTTGAACGACTGTGAGAGAGTACCGTGTATCTGGCGCGCGTAAAGCGACGGATAAGAGTTCATCTTCTTTTCTGTATAGTCAACGATATCCTTTGCGATAAGGTCTACGTAGTCGATATCATTTCCGTATTTAGGAGCGTTCAGGCAGTCGCGGTGGATTGCGTCATACCCCTTCCAGTCAGCATCCATAGCTTCCTTTATCTGCTGTAAAGTATATTTTCTGTCATCGTAAACGAGCTTCTTTATAGCAGCCATACTGTCCGCATAAGTGCCGAGGCCTGCGAATATAGTTCCCGGACCCTCGTACAGAACTGCGCCGCCGTCCATAACGTCGAGACCCTTTTCCATGCAGCCGTCCATAAAGAGCGACATATAGTTTGAAGGAGTTTCGTCGCGGAACACGCGCTCTATGATAGTCGTACCTCTGCAGTTCATGTCTATGAGATAGTCGAGCTGCTTCTTTACAGCGCCCTCGAAATCCTCCCATGTCTTAAAGTCATCTATCTCGCCTGTAGCGAGCCACTGCTTGTCTCCGTAGCTCTTGAGCACGCCGTTGTTCATGGCAAGCTCTATACAGATCGGCCACTGAGTAAAGCCGCCCGCAGTCCACTGGTGAACGCGTCCGCTCTTCTGCGGCTCAACGCATCCCATAAGGCTGTAGTCGCGCGCATCCTCAAAGCTGTAGCCCTTTCTGAGCATCATCTTTTCGTGAGCGTCATCGAAATGGCACGCCGGCATGCCGCCGCCTGCTCTCACGAGGTCTACAACTTCATTAAGATAACGTTCAGGCGAAAGGTTGTGTATCCTGCACGCAAGAGTCGGCTGGTATACCTTTACCTGCTTTACAGCGTCCATTACCAGATACGTAAGGTCGTTTACGCCGTCGCCGCCATCGCGCTTCAGACCGCCTACGCACATGTTTATGAACGGCATATAGCCCGCAAAGTACGTAGCTGTAGCTTCAGGCGTGTACCATATTACTTCAGAGCACTTTATGAGGAAGCAGCCCATGAGCTCAAACGCCTGCTGCTCTGTGAGCGCGCCTGTTTCGATATCATGCTCGTAGCAAGGCAGCATGTACTGATCCACACGTCCGAGCGATGTGCTGCACTGGTTTTCTTCTATTGAGAAAAGCGACTGTATAGTCCATACAGACTGGAGCGCTTCCCAGAAAGTCTGAGGCGGCTCAGCAGGCACCTTTCTGTTTACTTCGGCTATCTTCAGAAGCTCATCCTTTCTTTCAGCGTCGCTTTCCTTAGCAGCGAGCTCCTCAGCGTAGTCAGCCAGGCGATCAGCATATATGAGCACGCCCTCACATGTTTCTATTGAAGCTTCATAAAACGCCTTTCTCTTTTCGTAATCAGCGTCATCGGCAGAAAGCGCCGCCAGATGCTCCTCTGCTTCTTTCTTTATACCGTTTATTCCTTTTTTGAAAAGTATGATGTCATATCCCGGGCTGGAGTCACCGCCGCCGCTCGTTACATGATATGTCAGATCTGTAATGGCAGCCTCAGCGCCGTACTCCCAAATGCCTGCCTCGCGCAGCTCCTTCTCACATGCCTCTGCAAGCGACTTGCCTTCCCAGAACGGGAATATCTTTTCGCGCATGACCTTCTTGTCTTCTTCGCTTATGTAATAAGGATCCTGCGGTCTCGTGCCTATAGTGTCGAGCTCATCACGCACCCATTCCCAGGCTGTATCAGGCGAAAAAGCTCCTGCACGCGGCTTTCCGCACGGATGGCCGACTATAAGCTCGCCGTCCTGTATCAGGAGCGGCGCAGTCTCGCACGCTCTGCGAAAACCCTTTGCTCTTCTGAGGTTTCTCGGTATGTCGGGAAACTGCTCAGCGACCTCTGTATACGCGACTGCTCTGCCGATAGTTATGCTCGGAACAGCCTTAAGAAAGTTTGCTTTAAGATCCTTCAAACGCTCTGTCATTACAGATGATGTGTAACCCATACTTTTCTCCTTATATTTTAAAATTTTTACTGTATATTGAGTATCCTGTTACTTCATAACAGAACCAATAATATTATATCTATCTGCCCTAACGTCAATGTCAATACCCAAAAAAAGCAAATGCCGAAAGCGGCAATTTC
>CAVGTL010000126.1:0-8422 GCA_963632005.1 Succinivibrio sp.
GTATATAAAGTGCTGACAAGGCGGAGTTTGAAAAGTTATCAATCGGCACATTAGATATAAAGTGCTGACAAAGCAAAAGCTAAAAAGTCAGCAAATAAAGTGATGCAGATAAAGTGCTGACAGGGCAGAGTTCGAAAAGTCAGCAAATTATGCATTATAGATAAACTGCTGACAAATTCCGGTTTGTTAAGTAAAAGAAAATATATGAATGTGTAACAGCGCGGCAAAGCGGGAAATTGCCGCGCTGTTTTTATGGGCTTGCGCGCCAGGCGCGCGCGCCCTTAAGTTTTTTCATTAGGGCATAAAAATATTACTGCCGTATCGACATTTTTTCATCACAGTAACCCCGCTGTAACTTTGGATAGGATATATTAATACCATAGACCGGTCATATAAAAGTCAAACAACATCATAACAAAAGGGGAAGACAAAAATGGAATTACTGAGAACGGAGCACCTTTCAAAGGTGTACGGAGAGGGCGAAAACAGGGTCACGGCGCTTGATGACGTGTCGCTGTCAGTCGAAAAGGGGGAATTTGTAGCGATAGTGGGAGCGAGCGGCTCCGGGAAGTCTACGCTCCTTCATATGCTCGGCGGAGTTGACAGGCCGAGCGGCGGCAGGGTCTTTATCGACGGGACGGATATATTTGATCTGGACGACGACAGCCTGACTATATTCAGGAGAAGGCATATAGGAATAGTTTACCAGTTCTATAACCTCATACCTATACTGAACGTAGAAGAGAATATAGCAGTGCCTATGGAGCTTGACGGCAGAAAAGTCGATAAGGGCGAGATGGACGAAATGCTTAAAAGGCTCGGACTTGAGGAGCGCAGGCTCCACCTGCCTAACGAGCTTTCGGGCGGTCAGCAGCAGAGGACTTCGATAGGCAGAGCGCTGATCACGCGCCCGTCGCTTCTGCTCGCCGACGAGCCGACAGGAAACCTTGATTCGAAGTCGAGCGGCGAGATAATGGCGCTTCTGAGAAGATCGAACCGGGAGCTCAAGCAGACTATAATAATGATAACGCATAATATGGAGCTCGCAAAGGAAGCTGACAGAATGATAGTGATAGAGGACGGCAGAGTGAGGTGAGCGTGAGTAAAATGAGTATGATAAAAAGCTTTGTTTTAAAAAACCTCAGGCTCAACAAAAAACGCACCGCCGTCATGATAATAGCTATAATCCTGTCAACGGCGCTGCTGTCGGCGCTTGCGTCGCTCGTGTCGAGCTTCAGAGTGAGCCTGATCGAATTTGAAAAGAACAGAAACGGCGATTTTCATTATGCGTTTTCCGATATGAGTACAGATGATCTGAACAGCCTTGAGAGCAACCGAGCTGTAGAAAACGTGTTCGCAATAGACAATATCGGCTATGCGCGCGTAAAGAACGCAAGCGACGACACGAAGCCGTATGTGTTCATAGCGGGGATGGATGCGAATGCAATGTCGGGAGCGCGCCTCAGGCTCGCGGAGGGGCGCATGCCTGAAAAAGAAAATGAGATAGCGATATCGCGCGAGCTTAAGACATTAGGGCGAGTATCGTATAACGTCGGCGATACGATAACGCTCGATGTAGGAAAGCGCGTTGATAAAGGGTCGGGCGATACGCTCGGTCAGCTCGCGCCTTATGAAGGCGACGGAGAATATCTCACTGATACGCAGAGCAGAACGTATACGATAACAGGCATATTTCAGCGCCCGGGGATAAATATAGAGGACTCGCATGCTCCGGGATATACGTTCGTGACATACGAGGACTCATGCAAAAAAGCGGCGAAGGCCGCCGGTGACACCGTTTCAGCGTTTGTAAGATATACGAATGCAGGACTGAGGGACCGCCTGGCGGTCACAGCCGGTATACTCGGCATTAATGCAGGGCTTTATGAAAGAGCATTCGATCAGACGCTTATGGAGTCGGAACCGCTTACGGAGGCAGAAACAGCGGAGCTTTCGAAGGAGCTTTCCGCGGCTCCGTATATCGCAAATGAAAACTCTTGGCTCATAGGCTACGAGAGCCTGTGGCCGCTCGATCATACGTTAAAGACTGTAGCGGCGCTTGCGGGTATAGTGGCGGTCATAATAATCCTGACTTCCGTGTACTGCATCAAAAACGGCTTTGACATATCCATATCTGAAAAAACAAGGCAGTACGGCATGCTCGCAAGCATAGGAGCGACAAAAAAGCAGATAAAAAAGAGCGTCCGCACGGAAGCGTTCATACTGGGCGCGGCAGGAATACCTACGGGAATGATATCTGGGCTGCTTGCGGCATTTATACTTATAAAAATATGTAATGTTATGCTTTTTAACGAGGAAAACAACATGAGCCTCGTATTTCATGTTTCTGTAATAATGCTTGCCGCATCAGCGGTGCTCGGGGCGCTCACTGTTTATCTGTCGGCGATGGGAAGCGCGCGCAGGGCTGCAAAGGCTACTCCGCTTGACGCTATCAGAAACAGAAATGAAATAAAAGTAAAGCCGGGCAAGCTCAGAACGCCGCGTATTATAAATCGCGTGTGGGGCATAAGCGGCGCGCTCGCTTACAAAAATATGAAGCGAAACAGCCGAAAGTACAGGACGACTATCGTTTCTGTAATGATCTGCACGGTAGCGTTCATATCAGTCTCGTATTTTATGTCTGTCGGCATGCGCATGGTCGAGATCGATGCGGGCGAGGCTGACTATAATATAGATGTAGTAATGGACAACGCCGCCGATAATGAGGCTGTGGCGAAAGAGTTCAGAAATGTTGACAACACGGATGAATTTACGGTATCGACTGTCGTATACATGAATATGGACAACGACCGCCTGACAGAAAAATACAGAAATTACATCGCGCAGAGCAGTGAAGATCAGAGCAGCACGGCGCTTGCGATAGCGGCGATAGATAATAACAGCTTTAAAAAGTATACAGAAAGCATCGGCATGGCGGATGAAAACGCCGGAGCTGTTATCGTAAATAATGATATCGTAAATTTTGAGGATAACGATGGTACGGCGCATAATGTCGAAACGGATGTGCTTGATGTAAAAGCGGGCGACGAGCTGAGCTTCTATGATCTGACTGAGAATTCGGAGCACGGTCCGTTATACAATGTGACTGTGGGCGCGGTGACGCGCGAGAGGCCGATGGGCTTTAAGAATTCGTACGGGATAGTATATGTTATTATTAACAGCGATATGTTTGATTCGCTCGGACTGGGCGATGAAGGAAGCGGGCTGCGGATGCATCAGGACATTTGCTGCATGGCGCAGGATGCCGACGAGCTGCAGGACAGGCTGGAAAGTGAATTTTTAAAGAGCTCTGAGTGGGATAGCTACAGCTTTCAGGTGAAAAATGTCGATAAGTCGATGAAGAGCGTGAGATCGCTTTATACGCTGCTTGCGATATTTACTTACGGGTTTATCGCAGTGATCGCGCTGATAGGCATAACTAACATCGTAAATACGCTCGGAACGGGCATGGAGCTTAGACGGCGAGAGTTTGCGACGCTTCGAAGCACCGGCATGACGCGCGGGCAGTTTATAAAAATGATAAGGCTCGAAAGCCTCTTCATAAGCCTGAAATCGCTCATAGTAGGCATACCTGTCGGGCTGGCGCTGTCATATATCATGTGCGTTATCCAGAATAACAGCGGTACGGCCGTAGCCTACAGACCTCCTGTTGCAGCGTGCGCGGGGTGCGCCGTTGCGGTGATCGCCGTGATATGGCTCATAATGAGAATGTCGCTGACAAAGATAAGCAGAGATAATATAATAGAAGCGATAAAGAATGAAAACATGTAGCGCAGCCCCGGCTGCGGGAAATACAGCCCCTCTCCAGAGAAACGGGGCGGGGCGCGTACGCGGAGGATACGGCGCATATGGAAAATAAAATTTACGGAAATACGGTATATGAAAATACAGTACACACAGTACACGATCAAATCATCCTGCTTGTCGAGGATAATGAAGGTATAACAGAAGGACTGCGCTTCGCTTTTGAGCAGGCGGGGCGCAGCCTTATAACAGCCGGGAGCATAAGTGAGGCCGGGAGCATCGTGAAACGCGAGGCTCCCGGTCTTGTGCTGCTTGACGTCATGCTCCCGGACGGCGACGGGTTCGAGTTTTACAGAAATGTTTTAGCGCCTCTTGATATACCGACGATATTTCTGACGGCGCGCGACAATGAAAATGATATCGTTGACGGTCTGGAGCTCGGCGCGGAGGACTATATAACTAAGCCGTTTTCAGTCAGGGAGCTGATGGCGCGCGTGAACAGGGCGCTTGCGCGCCGCCGCGCTGTCGGCAGCTCAGGACACGGCGGACGCGGTGCAAGTGGCGGCGACGCACTCAGGCATGTAATAAGGTCGGGCGCGGTCGAGTTCGACATGGAAAAAATGGAAGTAAAAAACAGCGGTGCGCCGGTCGCGCTTTCGGGTCTCGAGCTTAAAATACTGAAATTGCTTTTTGAAAATCACGACAGGGCAGTACCGCGCAGCGCCGTTATACAGCTCGTGTGGGAAGCTACAGGAAATGATATTTTCGACCACACCGTAACGGTGTATATAAAGCGCATAAGAGAAAAGCTCGGCGCGGATATTATCAAAACTGTAAAGGGTGTCGGTTACAGGATAGACACATGCGCCGGAGGGGAAGATAAAAATGGCAGGAAATATTGGAAATAAAAGAAAGACGGCGGCTGCGGCGCTCGCGTGCTGGACTGTGTTGATATTTATAATGATGGCGGCTGTATGCGCGTGGCAGTATCATGCTATTACGGTAAACTTTAATAAAAAGCTTGAGGATGTATGCGAGTTTGCGGCAGAGCGCTGCCCGGATGTGACTGGGTCGGAGATAATGGCTGTTATCGACGGGAAGGACGGATATGATGTAAATAACGGTAATGGCTTTTTCGTCAGATACGGTATAGATATAGAAAAGTCAGGAGTTATCATTGAGAACGACCGGACGGAAACGCTCTTTGCAGGAATCGAGATCATGCTGCTTGCGGCGGCCGCTGCGGGAGCGCTTGTTTACGCATTGTGGCGCAGGCGCGACGATAGCAGGCAGATACGAGAGACGGCTGATTATCTGAAGAGGGTGAATAACGGCGACTACAGCTTCATTATCGCCGACAGCGAGGAGGGCAAGATGTCCATACTCAAGAGCGAGGTGTACAAGACTGCGATAATGCTGCGAGAGGCGGCCGAAAATTCCCGCAGTGATAAGCTGATGCTCAAGGACCATCTCTCGGACATATCACACCAGATAAAGACTCCGCTTACATCTATTGCAATAAATCTGGAAAATCTGGAAGAATACCCGAACATGGCCGCGCCCGCGCGGGAAAAGCTGCTCCGCAGAGCAAGACGCGACGTTGAGCATATGAATGTCATGATACAGACGCTTCTGAAGCTTTCGCGGCTCGACGCCGACGTGATAGAGTTCGCGCATGAAAATACGAGCCTGCGCGACATCGTAGCTGACGCGGCAGGAAGCGTGTCAGCACTTTGCGAGCTGCGCGGTATAACGCTTGATGCAGCAGGCGCACTGAGCTTTGAAGGTCAAAAGCAGTCTGTTGAGAAGCCGCCTGTTATAGTATGCGACAAAAACTGGCAGACCGAAGCGGTGACGAATATAATAAAAAACGCAGTCGAGCACGCCGAGTCAAAAGTGACAGTGGAATGCAGCGACTGCGAGCTGTACGCCGAGATAACGGTAAAAAACGACGGCGACCCCGTAAGCGCCGCTGACCGAAAGAATATGTTCACGCGATTTTACCGCGGAGCGTCGTCAGCCTCAGACAGCGTCGGTATAGGATTGTCGCTCGCCGACGCAGTTGTCCGCCGGGACGGCGGCATCGTTATAGTTGATTCGGACGAAAGCATTCCCGGCAGCGGAACGCAGGTGATCATAAGGTATTACAGATAGCTGTATGTTGACGAGATGCGCTGTGTTGTCACTCCTGAAAATCGTGCAATACACGAAAAACAGGAATAGAATATTTGAAATGCGGATAATATATGATAAGATATTTAAAACGGAGCGGAGTTCATAACGGCTCACAGTTAATATTAAAAGTGTGCAAGTGTTAAATGCAAATAAGGTGAAAATGATGGAAATAAAAAGAGATACTTATCTGAACAGGCTGATAGAGCGAAAAGACAACGGAATGATAAAAGTCATTACAGGCATACGCAGATGCGGCAAATCATTTCTGCTTTTTAATATTTTTAAAAATTATTTGCTGGAAACAGGAACAAATAAAGAACATATCATAGAGATCGCTTTAGACGGCATAGAAAATGAGGAGCTCAGAGATCCTAAGGTCTGCTATAAATATATTAAAGACGCTATGAAAGATGACGGCAGATATTATCTGCTGCTTGATGAAGTACAGTTCATGCCGAGATTTGAAGAGGTCCTCAACAGTCTGCTGCGCATAAATAATATTGATGTGTATGTTACAGGAAGTAATTCCAGATTTCTCTCAAGCGACATAGTTACAGAATTCAGGGGAAGAGGCGATGAAGTAAGGATATATCCTTTGTCATTTGCTGAATTTTATTCTTATTATTCATCTTGCTACGACGGTGATTTTGACGATGCGTGGGATGAATACATGACTTACGGCGGACTCCCTCAGACAGTCCTTTTAAAAAATGAACAGCATAGATCTGATTATCTGAAAAATATATTTACAAATGTATATTTAAAGGATGTCATAGAAAGAAATAATATAAAGAGTGTTGATGAAATAAATATTCTTGTAAGCGTGCTGGCCTCAGCAATAGGCGCTCCTACGAATCCGTCAAAGATATCAAATACATTCAGCAGCGAGCGTCAGATGAACTATTCAAATAAAACAATATCACTGCATATAGACTATCTGGCCGAGGCATTTCTGATATCAAAAGCAAACCGTTATGATATCAAGGGCAGGAAATATATAGGTGCTAATCTGAAATATTATTTTACAGACCTCGGCATAAGAAATGCGGTCCTTAATTTCAGACAGCAGGAGCCTACTCATATAATGAAAAATATCGTTTATAACGAGCTTCTGGTCCGTGGATACAATGTTGATGTAGGTGTAGTAGATGTATATGCAAATGACAAAGAAGGCAAACGTGTGCATAAGCAGTTTGAAGTAGATTTTGTAGTAAATCTCGGAAATCAGAGATATTACATCCAAGTCGCCTATGATATGACATCCAAAGAAAAGCAGACACAGGAATTCAATTCCTTCAGAAATATACCGGACTCTTTTAAAAAGATCGTAATAGTAAACGGTACGAAAAAGCCATGGAGGAATGAAGAGGGGTTTGTAATAATGGGAATGAAATATTTTCTGTTAAATCCGGACAGCCTGACATTCTAATACAATACATGAATGATAAAAGCGGGTGGAGCTGTCCACCCGCTGAATTTTTGTGATGATCTGACCGACTGTTATGTATCTATCTCGCAGTAATAAAGCATGTCATTATCAGTGTCATACATTGCAAACGTAAAATTGGAAAAGTGAGATGCATTAATGCCTTCTGCATCGGATGATCCGTCGCCGGATCCGAGGTCTGAACTACCGTTGCTGCTCCTGTCGAGTAAGAACCAGTAGCCGTTTTCTATGTCAGGAAACATAGGTTCGCCTGAATTATCTATAGAAAATGTCGGTCCGTACGTCTGACCGTTGGAGTCAGTATAGCCGATCATACGCTGCGCCAGCGTGTCGGTGAGCGGGAGCTCACGCCAGCCTGAGTTATTATTCGTTGCAGCTTTTATCTGGTCTGTAAGCGGAGCGTTTGAGCAGTCAGCGCTTATGAAAAGCGTGCCGTCTCCGAGAAAATTGTCGTGAGAATCTGTTGACTCGATCACCGAAGCACTACCAATATCAAGCCCCGTAGCCTTTTCAACATCTGAAAGCGGGCTTTCCGAGCCGCATCCTGTAAATACAAAAATACATAACGCCGCCAGCGCTGTAAAAATAGTGAATTTCTTGTTTGTTTTTACCATAATTATTCCCCCTTCGTATGAAACTCCAATAATAATTAATAAGAAACGCAGATTATCCCCGCGTCACCGCGGTCGATATTTACAGCATACCATGTGAAAAAGGCGAGAATTTCTTAAAATTTATTAAATCGTCAAGTGATTGATGTAAAATAACGAAGCACGAACATATATTTTAAAAATATATGTTGAAATTCAACTCATAATGGTGTAAAATAACGTGTAGTTAAGTGATCTTAAGTGCATGAAATGTAATCGTATGTTCTATTAATTATTTTGATACTGTAAATGCATAAGGAGTTGATAATGTGGATATCATAAAATTGATCGGCGAATCAACCGAATATGATAAAAAGATAATGCTCGAAGTGGTCCTATGTCAAGATTTAGTGCAAATTAAAATGGGAGATTTCTCATAATCAAC
>CAVGTL010000127.1:0-8312 GCA_963632005.1 Succinivibrio sp.
CTGCGGAACATCCGCGTTGTAAAGACCTCATACCCATAAAAGAAACGCCCTTTCGATGTAATGCCGAAGGGGCGTTTCTGCGTGTGATCCTGATCGTATATTTTTTATAAGTATAATTTTCATATGCGTGGGCCCGCCTGGCGGGCGAAAAAAACGACCTTACATCAGATATGCAGGTCGTTTTAAGAAATTCATTACTGTATTATTTAGTGTGCTCGTCAACGTGCTCCTTGAGCTTCTGGAATGTTTCAGGGCTGATAACGTGCTCGATGCGGCATGCGTCCTCAACGGCGATCTTTTCGTCAACGCCGAGCTTTATGAGAAAGCTGCTGAGAAGCGTGTGGCGCTCGTACATTTTTTCTGCTATCTCCGCGCCTGTGTCAGAAAGCGTGATGTGGCCGTCGTTGTCCATGTTTATGTAGCCGTTTTCACGGAGCTTCTTCATGGCAACGCTTACGCTCGGCTTCGAGAAGCCAAGCTCATTTACTATGTCTATAGAGCGTACAGGCTGACCTGACTGTCCAAGCATGAGTATCGTTTCGAGATAGTTTTCGGCTGATTCCTGAATTTTCAAATCTAGACCCCCAGTCTTAAAATAACTGCAGTTCAGACCTGCCGGCCTGTACCTGCTGAAATGGTACCAGAAGCTCGCCATTCAAAGCAGGATGCGCTGCGGCGAGCTGTCTGCTACCGGTTGAGTTTAAAATAGTGAATAATTTCATTTTCTCTCCTGTGCAGCGCCCTGCGGGGTATACTTATAATATATATAGTATTAAAGGCAGCATGACCTTTTACGACCGTGCTGCCTCTATTGTAACATTATTCCTGACCTTTTGCAATTCTTGAACGCTGTTTAGCGCGCTGTTCTTTATTCAGGATGCTCTTTCTGAGTCTAAGGCTTTCAGGAGTTATTTCAAGAAGCTCGTCGTCAGCGAGGAATTCGAGGCACTGTTCGAGGCTCATCTTTCTTACAGGGATGAGTCTGAGCGCTTCTTCGCTTCCTGCCGCTCTCATATTTGTAAGATTCTTCTTCTTGCATACGTTTACGTCGATATCGCCCGCCTTTGGAGCGACGCCGACTACCATTCCCTCGTAAACAGGGTCACCAGGCTCAACGAAGAGCGCGCCTCTGTCCTGAGCGTTGAAAAGTCCGTAAGCAGCGCATTCGCCTGTTTCAAATGCAACAAGGCTTCCTGTGCTGCGGCGAGTCACCTCGCCCTTAAACGGAGCGTACTTTTCAAATACAGAAGTCATGATGCCCTCACCGCGAGTGTCAGTGAGGAATTCATTTCTGTAGCCGAAGAGTCCGCGCGAAGGAACGAGGAATTCTATTTTCATTCTGTTGCCTACAGGTGTCATCTGGAGCATTTCTGCCTTGCGTGAACCCATCTTTTCTATAACTGAGCCTACTGAGTTCTCCGGAACGTCTACTACGAGTCTTTCGATAGGCTCGTTAAGAACGCCGTCGATCTCCTTAGTGAGTACTCTCGGTGGTGATACGGCGAATTCATAACCTTCTCTTCTCATGTTCTCCATCAATATAGAAAGGTGCATCTCGCCGCGGCCCGCTACGTTAAACGCGTCTGTAGAGTCCGTCTCTGTAACGCGGAGCGAAACGTCCTTCTGAAGCTCGCGGTCGAGTCTGTCGCGCAGGTTTCTTGAAGTTACGTACTTTCCTTCCTTGCCTGCGAACGGAGAATCGTTTACGCAGAAAGTCATTTCAACTGTAGGAGCTGATATCTTTACGAAAGGAAGCGCTTCAGGAGCTTCAGGAGCGCATATAGTATCGCCTATAGTTATATCGCCGATACCTGAAAGCGCTATGATGTTTCCTGCCTTTGCTTCAGTTACAGGGACTCTTGTGAGTCCGTCAAATTCATATATATTTGCTGCTCTTGATTTCTTTGATGTAGTGCCGTCGTGGTAGTTAGTAACGACTATCTCGCTGTTCTGGTTGAGGATGCCTCTCTCTACGCGTCCGATAGCGATACGTCCCACGAACTCGTTGTAGTCTATAGAAGAAACGAGCATCTGGAACGGCTGGTCGTAATCAGCTTCAGGAGCAGGGATATGTCTGAGGATCGCTTCAAAGAGCGGTCTGAGGTCTGTACCCTGAACGTCCTGTGATTCTGAGCAGATACCCTGTCTTGCTGAGCAGAAGAGTATAGGAGAGTCGAGCTGTTCTTCGTTTGCGTTGAGATCCATGAGGAGCTCGAGTACTTCGTCTATTACCTCGTCGATACGGCGGTCGGGTCTGTCAATCTTATTTATGAGTATGATCACCTTGTGGCCGAGCTCGAGAGCCTTTGATAAAACGAAACGAGTCTGAGGCATAGGGCCTTCAGCAGCGTCTACCAGAAGGATAACGCCGTTTACCATCTTGAGTATACGCTCTACCTCGCCGCCGAAATCAGCGTGTCCCGGTGTATCTACGATATTTATCTTTACATCGCCGTAAGTAACGGCAGTGTTCTTAGCGAGGATAGTGATACCACGCTCGCGTTCGAGGTCGTTTGAGTCCATGACTCTTTCAACGACAGTCTGATTTTCACGGTAAACGCCGCTCTGCTTGAGCATCTCGTCAACAAGCGTAGTCTTGCCGTGGTCAACGTGCGCTATGATAGCGACGTTTCTGAGATTATTATCTGTCATAATGAGAATGTCTCCTTAAGATGCCGGCCCCGCCGGCTCGTTCGCAATAACTGTTAAAGTGTGAGAATTTGTATTTAAAAGCAGCGCCATACGGACAGCGCCGCCTGATGTCGCATTAAATATTTTTTTTAACAAACGAGAATTATATAACAAAATGATGCTAAAATCAATGAAGTATATTGCTATCCGGCAATAAAAATACAAAAAGACCCCGGCGCTGCGTATGAGCAAAGCGCCAAGGTCAGTTTTTTAATTTCGTTTTTTAATTTCTTAACGCCTCTATCTCCTCTTCAGGACGATAGAGCTCGACTTCTACTTCTGTACCCGCAGGTATCTCCCGGCAGAGCTGCGGGGCGATGCAATGTCCGTCGCCTCTCACGAGCAGCATCATCGACGCTGAGCCCTTTCCGAGCGGTTCGGCCGTCAGACGGCCATATTCATCCCGTCCGAGCTTTACTCTTATAAATTCGCTCTGGCGCTTGCCTGATCTTACATCCTGCGTGAGTATCGCTTTTACCTTCTTTGGCTCGCGCACAACGTCGCGCCCGCTCAGATATTCGAGCACAGGCGTCACGAACTCCTTAAAGCCCAGATACGCCGCTACGGGATATCCCGGCAGCCCTATAACAGGCTTTCCGCCAGCCACAGCGAGTATGCACGGCTTGCCCGGCTTCATCGCTATGCCGTGGACTACGACCTTTCCGAGCTCGTTTAACACCCTTACAGTATAGTCTTTAAGTCCTGCGCTCGTTCCGGCGTTCGTTATTATCACGTCATATTCCTCAGCCGCGCCGCTTACAGCGTCCTTTATGCTGTTGTAGTCATCAGGCAGGATAGGAAAACGATGCGGCTCTGCGCCCTGCTCGAGCGTCATAGCCCTGAACATCCTTGAGTTAGCGTCTATTATCTCACCGTCGCGCAGCGTTCCGTCAGGCGCTATCGCGTCCTCAGGCTCGACTATCTCGTCGCCCGTCGGGAATATAGCTACTCTCGGCTTTCTGAACACTTCTATCTCAAATATGCCCGCCTCTATGAGAGCGCATATATCCATAGGCATTATCTTATGGCCCGCCTGCACTATGACCTCGCCTTCAGCGAAATTCTCGCCGACGCGGCGCAGATTCTGCCATTTTTCAGTTTCGCACTTAACGCACACGCGCTCGTCAAGCAGCTCAGTAATATTTTCAGCCATTACCACCGCGTCATAAGGCGGCTCTACCTGATTTCCTGTATTTACCTGCTTGAAATCCCCCGGCTTCAGAAATACAGGGGTTTCCAAAGACGCGCCCTGAAGGTCGCACGACCTCACAGCAATGCCGTCCATAGCCGCCGAATCATAATGCGGCGAAGAGAAGCGCGCCCGCGCGCCCACAGCAGCCACACGGCCCAGTGCGTCAGCAGAGCTGACGAGCTCAGTAGAAGGCTTTATTGCAGCTTTTACTTCCTTCATGAACTTTTCAAGCGCACGTTCTTTAGGCGTAAGCGTCAGACCTGTATTTCTGCCGCCCGAACTGCTGCGCTTTTCCAGCATAGTGACCTCGTCGCCGACAGATATGTTTCCGGCGCTTATGCACTCGCCGTACATCACGTACTTTCTGAGCTTGCAGCCCGCTATCTGCTCGTCGTCAAAATACTTGCAGTCGTCAACGTGACATTTTTTATGCACATCCTGTATGTCTATTACAGTTTCGCCGACCTGCAGGCGCAGACCTTTTTCGAGCATTTCGTCAGGTATTGTGTCAAAAATGAGATTCGCACCGAACTTTTCAAAGCATATGCCCGGCTGCTCGCACTCGTCCATCCATTTGAGGACGTCAGCGCCCGTTATAGATATCTGCTTATTGATATCGCGGCAGTGGCGGTCGCCCACAAGACCGCCGCATTCTACCGCCTCGGCTGTCTGAGGAGTCAGGCGCGGACCGCCCTTTTCCTCATGCAGCTCTATTCTCTCTATCCTTGCTTTCATATAGATTTTTTTCCTTCTTCCGATTCGATTTTTCTATTAACAAACAATTACACAGTATATTGCAGTATATATTCATCCGCAATCATTAATTTCAATTCTTTTTATTCTCTGTTCCCAATATTTCATACTTTCGACCGCACGCGCGGTCACTTATTACTCTTCGACTTCCTCAAACTGCGAGTTGTAAAGGTCTGCATAGAAGCCGTTCGCCGCAAGCAGCTCGTCATGAGTTCCCTGCTCGACTATGTCGCCCTCGCGCATTACGAGTATGAGGTCTGCGTCACGTATCGTAGATAAGCGATGCGCTATAACGAAGCTCGTGCGGCCTTCCATCAGGCGGTTCATGGCCTGCTGGATACGAGTTTCTGTCCTCGTATCGACAGAGCTCGTCGCCTCGTCGAGTATCATTATCCTGTTATCTGCAAGTATCGCGCGGGCTATAGTAAGAAGCTGCTTCTGACCTTGAGATACGTTGCTCGCTTCTTCGTTGAGCTCCATCTGATAGCCGCCCGGCAGCGTCTTTATAAAATGGTGCGCGTTTGCAGCCTTTGCCGCCGCGATGACCTCTTCATCTGTAGCGTCGAGCCTTCCGTAGCGGATATTTTCCATTATAGAGCCCTTAAAGAGCCACGTATCCTGAAGCACCATTCCGAAAAGCTTTCTCAGATCTGCGCGCCTGAAATTGCGTATATCCGTGCCGTCTACCTTTATGCTGCCACCGTTTACGTCATAGAAACGCATTAACAGCTTTACTATAGTAGTCTTTCCAGCGCCTGTAGGGCCTACTATCGCTACCGTCTGCCCGGCAGACACATGGGAAGAAAAGTCTTTTATTACTACTTTTTCATCATTGTAGCCGAATCTTACATGGCTGAACTCCACGTCGCCCTTTACGTCGTCTATAGACGCAGGATCCGCAACGTCAGCCGTTTCCTCCTCCTCGTCCAGGAACTCGAAAACTCTCTCAGCAGCCGCAGCCATAGACTGCAGCATGTTTGACACCTGAGCGAGCATCGCTATAGGCTGCGTCAGGTTCTTTACGTACTGTACGAATGCCTGAATGTCTCCGACCCTGATAGTTCCCCTTATGGCAAGTGCCGCGCCGGCCGCGGCTATTACAGCGTAGCCTATATTGCCTACGAATACCATTACAGGCTGCATAAGTCCCGAAAGGAACTGCGATTTCCACGCAGATTCATAAAGCTCTGAGTTAGTCTTTTCAAACTCAGCTACCACTGCGTCCTCACGGTTGAACGCTTTTACAACGTTCTGGCCGCTGAATGTCTCTTCTATCTGGCCGTTTATCTCACCGAGCGAAGACTGTTGGCGCTTAAAATACGGCTGTGATTTTTTCATGACTACAAGCATGAGCGCCGCTGACAGCGGAACTACGAGGACCGCTATAACAGTCAGGAGCGGGTTTATAGTAAGCATTACTATTATGATACCCAGGACAGTAACTACAGACGTTATGAGCTGCGTTATGCTCTGGTTCAACCCCTGGCCGAGCGTATCTATATCGTTAGTTATCCTCGAAAGTACTTCGCCGACCGTATGCGACTCGAAATATTTCATCGGCATGCGGTCTATCTTTTCCGATATGTCGGCTCTCAGTCTGAAGCATATCTTCTGAGATATGCCCGTCATGAGCCAGCCCTGTATGAATGAAAATGCGGAGCTCGCGAGATATATAGCGAGCGAGAATGCGAGTATCTTTCCTATAACGCCGAACTCTATGCCGCCCGTTCCATGAAGCTTATTCTGTACGCCTGCGTAAAGCTCTGTAGTCGCCATGCCGAGCACCTTCGGGCCGACTACGTTGAATAGCGTGCTGAACAGAGCAGCGATCACTACTACGGCGCAGGCTATCTTGAACTGCGCGAGGTATTTCAGGAGCTTTTTAAATGTGCCTTTGAAGTCCTTCGGCTTTTCAAAAGTCGGACCTCTGCCTCTTCTCGGCGCCGGTCTTCTTGAAGTATCGTCCTTCATTATGCGACACCCCCTTCCAGCTCTGCCTTTGAAAGCTGTGACTCAGCTATTTCTCTGTATTCGCTGCAGTTTTTCATCAATTCATCGTGCGTGCCGATGCCGACTATTCTACCCTCGTCGAGTACGATTATCCTGTCTGCGTGCATTATCGTGCTGACGCGCTGCGCTACTATTATATTTGTAGCGTTTGCAGTGTTCTCAGCGAGCGCGCGGCGCAGAGCAGCGTCTGTCTTAAAGTCGAGCGCCGAAAAGCTGTCGTCAAACAGGTATATCTGCGGCTGCTTTGCTATAGCTCGCGCTATTGCAAGCCTCTGGCGCTGGCCGCCTGAAACATTCGAGCCGTTCTGAGCTACAGGCGCTTCATATGCGTAAGGCTTCGCTTCTATGAACTCTGCCGCCTGCGCTGTCCTTGCAGCCATCTTCATCGTTTCATCTGAAATATTATCATCTGCATATTTCAAATTAGACTCTATCGTTCCCGAGAAAAGTATTCCCTTCTGCGGAACGAAGCCTATGGCTGAACGCAGCTTTTTCTGCGTTATATCCCTGATATCAACGCCGTCTATGAGTATGCGCCCGCCTGTTACGTCATAAAAGCGCGGGATAAGATTTACTACTGTTGATTTTCCCGAGCCTGTGCTTCCTATGAACGCCGTAGTCTTGTGAGCCTCTGCCGTGAACGTTATATCAGACAGTACAGGCTCCTCTGCGCCCGGATAAGTAAACGAAACGTTTTCGAAGCGTATCTCGCCCTCGAATTTTTCATCATCGTTATGCTGCGGTGACGCAGGATCCTTTATAGACGCTTCCGTATTGAGGACTTCGTCTATTCGAGCAGCTGCAACGCCGGCTCTCGGGAGCATTATCGATATCATAGTTATCATCATAAACGCCATTACGATGAGCATCGCGTAAGTTATGAACGCTATCATGTCGCCGACCTGCATATTTCCGGCGTCTACGCTCTTTGCGCCCGCCCATACTACGAGCACTGAGATGCAGTTCATTATCATCATCATTGCAGGCATCATGAAAGTCATGACTCTGTTTGCAAAGAGCTGAGTCTTCATGAGGTCACGGTTAGCCGCTTCAAACCTCTTTTCTTCTTCCTCCTGACGGTTGAACGCTCTTATTACGGATATGCCTGTCAGGATCTCACGCGAGATAAGATTGAGCTTATCTACGAGCTTCTGCATTATTTTGAATTTCGGCAGCGCGAGCCCCATTAGCGTGAATACGAGCGCGACTATCGCGCCTACTGCGAGAGCTATTATCCATGCCAGCCCTGTCTGGCTCGTTATTACCTTTGCTATGCCTATCGCGCCGATTATAGGGGCGTACAGGACCATTCTGAGGAGCATTATGCTGACCATCATTATCTGCTGGACGTCGTTCGTGCATCTTGTAATGAGCGACGCCGTAGAAAATTTATCTATTTCCGCGCCGGAAAAAGACACTACTTTTTTGAATACTCTGCTTCTCAGGTCGCGACCTATGGCTGCGCCCGTTCTCGAAGCGACGAACGACGAGCAGCACGCCGCAAGCATCATTATGACTGATATACCTGCCATCTTAAGACCTGCTGACTTCAGGAACGCCATATCGCTGTTCTGAACGCCGACGTCTACGATATCAGCCGTGTACTGCGGAAGCGTGATCTCGCACGCGCCCTGTACGGCAAGGAAGAGGATTATAAGCGCTACTG
>CAVGTL010000128.1:0-8039 GCA_963632005.1 Succinivibrio sp.
TGATGAATTACAGAGAATCGTAAAGATCTGCGCAAGATACAACGTACCTTACGTTCCATATGCAACAGGTTTCTATGGTCCTAAGACTCACTGCCACGTTGATGACGAACTTATCATCGACATGAAGAGAATGCAGTACTTCAATTGGGATGAAAAGCACATGTTCGCTGATATCGGACCTGGAATCATCTACTCATCATTACAGCAGGAAGCATTCAACAAGGGATGCTACGGCGTAATCGGTGGTGGTGGTGCTCAGTGCTCTGCTATCGCTAACCTCCTCGGTGATGGTTGGTCTCCAATCTCTCTGAAGATCGGTCTGCCTCACAGAAGAATCCTCGGTACTGAACTCGTTCTCCCAGATGGAGAAATGGTAAAGATGGGTTCACTTGCTACATCTGACGACCCATTCTGGGGCGAAGGTCCAGGACCTGACCTCAGAGGTATCCTCAGAGGTTTCACAGGACTCAGAGGTTGCATGGGTACTGTAACAAGAATGGCTGTTAAGTACCTGCCACTCATCCAGGATTGCCCTAAGCCACAGGGTGTTGCTCCTAATACTTCACTCGCACTCGACGAAAGAAGAATCAGATGGATCAACTTCCAGGTTCCAACTAAGGCTAACCAGGTACAGGCTATGTACGAGATCGGTGCTGCTGAGATCTGCGCTGCCTGCACAAAGGTTCCAGTATTCTGGAGAGCTATCGCTAAGGCTGAAGATAAGGAAGAATTCTGGGATATATGGCTGAAGGAATCAGAAGAATCTCTTAAGAACTTCCACCTCGTAAGAGTACTCGTAGTTGGTTACGCTAACGAAGAACAGATGGATTATGAACTCGCAGTTCTCGACGATATCTTTGAAAAACTCGAAGGTAAGAAGAGAAGAACTAAGGCTTCAGATGAATCTTGGCTCAAGAATGCCGACTCTGCCGGCATGTGGCTGATGACTGGTTCTTACGTATCAGTAGAATTCGTAATCGAAACATTAAATCAGTCAATTCAGCATGGTGAAGCATTCGCTGCCCTCAAGGCTTCTGAATACACTCCACCACTGTTCCCGGACTTCGGAGATCCAGGTTGGTTCCAGTTATTTGAAAACGGCCACCAGGGTTACTCAGAATTCCTTATCTACTGGGATCAGGACGAAGATACTTCTGGCGTAGACAGATTCTTCCTCCAGACTTCAAAGATGAATATCGAAAACAACTTCTATTCATCTCACCTTGGCCCTCACCAGCCACTGTTCCTTACTGGTCCTCAGTATGGTCCAAACTATCACCTCTGGCTGCTTAAGGTTAAGAATGAATTTGACCCTGCTTGGATCTGCCACCCACCTGTACCTCTGGCACACGACGTATTCGTTCAGAGAGCAGAATGGATGCACGATATGATCGACTGGGAAGTTCCAGAAAAGTTCCCAATGCCAAGCTGGACTGCTACTATTACTCAGTAGTTTCAAACATATTTGGTTTAATCAATATCAAGGGGCTGTTGCATTTTGGAACAGCCCCTTATATAATATGTATGCAGATATTTCCTCTGCATGTTATTATGAGGTGCATATAATTTATTAGTTGTTAATTGTTTTCAATAATATTTAATTATTAATCGGTTTGTGCGGCTCTTTCTTTTAAGGTGTTTTTCTAAGAGGTAGTTGTATGGATAATATTAATGAAAAAATTGATTATTTCAAGAAAAAAGTTGATGAATTTATAGCTAATACAGGTGACATATATCCTGAAGTTGAATATGTAAATCCAAGTGAATTCAATATTCTCCTTGCAGGCGTACATTCGCTTATAAATCGTAATAATTTTACGAAGCTTGTTCTGCAGGATGCTACAGGCGCGTCAGCATCGCAGGATATAGTTACTAAAAATCTTATTGAAAACTACGGTATTAATGATGCGGATTCTGCCACTCAGAGCATAGGCAAAGCATGTTTCCGCGGTGCTCACTGGCAGTTTATGCAGTTTAGCGCAGTTGATACTGAATCTATAAAAAATGATATGGAGAAAATGTCTCCGAAATCAAAGGAGAAATTCCTGAAATGTAAGGAATTTTCAGATGCGCTTTCGGCTGCGATCAGCCCTAAGGGATACCTTGGATGGGATGTGTCACTTGGTATCGATATTATGAGAGAAGCGGTATTCTGCGATTATTTCGAAGAACCTACTGCAAATAAAATGCTTGCAGATATAGTAAAGCCTGTTTTAAAGACTTTCAATAACTGGGTGGAATATGCACTCAGCGTTGTTGCAGGCGGTACATATATCGCTTATAAGAATTCTGATTTTAACATGGATGAGGCTGTAGGCAACTTTGATTATCTGCTTGATAAAGTAAACAGACTCTTCAATGATGATACGGTACACGTATGGCGTGTATACAACTGGTACAAGAAGAAGGAATATTTCCCGACACTTGACGTTAAAAACCTTAAAACGCTTGTAAAATCTGAGCAGGGCTGCTTTGTTTCAGACAGAATAAGTATTGATGGCGAAAAGCCTTGCTTTGTATATAGAGAAGAACCGTTTAAGAATTTCCCTGATTCAGGATGGAGATTCTTTGCGGGCGATGAGAGCAAGGAGTATATGGCTGACAGAGATAAGTCTAATATATTCCAGCTCAATGTTATTGCAAATTTTGATGATTCGATCATTCCACTTTTGGATGCAGAAGTAAATACTGCATTTATAAGAAAGCATGATGAGGACTTTATCGAGTTTAAGACTGCTTCAGATGCGATGAAGAAGGGTATAGACGCGAAATAATTCTGCTAATACGGAATTACTTAGTGATCGGAAAGGAGGAATTCCTATGACGCTGAAAGAATTGATAGAAAATCGCCACAGCATCAGAAAGTTTAAGGATACGCCTGTTCCTGATGAAGATGTTCTGGAAATAATCGATGCTATAAGGCGTGGTCCTTCAAGTGAAAATGAACAGCCATGGCACTTTGTCATCGTGCGTAATCAGGATTTTAAGGACAAACTTTCTGCTCTTATAAAAAAGAGACAGGAGGAGCTTTCTGCAGAAGTCGCTGTTGTAAATGAAAAGCTTTCCAAGCGATTTGAAAAATTTATCAGATTGTTTACGCTTTTTTCATTTGAAGCTCCTGTGCTTGTCATGGTATTTTCTACAAGGATACCTAACGGTGCTACAAGGGAATTTAAGACAGTAGGCAGACCTATAGAGGATCTGGAAGATCTGCAGCTTATGAATCCTGGTATGATGAGTCTCGGCGCGTGTCTTGAAAACGGTGTGCTCACTTTAAATGAAATGGGATACGGTACAACTATAATGACAAGCCAGAGCTGGTGTCACAAAGACATAGAAGAGCTTGTGCGCGAGGAGATCGGATATGAAACAAGACCAGGCTGGTTTCTTGCGTGCATGTTCCCTATAGGCGTTCCTGAGGGAGAACCAAAGAGTCCGGGCAGAAGACCTGTCGAGGATATCGTGACTTTCTTTAATTAATTTGAAGCTGAACAGCAGAATGTAGGACTGTTCAGAGCATGGCTATTTGATTTTAATTTAAATTACATATAGCATTTGAAAAGGCATCGCTACGTGTGGTGTCTTTTTTATTGGGAATCTTTATTTAGTATTATCATGAAAAATTCATTGCAGGACTTGATAATAAATATACTGATATATACTTCGTGAAACTTTTGTATACGTTTGAATATCTCGCAGCGCTAAAAAGGAAAATATTTATTATACGGTAATATATGTTAATTAAATATATTTAAAATCTCAAAATTAAGCAACTTTGCGTTGGAAAGTTATCGACAGATTCCAGTAAGGATACAAAAAGTATACCCTAAAATAATGTTTTTTTAATACGAATTAATTAAAAAACATGTATACAAAGGCTAAAAAGCAGTAATTTCAACAATAGTTGGCTTTTTTAGATAATTTAAAATGTATTTTTTGTTATAAAAAATTTATTGAAAAATAATCGAAAAATTATTGACATAACAATAAAAATATACTAATATATGTGTTGTCAAGTTAAGAGTATATACTTCGTAAAACTAAAGTATATAATCATTGATTAGTAGCCCAAATACTCAGGTAAGAAAGTCATATGCTAAAGGACTTGGCGCATTAGAAAAGAATGCAAACGGTCTTTGATCGAAAAAGGCTGTTCACATGATTTGTTCATCATTTTAGTACCGCTGGATTTTTCAGTGAGTCTGTATTAGATATCTGGTTTAAATGTCTGTTACGGCAAGTACATAATTAATCGCTCAGTTAAGAGTAATATGCCGGGCGCATTGTTTTAAGCAGTGCAGCACGGTGAGAAGGAGAAATTAGAAAATGGCTAAAATTATTTCTATGGAAGAAGCAGCAAAGATGTTCTTCGACGGCTGCTGTGTAGTAGGTGTTTCATTCGGTACAGAAGGCTGGCCTGAAGAAATCGGTCTCGCAGTAGAAAAGAGATTCCTTGAAACTGGACATCCTGCTAATATGATCAATGTACATGCAGCTGGTTTCCGCGCAGGTAACTGCTGGGCTCACGAAGGACTTCTCGCACTCGATATTTCTTCACACGAGTCAACTACTCCAAAGATCGCTAAGATGATCGAAGAAGATAAGCTTCCAGGCTGGTACATGCCACTCGGAGCTATGCTTCAGATGTACACTGAGATCGGCAGAGGTATGCCGGGTGCGCTTTCTAAGTGCGGTCTCGGAACATTCATGGATGCAAGAGTTGAGGGCGGTGCTCTTAACGCAAGCGCTAAGGCTTATGATGAAGCTCAGAAGGAAAAGGGCGAAAAGACATTCATCGAATATGTACCTGATTTCATGGGTGAAGAATATCTGTTCTATAGAATTCCAAAGATCGACTTCGGTATCATGAGAGGTACTACTGCTGATGAAAACGGTAATATCACTTGTGAAAACGAATGCCTCAACCTCGAACTCGGCGCTGTAGCAAGAGCTACAAAGGCTTGCGGCGGTAAGGTAATCGTAGAAGTTGAAGCTATAGCTAAGGCTGGTTCTTTAAATCCTAAGCTCGTTAAGGTTGGTAGAAACCTCGTTGACTACATCGTAGTTGAAGAACATCCAGAACTCATGGCAAGAGCTCTTGCTGACCCTGGTTACAGACCTGACGTATTCTATAAGGGTCTTAACGGTCAGATGAAGGTTCCTACAGACGCAATAGAAGTAATGCCGTTCGATCCTAAGAAGGTAATCATCAGAAGAACTATCATGGAAATCGAAAGAGGTTCAATGTGCAACTTCGGTATCGGTCTGCCGACATTCTGCGGCGGCGTACTTGCTGAAGAAGGCGAAATGGACAGCATCGTAATGATTTCTGAGTCTGGTTCAGTAGGCGGAGTACCTGGCGGCGGTCCACTCTTCGGATGCCACTTCAATAATGAGTGCTCAACTGACCAGAAGGATCACTTCGACTGGTTCGACGGAACAGGTCTTGACTTCGGAGCATTTGGTCTCTCAGAAGCTCAGGAAGATGGTTCGATAAACGTATCTAAGCTCAACGGCGTAACACTCGGCGTTGGCGGATTCTCAAATATAACTGCAGGAGCAAGAAAGGCTTGCTTCATCGGTACATTCACAGCTAAGGGCCTGAAAGAACATATCGAAGACGGTAAGCTCGTTATCGATCAGGAAGGTAAGCTGAAGAAGTTCGTTAAGAAGTCTGAGCAGATCGCTTACGACGCTCCTCTCGCAGTAAAGAATGGTAAGCCTGGTCTGTACATCACAGAAAGATGCGTATTTGAAGCTTGTGAAGACGGATTAAAGCTTATCGAAGTAGCTCCTGGCATTGATATCGAAAAGGATATCCTTGCTCACATGGAATTCACACCTATCATTCCAGAAGGTGGTCCAAAGCTCATGCCAGCAGAGATCTTCCAGGAAGAATGGGGCGGACTCTCAGCTATCATGGACGCAAAGGAAGCTGCTAAGGCAAATAAATAAGTCCTTTCTTGATAATAATTTATCAGCTAACATACGGCGGTCAGGTTTTCTGACCGCTGTGTTTGTTTTTTGTCGATATATTCATATATATACTTTATTTTAAATAAATATACACGTCTTAATTGAAGTATTCTTATGTTGTATACCTGAGTATATGCAGAAGTTATTTTCTCAAAATTTTGTAAAACAGAAAATTATTCTATTTATATTGAATTAACCTATTTTAATACTTAAAAATAATTGGAATTAATAAATAAACGCAAAAATATACGGCAGTGTGGGCGCGCCGGGCGCGCGGGAGGTTTAGAGCTCTTATTGCTCTGATAAGAAAGATATATGCATGTAAACGTTGGAATTAAAGGGTTTTAAAAGCTTGAAAGATACACTTTATGTGTTGTTTTGTATTATTTTTTTAGTATGAAAATTTATTTGTTTACATAATATATATGATAAAACATATATATAGCCATTAATATCCAGTGAATTTATTGAGTATAACGAGCTGATATACTTTAGCAATATAGTTTTCTGCTAATTGGACATTACAAATTATATTTGTATAAATATAATTGACAAACATATTAAACTGAGATATCATGCAGGTGAAAAGAAAAATATTATACTTTTTGGTCCATGGACGTGATTTGTAAAATATGATATTTGTCCACAATTTGATTTTTTAGCGGAACATATGCAGTTTTGGCATCATGATCCGCCGTGTCAGAAAGTCGAGAAATAAGTTCACATTAATTATGTGAGGTTTTCATATAATAATATGAATGTATGCGAGTGCAGAGGATCGGCTCGATGATATGTTCTACAGGTTTTAGTTAAGAGTGCAAAGATGCAGGATCATTGCTTTAAAAATTTTACAGTCGTAAAGCAAACGAAAAATATTAAGGTATGCTGAAAAGCAATACGCAAAAGAGTGAATAAAAACGACGTGATCTTTTTAAAGTGAATAATGATCAAGAGGTGAATAAAAATGGCAAAGATAGTATCAAGAGAAGAAGTTGCTCAGTTATTCTTTGACGGCTGCTGCGTAGTAGGCGTTTCATTTGGAAGCGAGGGCTGGCCTGAAGAGATAGGTCTGGCTGTTGAGAAGAGATTCCTTGAGACTGGACATCCGGCAGGTATAACAAACGTTCATGCCGCAGGTTTCCGAGCAGGTAACTGCTGGGCTCATGAAGGTCTCATAGCTCTCGATATTTCTTCACATGAGTCTACTACTCCAAAGATCGCAAAGATGATAGAGGATGACGTTCTTCCTGGATGGTATATGCCGCTCGGAGCTATGCTTCAGATGTATACTGAGATAGGCAGAGGTATGCCGGGGGTACTCACAAAGTGCGGTCTCGGAACATTCATGGACGCGAGAGTAGAAGGCGGCGCGCTGAACGCAAGCGCAAAGGCTTATGATGAAGCGCAGAAGGCTAAAGGCGAAAGACTTTTCGTTGAATACGTACCTGATTTTATGGGCGAGGAATATCTGTTCTACAGCATTCCTAAGATCGATTTCGGTATCATGAGGGCGACTACTGCTGATGAAAACGGTAACGTTACATGCGAAAACGAATGCCTGAACCTGGAGCTCGGCGCAGTAGCGAGAGCAGCAAAGGCTTGCGGCGGTAAGGTAATCGTAGAGGTAGAGCAGATCGCAAAGGCGGGATCATTAAATCCTAAGCTTGTCAAGGTCGGCAGAAACCTCGTTGATTACATATTTGTAGAGGAACATCCTGAAAAGCTGGCGAGAGCTCTTACGAACCCGGGCGACAGACCTGTTTCCTTCTGGAAGGGTCTCAACGGTCAGAGCAAGGTACCTGTAGACGCAATAGAAGTAATGCCGTTCGATCCTAAGAAGGTAATAATCAGAAGGACTGTAATGGAGATAAAGCGCGGCTCTATGTGTAATTTCGGTATCGGTCTGCCGACATTCTGCGGCGGCGTGCTTGCTGAAGAGGGCGAGATGGATAACATTGTAATGATATCTGAGTCAGGTTCGGTAGGCGGAGTACCGGGAGGCGGCCCGCTCTTCGGATGCCACTTCAACAACGAGTGCTCTACAGACCAGAAGGATCACTTCG
>CAVGTL010000129.1:0-7980 GCA_963632005.1 Succinivibrio sp.
GTTTTTTATTGAACTTTAAAGCAGTTATTATTTTTGCGCAACTTATTATACGTCATCATAATCATTAGCGCTTGATTCTTATCCTGTTATCTATGACAGGCAGGCTTCAAAAGGGATACCGCTGCCTTGCGCGACGGCAAAAGGGAAAGAGACGGAGAATGAAGATAGAACTCAACCATGTACAAAAAATGCTGGAATGGTTAAAGAAAAAGCTGTATTTAGATTCTATAGCACAAAATTCCAGAGCCAGATCAGTGAAAAGAGGCCAAGTATATCGTTGTAATTTTGGCTGTGGAATCGGAAGTGAAATGCAAAAAGAACGACCGGCTGTTGTTATTCAGAATGATGTTGCCAATATTCATTCAGGTAATACTATAGTAATTCCAATTACACATGATAACAGTAATTTACCTTGCGTGGCAAATATTACACCTTTGTTGGATACAGCTGGTAATGTTATTCTCGATGGCCAGGCAAATGCTTCTAATATGCTGTGTGTCAGTAAAGCAAGACTGAGTGATTTTATAGGTTGTTTGTCAAAAGCAGATATGAAGAAAATTGATGTAGCAATTGCAAAAACAATTGGATTAATGGGTTATTATTCTGATTTATTGAAACGGGTCGATGATAAATTGGAATATATTTCTAAAATCAAGGAAGAACGTAATAAGGCACAGGATGAACTTGATGAATTGAGAAAAATATTAAAATTGTCAGATAATGATTCTTTGTTTGAATATGTTTCGAGGATGAAAATAACTGTTGACAATGAGCAATAGAGTCTATAACATAGAATTACAAAGTGATCTCTTTCCGGAGCGTGAGAGATAGTATTAATTATTCAAAGGGAAGGAACTCAGGACGAGTTCCTTTTTTCTTTTTAAATTACTCAGCGCATAAGTGACTAAAAAATTGCATTGCAGCTAAAGATGCACAAAATACATAATTTTTGTATCAGAGATACGGGCAGGGCTTGAGGAGGTAATTGGAATGATATTAACAGAATACGATGAAGAAAAAGTAAAAGAAATGTTTAAAAAGGAGTACTGGAAAGACGGATACAATGATGGATACAGTATAGGAAAGCAGGAGTCAGAAATGGCTCATAATCATGAAAAGTACATGATAGCGTCGCGTATGATAGCAAAAGGAATGTCGTATAATGAGGTAGCTGAATTTTTTGATGTAGCGCCCGAAAAGCTTAAGGAAATGCTCAGTGTTGATAAGGTTCATGAAGATATTGCAGATTTAAAGCAGAAATATGAATAACATTGTAAATTTGTGCTGATGTAAGAAAAGCGGCGTATTTACTTGAATTTTGCGGACTATGCTCCTATTACTCTGATAATATTAAAAATTAATATGTGATAAAATGACCAAGGGCAGCTTTCGCAAGAAGGCTGCCTGTTTTTGTAATATTTAAAACCATACAAGGCGTGCGTCACCGCACCCGGTACGTAAAAAAGTGCTGTTGAATCTTGTCGATATATGTCGATAAGCGTCGTACAACAGGTAAAATCAGACGTTTCGTGATAGAAAAAATCGTTATAATGTGATATTGTTTTTTATGCGGGGCCGGTGACGGCCGAGGTCAGGGGGAATATTATGAAAAAGAGAAATATTATTGCATTGCTGGCGGCGTTGTGCATTGCTGCTGCTTTGCTCTGCGGGTGCTCACAGGTCGGAAGAAATGGCGGAGATGACAGCGGGCTGCCGGCGCTTGTGATAGGAAGCGACGAGTACGAGCCGTTTAATTACATAGACGAAAACGGAGAATTTAAGGGCATAGATGTCGAGCTTGCGGAGGAAGCCTGCAGGCGAATGGGATACAGGCCTGTTTTTAAAAGGATAATCTGGGAGGAAAAGAAAAGATATCTGGAGGACGGCGAGGTGGCGTGCCTCTGGGGCAGCTTTACGATGACCGACCGTGAGGATCAGTATGAATGGGCGGGTCCGTACATGTACAGCAGGCAGGTAGTAGTCGTGCGCGCCGACAGCGATATTTACAGGCTGTCCGGTCTTGCGGGGAAGCGCGTTGCTGTACAGGCGACCTCTAAGCCTGAAAAGATATTTATGGAAGGAACTGACACGCGCATACCTGAGATAAAAGCGCTGTACAGCTTTTCAACGATGGATGATATATATTCGTGCCTGAGGAAAAAATATGCCGATGCTATAGCAGGGCATGAGGGCGCGCTGAGCTCATTTATGAGTACGTCGCCGGGCAATTACAGGATGCTCGATGAGAGCCTTTACACGTCTGAGCTTGGTGTGGCTTTTGAAAAGGGAACGCATCGGAATATGGCTGAGCGATTGAGTGACACGCTCAACGAAATGAAAAATGACGGAACGACCGCAAAGATAGTTCAAAAGTACGGTCTTAACGGTGATTATGCACTGAAAGGACAGGCTGCAGCTGATGATGTTGATTAAAGACAGATCTGCCGGGAAATTTGGAAATAAAGCTGACGATGGTAAAAAGAAGGCTGAAAATGAGAAGGCGACCGGCGAAAAATATCATAAAAGAATTATAAATATAAATATTAAGCGTTTTACGATAGCGCTGCTTCCGCTTCTGGCAGGAGCGTTAGTTATAGCGGCCGGCTTCTTTATGCATACGATGTATGATACGGCGCAGACAGTGAAGGCGTCAGAGCAGACACTTACATTTATGAAGGCGAGAATAGTACGATTCAGTAATTACGCGGCAAATGACAGGACGAAGAGCCTTGTAAGGCTGCTTGATAAGGCAAATGAGCTGAGTCGATGCATAGCTGCAGAGGGGATGAGCGGAGAAGCACTTGACAAGTACGCTTACGATCAGCGCATTACAGGAACGGCGCTGCTTGACGGCGATCTTAATGTAATAGAACAGAGCGCGTCTGACGGTGATATTTATGAGCGCTGGGCTGACATGATCCGCAGTGAAAATGTTGCTGATATAGCGACGAACGATCTGAAATCGTACATGACGCGGGTAGAGAAAGACGGAAAGGTCTATGATTTCGCAGCAGTGCCGCGCACCGGCGCGGACGGTATAGTTATAGCTTACGCTGTTAAGGAGGACGTTGACGACGGAGTGGAGATAACGGCTGAATCGCTCATAAGCGGCTTTGACCTGGAGATGAATGGCATAGGAATAATCTCTGACGGGAGTACGGTAGTAAGCTCGACTTATGAAGAGCTGCAGGGGCAGAGCGTTGATAAATACAGCAGCATGCTTGACAGTGATCTTAAAAGAGAAAGCAGCGGGCTGATAAAGGCATCATTTGAAGGAAAAATATGGTATGGAGATAAGACGAGAGCGGGCGAATATACGCTGTTTGTTTTTTTCCCGTCATCGTCTGTTTTCGCGGCAAGAAATACTGTAATGGGCTATGCGGTGTCTATTTGCATAATAATATGGCTTATATTCATGATGCTGAGATACAGGAGCGACCGCCGCAATGTAATGCAGCTTCAGAAGCAGTACAGGACAATAAGCGCCATAAGCGAGATATACGCGTCTGTATTTCTGCTCAGGCTTGATGACAGAAGCGTTGAGGTCATCAAGGCTCCGGAAAATATAATTAAAAATATGCATAAAAGACTGAGCGGTGACGATATCATACGCGACATGAACGTAAGCTATGTATCGGAGCCGTTCAGGCAGGAATACATAAGCTTTCTTGATATGGCGACAGTCAGCGAGCGGCTGCAGGGTCAGACGTGCATTTCTCTGGCATACGAAGATATTTACAATGAATGGTATATTACTATGCTGATACCGCAGAGCTATGACGCCGACGGCAGGCTGAATACTGTGCTTATGGCGACCAGAAACGTAACAGAGGACAAAAAGCTCGAGCTCGACTATCAGCAGAGACTGCGTCACGCGGCTGAAGAGGCGGAGCGCGCTAATATCGCAAAGACCGACTTCCTGCGCCGCATGAGCCACGACATACGTACGCCTATAAACGGTATACGAGGAATGGTAGATATAAGCAGATTTTACAGAGATGACCACGAGAAGCAGGAGGAATGCAGAGCAAAGATAATGTCAGCGTCGAGCTTTTTGCTTGACCTGGTGAACAGCGTGCTCGACATGAATAAGCTTGAGTCAGGCGAAATAAAGCTTGACAGAAAGCCGTTTACAATGAGCAGGCTCATGAGAGAGACGGCGGGAGTGCTTGAAATGCAGGCGCGCGAGCGCGGCATAACGCTCAGTATGGACAATAATGTAATAGAGCACGACCATCTGATAGGAAGTCCTCTTCATCTGGGGCAGGTGCTTCAGAATATAATAGGCAACGCAGTCAAGTACAACAAGGACGGCGGTTCGGTCATAGTGACATGTGCAGAGCAAGATGCAGATGAACGCAGCGAGGAAGGAACGGTGATGTTCAAGTTTATCTGTACGGACACAGGCATAGGAATGAGCGAGGAATTCCAGCAGCACGCGTTTGAACCGTTCGCGCAGGAAAATGAGTCAGCGAGGACATCATACGCCGGGACAGGCCTCGGCCTGCCTATAACAAAGGAGCTTGTCGAGCAGATGGGCGGCAGCATAAGCTTTACAAGCGCGCTGGGTAAAGGAACTGAGTTCCGCATAACCATACCTTTTGAAATAGATACGGAGGAATGCGCTGATGAGCCGCTGCTCGAGCAGCCTGACGCTTCGGAAATGGTAAACGGCGCAAAGATACTCGTTGTAGAGGACAACGACCTGAATATGGAGATCGTCGAATTCATACTCAGAAACCATGGCGCAGATATAGTCAAGGCATGGAACGGCCGAGAGGGCGTAGATATATTTGCCTCATCGTCAGTAGGCGAGTTCGACATGATATTAATGGACGTAATGATGCCCGTAATGAACGGCATAAACGCAGCGCGCGCCATACGCGCCCTTAGTAGATCAGACGCAGCCACAGTCCCTATAATAGCAATGACAGCAAACGCCTTCACAGACGACAGAGAAGCCAGCGCCAAGGCAGGCATGAACGAGCATCTCGCAAAGCCGCTCGATGCAGACGAGCTCATGGATACGGTCAGGAAGTATTACAATAAAGAGTATTGACAAACGACTCTTACAATCGTAGTATAAATACATACTACAATTGTAAGACTAAGAAAAGGAGGTCACTTCATCGATGAAAAGATCTAATGAGATAAGCGGCGCTGAACTTGAAGTAATGCAGGTATTATGGAAAAACAACAGAGCAATGAAGGTACAGGAGGTATGCGACGAGCTGAAGGATCATGACTGGGAGTACAGAACAGTAGCTACGCTGCTCACTCGTATGAAGGAAAAGGGTGCTGTAACTGTCTCAAAAGAAAATAAGACAAATTATTATACGCCTGTCCTTGACAGAGAATCATATAAGAGATCGCAGACAAAGACGCTTGTACAGAAGCTTTACAACGGATCGGTCAAGGATCTCGCTGTTTCGCTGTTCAGAAGCGATGAAATGACAGATGAAGATATAGACGAGATACGCAGGATGTTTGATCTGTAGGCTATATACATATGGGCTTTGTTTGAAGGGGAAAAGTTATATTATGATAATGTTAGTGCAGATATTTAAAAATATACTTATAATGTCGGCTGCGGGCAGCCTGCTTGCGATATTTATTATGTGCATAAGACCCGTGACAGTAAGATTTTTCAGTGCGAGGTGGCATTATTACATATGGCTTACAGTACTGGCTGTAATGATATTGCCGGTGAATGTATTGGCGGATATTTCAGCGCAGCTGACTGACGTCCAGACAGCTTATACAGCAGAAAGTGACGCTCAGATCCAGCGTGCTTTGCAGAATGAGCAGGCGGCAGGCGCAGAAGGCGACACTACTGTGCCTGCCGGTCAGATGCCTGAACAGAGTGCAGGAGAGAAAATGCTGCATCATGCAGAAACAGTTATTGCCGGGCAGATAAGCCGGATATATGTACCGACAGATATAATTGAATGGTTAAGTATTATCTGGCTCGCCGGTGCATTTATCGCAGCTGTGTCAAAGATCTTGAAATATCATCTGTTTTTTAAGAGCGTGTATAAAAATTCGAGACCGTATACGGATATAGCCGGAATTCCTGAACGTTTGAGGGTATTAAGGACCGATATGCTCGACTCGCCTCTGCTGGTCGGACTCGTAAGACCTGCGCTTTTCCTGCCTGATATGGAAATGTTGATGGATACTTCGATTGGGACATCAGGTGGAATATCAGAGGAAAATATGAGATATATCATAATGCACGAATTAACGCATTATAAAAGAAGGGATATTTTGTACAAGTGGTTTGCGATGCTTGTTCAGAGCGTACACTGGTTTGACCCGTTTGTGTACGCTGTGTCGAGGCAGATAGATCTTAACTGTGAAATATCGTGCGATATTGCTGTAACAGAAAAGCTGAATGACCGCGAAAAAGACGGTTACATGCGGATGATACTTGAGCTTGCGGCGGCCGCGGGAAGAAAGAACAGATCTGCAATGCTTACGACGCAGATGGCAGGCAGCAAAAAAACGCTGAAGAGGAGATTTGCCATGATAAGATATAATCAGAGAAGAGAGGATCAGAAAAGAAACGGTCAGGGCAGTAATGCCGGAAAAAGAAAAAACAGAAATATAAATAAGCTCATATCTGCAATATCGGTAGCTGCAGCATTCGTTATGCTGTCAACTACGGTGTTTGCGGGCAGCGCATTGTCGAATATTACAACGGCTGACACTACTGTCGAGATCGTATCAGGGGGAAAGACTGTAGAGCTGGCGCACAGACCTTTTACAGAAAACGGCGACGTATATGTTCCGCTCAGAGATGTGCTCGACAAGTTTAACGGAGAATATAAACTGTCGTGGAACAAGGGAACTATGGATATAGTTTTGACAGATAAGATCCATAATATTGCAGGCGCGTACCGTATAAAGATCGGTGAAAATATAATGTCGCTCAGACAATGGAATACGAATGATCACGGAGCGGCGGCAGCATCCGCTGCCCGGCAGTTTACCGTAAATATGGCGGCATATCCTGTATTGAGAAATTCAACGACATATATTTCGATCAAGGACGCTAACTATATAATGTATGAATATTTAAATACAGGCGTTGAAAACAACAGCTCTGACGAGTTGGAATATAATATATACAACAGATCGGGGAAAAATATAACTGCTGATTTTGATAATGCAGTCGAGCGTCAGCGTGAGCAGGTGAAAATGAGTTCGCCTTACGGAACAGCAGAACTGTTTTTTAAGAGCTTTTATGAAAAAGATTTTGATAAAATGAAACGCTACTGCACTTCAAAATGCGCCGACACATTCTTTGAGAATGGCAGTGTGTACGGAATGAGATCAGTATCTCTTAAGAGCATGTCGGATATAAGCAGCAGCAAAAAGCTTTCATCAGGATCAGGCGCTGTACAAATAGAAATAACGCTTTATACAGCGGAATTTGACTACGGATCGACTTTTTCAAAGGGCAGAAGCGATACGTATTTCTGGATGATGCTGCAGAAGCAGGCTGACGGAACGTATCTGATAGACGGATTTTCAACAAGAGCACTTTAAATATACGCGGGCGCCCCCTGGGGGCGCCCGTTTTGTATTGATTTTGGTACTTAATTCTTAATAATTCTTAAATTTTCTTAATTCTTTAACAACTCCTTAACATTTTCATCACATTTTTAAAAAATTTCTCTCACATATGGCTGCTATACTTCTTATTGTCAAAAGGAAGTAAGGAAAAAGAAAACTTGCTGTAAAGATATACGGCAAAACAAGATTTCGAAAAAAGACTACAAAGAAAATGCAAGGAGGTAATCGGAAATGGAAACAGCTCTGACGGTAGTACAGGAAGACCGAAAGGTAAAACAAAAAGATACGGGAGGTGGCCCGGCGCGTGGGAGCGGGTCGCGGAAGTTTACAGCGATACTTCTTGTCATATGCATGATAATGATGACTATAGGAAGCGCGACTTGTGCAGCAGCGACTTACAAC
>CAVGTL010000130.1:0-7964 GCA_963632005.1 Succinivibrio sp.
AGCATGAGTCCGTGCAGCTCGTCTGCAGGGTCTGCTATATCGAGCACGTAGGTATCTCCCCATGTCAGGGGCTCTTTAGTTATACGCATTACAATACTGCACGCCTGCCATACCTCGTACTCCCACTGCAGAAAATCTCCCTCAGCACGCCATCCGCGGAAATCTATATCGTATTTTGGTTTGAACATGGTGAATCTACGTTCTATGCTTCCAATGACCTGTCCGTTTTCTTCCAGATCGAATGCCGGCAGAAACGTCATTACCCTCTGATTTACAAGACCGACTTCATTGCCTGCGGCATCATATATATGAAGCCTGTGACTGAGCGATAAAAATTCACCTTTTACGAAATATTTTACATTTCCGTCCTCGTCGTAAATATCGTATTTGTCGGTCCATGAAAAAACTCTCTGTTTTATAAGAAGCTGCATATACATTCACCTCCATATATTTGCGGCGCCAGCATATTGAATTTTGACAAATTTTATTTCTGCAAAGCAGCGAAGCTGCCTATCGCGCGGTGACGCGCGCAAGTTTTATTTATTACATAAAATCAGGATACCCAAGTCCTGTATAGAATTCATGTGCCTGAGTCTTTACGTTGTCCTTGTTTTCTACTGTTCCCGTTATAAGTATGAGCATGTTGTCTACTCTGAGATATATCCCGTATACTGAGCCAAGCTCTGCCGACACGCCCGTATCGACTATCTCCTCATAATAATCGTAATTTGCGCCTGAATCTATTACCTTCAGCTCAACGCCGTCGACTCCCTGGTCGCCCAGCGCCATTGATTTTGCTGCCGCTGCATCGTCAAGCTTCATGTATATAAGGTTAAGACCGTCACTTGAAACTGCAGCTGCCTCGTATCCGAGCGCTTCAGTCATGTCGTGTACATCACCGTACTTGCCCGCAGCCTCTTTAAATGCGTCTACCGTAGTTACAGGATATGTCGTCTCTGTCTGACCCTGTATCTCAGGCTCTCCGTTGCCCGCTGAGAGACCGTCTGTCTTTCCGCAGCCCGCTGCTCCGACCGCAAGCGCTGCAGCCATTACAAGCGCTATTCCTGTTTTAAATATCGATGCAGTTCTGTTTTTCATTTTATTTTTCCTCCCATTAAGCTCACCTTTTAAAAAATGTATTTTCTGATATGATCGTCCTTTAATTTGTCCTTTGATCTTTAAGCTTTTTATGCTCTTCAGAGTTCTTTATAAAGTTAAATATTGCAGCTCCGCATATTATTATATAACCTGCTATGCTCAGCACGTCCGGTATCTGGTCAAAGAACGCGAATCCCCATATCGTCGAGAATATTATAGCCGTATAATCATATACAGATATCTCACGCGCCGGCGCGTAAAAATACGCTGTCGTTATCGCAAACTGGCCGCCCGCGGCCGCAAGACCCGCCATTATCAGCATGAAAAGCTGATGAAGCGCTATAGGCTCGTATACCGGTATCATGAGCAGCAGGCACGCAATGCACGAAAACGTTGAGAAGAAGAATATTATGACTGCACTTCTCTCTCCGCGCAGTCCCAGCGCCCTTACGCACGTATACGCAAGTCCCGCTCCGAGTCCGCCGATAAATCCTGCAAGCGCCGGTATGAATTCAACGTTTGAAAACGACGGCTTCAGTATAAAAAGCGAGCCTGCAAACGCCGCCGCAACTGCTGCCACCTGATAAGGCTTAAGCTTTTCTTTTAAGAGCAGCGCGCTGAAAACGAGTGTAAAGAACGGCGACATTTTGTTCAGCATATTTGCGTCAGCCAACACGAGCCTGTCTATGGCATAGAAATTACATATAATGCCAACAGTTCCGAAGAATGACCGCGCAAGCAGGAGCGGCAGATTTTTCACGTTAAATCCGAAGCCGTTCTTTTCTTTTACAATTATTATAAAAGCAAACACAGCCGCGACTATATTTCTGAAAAATCCCTTTTCGACTGAAGGCAGATCGCCTGCAAGCCTTACAAAAAGCCCCATAAGCGAAAAGCAGAACGCCGAAGCCACTATAAACATGATACCCATATGCTGTTTTTTAAGATTCATTATTTTAAGCACCCTTTTCTGGCCGTAAATACGGTCTGCTACATTGTAACACAAAATGAAATAACGCGCTACAGCAAGCGTCACCGCTTACCTTCAATTCAAAAACTGCATAAAAAAGGTCACAACGGATGTAGTCCATAATGTCCGCTGTGACCTTTTTACCTATTGATTTTTTAAATTTTAAATATATTTCTTTTTATTTGCTCTGCCTTAACGCTTACGGCGTGTAAGCCATACAACAAGACCAGCTACGAATATAACGAGCGGTATGAGTATGATGCATACAGCCATCCATATCATAGAATGGAGCGCCGGTATAGTCATATAATCTATATCCATGCTCTTAGCCTCTATAGATACAGAAGCAACGCCGCTCTCGCCGCACATGTCTGCAAGGCAGCTTACGAAGAATTCCAGATTTCCTACAGGAAGGCTCTGAGTTATCTGGTCTTCAAGGAGCGTCTGAGAAGCTACTACAGCAAGCTTGCCGCCCTCAGCGTCATCCTGCGCCATTACGGCATATACGAACGGTCCGCTTACATCACCCGATTCCTTTTCAAGAGTCGTGAGCTGTCCATCCTGAGGTACCTTTGCGTACGCACCGTCTGATGATGTCAGCAAGTCAGTTATCGTAACTCCGTCAGCATCGGCAGTCTTGATGGCTATCGTATTTGTCATTATGATATTTGCCTTTTCAGAAACAAGCTGAGACGTTATATCTGTAGATTCTATTCCGGCTATTATATTTATAGGGTAATTGTACGAATTAGCGCTCGTTTCCATAGCTATAGCATTGCCGTTCGCACGCTGAACTCCATACGTATTGAGCACCTTGTCGAGATTCGGCTGGCTCTTGTCCGTATAAGCGAGAAGTATCATAACGCTTCCGCCGCCCTTTATATAATCAGTAAGCTTAGTCGCCTCATCGGCGCTGAGATCGTCCGTCGCACCGTTTATTATGACAGTCGAGCAATCGTCAGGTATATCTGAAGCAAGCAGATTCAGGTCTGAAACTATCATATTCTGCTTTGATATCATAGAAGAAGATGACGTTCCGAGAGCTGTTTCGCTGTGACCCGTCAGGCAGTACAGAGTCTGCGCGTTTTCGGCAGTCACCTTGTTTATCGCACTCGTTATCTGACCCTCACCGTCAAAGCTGGTTGAGGCCTGGCCTGTAGTATAATACGAAGAATAATCCTGCTGATAGATATCATAGTAATCTATAGCGCTTTCCTTTTCACCACATGAGACGATGACACTGTTCGCACTGTAGTTAGAATACGTCTGAGATGCGCCGAGATCTGTTGAAGTGTCGATATACTTTATAGTTATATGCTTAGACGCCTTTTTGTATTTGTCGAGCAGCGCATTTATATTTGCATCAGATGAATCCTCTGAAGCAAGAACGCTTATCGTAACATCCTCATCGAGTGAATCGAGCAGCTTTTCAGTCTGGCTTCCTATGGAAGTTATGTTATTTGATGACATATCGATACTGTTGAGCGAGCCCGGCAGGTGACCTGCAATAATATTTACAACTATAACAGCAACTATTACTACAGCTGTAAGCGCCGAGCTGTGCATACCGAATCTGAAATCCTTCGTTTTGAATGAATCCTTAAATGCGGCTGCCTTTTTGCCTTTTTTCTTTTTATCCGGTTTTTCAGCTTCTGCAGCCGCCTGCTCGTCGGCCTGGCCGACCCCTTCATCTGCATCTTCTATTACATTTTCTGCTGTATTTTCAGCATTTTCTACCGCAGCTTCCTGCTCAGGCGCATCGGAGTATTCATTTTCAACTGTTTCAACCGGCGTATTTTCCGCTTCAGGAGCTTCAGGACTCTTAGCGTCTTCTGCTGCTTCGTTAATGCCGTCATTATTTAAAAATTCTTTTTCGTTATTGTTTTCAGACATTATGAGCACCTCCTAACTCCATCTGCGCTTCTGAACTGACTGTACCGTCAGGAATACGAAAAGCGCTGAAACAGAAATATAATATATGATAGTTGAAATATCAAGTGTCTGATTCACGATGGAATCAAAGCGTGAAACGAGCGATATCGACTGGAGCAGGTCGCCTGCCAGACCCTCGAATATCGATTTTTTTATTACAAATGCAACAATAAGCGCTATAACGCCGATGATCCCCACTCCGTCAGCTATAAATACATTTTTTGTCATGTAATATATAAGCAGAGCAACGAGCGCAACTAATATTATCATAGTTATGAGCGACATCATTGCAGATGATGATATAACGCTGCCTATGCCGTCAACGAGCTGAAGCACGAGGAGCACGCAGAATGTCACTACTGCTGCTATGACCTGACTCTCTGTAAACGACGATATGAACATGCCTATAGACATGTAAGCGGCGCCGAGCAGGAAGAACGCTATGATAGCAACATAATCAGCAATAAGCGCGCCGCCTCCGTACAGCTTTACTATTATCGGAGCAGCGCACGCTATTATCATACATACGCCGAGCACTGCAGCCATCGCGAAAAATTTTCCGAGAACTATCTGCGTCACGGACAGCGGCGATGTAAGTAGCATCTGGTCCGTCTTTGAGCGCTTTTCTTCTGCAAAGCTTCGCATCGTAAGCACCGGAACGAGCAGCAGGAATACTATTGAAACTCCTGAAAGAACTATTGCAAAATACGGATAGCCGTAATTCATATTGTATACAAAGAAGTAAAGTCCGATAAATATCATGACAGCCGTCATGAATACAGGTCCGATCATATTGTGGAAATATGACTTGAATTCTTTTTTAAATATCGCTGCCATCGTCACTCACCTCCTTGTTTTCATCTTTTACATCATCAGTATTTTCATTCTCAGGATCTGCCTGCTCGTCGGCCTGGCCGACACCATCGGCTGTTTCTTCATTATCTTCTGCTGTATCGCCTGCCTCCGCTGCTTCAGCAGACATCTTTTCAGCCGCAAGGTCTATTACGTCCATAGCCTCGAGCCTGTCAGAGTCAGTAAGCTCAAGGAATACTTCCTCAAGGCTCTTTTCTGCTGTAAGATCTTCGAGCGAATCATCGGCTACGATCTTTCCGCCTGAGATCATTATTACATGGTCGCACACGGCGCTCACCTCTGAAAGTATATGTGAGCTGAGTATTACAGTGTGGTCGTTGCCGAGCCTTTTTATAAGGTCGCGCATCTCCATTATCTGCTTAGGGTCGAGTCCGGAAGTCGGCTCGTCCAGTATGAGCACCTCAGGAAGTCCTATTATCGCCTGAGCCAGTCCGACACGCTGTTTATATCCCTTTGAAAGATTTTTTATAAGTCTCTGCTCTACTTCCTCTAGCATCGCAGTTTTCACAGCATCAGCCACAGCGTCCTTCTTTGCCTGCTTTTTCATGCCTTTTATCTCAGCTGCAAATTCGAGATATTCACGAACAGTAAGATCCTGATATACAGGCGGCACCTCAGGCAGGTATCCTATGCATGACTTTGCCGCACGCGGCTCCTTCAGGATATCATGCCCGTTTATTATTACATCGCCTGACGTTGCCGCGATATAACCTGTTATTATATTCATTGTCGTAGATTTTCCGGCACCGTTAGGACCGAGAAAACCGTATATGTGACCCTCTTCGACCGTAAAGCTTATATCGCTTACAGCCTCGTGATCACCGTACTTTTTCGTCAGATTCCTGACTTCTATCATAAGTACACCGTCCCTTCAAAAATTATCAAGCGCTGCGCCGACCTTGCTGACCGGTCTGCGCTTTGCTTTGTTTAAAAAAATTTAAGTAATGATTCCATCAAGAATCAATTCTACAACTCTTATGTGAAGATTTGCCGCATTTTAGAGTATTTAATGTGAAGATTATGTGAAAAAACTACTTTTGAACCTAAAATAAAACAGATAATTTTCCGTTAAGATAAAAAAACTGAAATTAATACCATTTAAAATTGCGTAAATCTTGAAACTACTCGAAAATATGTTATAATGAATACAATATATTGGGTTGTATTTAATAGTTGCCTATCCGCTTTACTTCACAGCCCGGTAACACTACTATATCAAAATCCTATAGAAATCGAGAGGTGGATTAATGAGAGACGAAATATTATTTACTCCTGAAGAAGTAGCACAGAAGCTTAAGCTTTCGAAATACACTATTTACGAAATGATAAAGCGCGGTGAGATATCTGCTCACAGGATCGGCCGCAGCCTTCGTGTAACAGAAAGTCAGCTTGAAGCATATCTTATGCAGTCAAGAAGATCAGAAAATACTTTTGAAGCTGAGATCGTAAGTCTTGATGATGAAAAGTTTGCCAGGATCATCGGCAGCACTAAAGACGTTTTTATTGCAGTAAGCACTGACCTTGAGGGCTCTGCAAGAGTTTCAATAAAGCCTGAGGATATTATCATCAGTAAGGCTACGCTCGTTTGCAGTGCAAGAAACAATATCGAGGGTGTTATCATCGGTATGGAAGAACTTCCTAACAACTATAAGCTCACTGTTAATGTAGGCGTTCCCCTGATCGTAAGCATCACAAAGAAATCTGTAAGTGAGCTCGAGCTTAAGCTTGGAGATACAGTTTACACTGTATTCAAGGCTATGGCTGTTACAGTTGTTTAATATTCAGGTACATCAAAAATATTCATTTCTTATCCCCGCTCAATGCGGGGATTTTTTATAGGGATTTTTTTATCCGGAAATTTTTTATTATCTGCTTATCTGCAAAACTTTGTATTTCCTTATCACACAGACTGAAAGAGCCTGCTCTTACGAGCAGGCTCTTTCAGTCTGTGTTTTTTAATTGGTCGTACAAAATTAATTTGCTGCAAAAACAAATTGAGAAGGAAAAATAATTTTTCTGAAAACATTGATCATTCATTAGAAATAATCTAAATTCTGTCGAATCGTTTTAAACAAACTATTTCTAACTTGCTTAAAGTATATTACATTGATATATATTTGTCAATATTATTTTTTATTTTTTAGTATCCTGACTTCAAAATTTAAAAAGCATACGCTCTTTTGCAAGGTATTTCAACAAATCGCTAACCCTCAACTTCTCTGCATAGCTTTAACTGCTTAAGCAGTTGCATTACAGGTACAAATTGTTGTACAATATTATTTATCATATTTTTAAGGAGATAATTTCTACAATGGCAATTTTCAGACCATTTCCTGCAGTCAGACCTGACAGGAAATATGCGGCAGAAACACTCTGCCCACCCTACGATGTAGTTACACGCGAAGAAGCTGCAGCAATATCAGCTGCAGATCAGCACAGCTTTATGCATATAATAAGAGCCGACGGCGACCTCCTCAATGAACCGCTCTACTCAGACAATATATACAGATACTCTGCTGAAATGCTCGATAAATTCATAAACGAGGGAATACTTATTAAAGATGAGGTCCCTTCATATTTCATATATAGTCAGACCATGAACGGACGCACTCAGACAGGTATAGTAGGCTGTGCTTCCATAGATGACTACGAAAACGGTGTAATAAAAAAGCACGAGGTAACTCGCGAGGACAAGGAACGCGACCGCATACGTCATTTTGACGAATGCAGTGCCGATACTGAGCCTGTATTCCTCATCTATAAAAACCAGGAGGATATACAAAAGCTTACAGACAGTATCATATCATCCGCAGAGCCTGAGTATGATGCAGTGGACGCATCCGGAGTACGTCACCGCCTGTGGCCAGTGACTGCTGCAGATGATACCATAGCATATAAGGCTATATTTGATTCCATGCCTGCACTCTACATAGCAGACGGTCATCATCGCACAGCCTCAGCTGTAAAGGTCGGCCGCAAACGCCGTGAGGCTATGCCGGGATATACAGGAGAAGAAGAGTTCAACTTCTTTATGGCTGTCGCATTTCCTGACGATCAGCTTCAGGTACTTGACTATAACAGACTTGTAAAG
>CAVGTL010000131.1:0-1030 GCA_963632005.1 Succinivibrio sp.
GACTTACGTCAAGTCCGAATTATTGTTGATTTTGAGAATTGTATCAAGAACCCATACAGACAACAAACTTGACGTTGTTGTAATGTATGAATTGTACATTTACAAAATATCTGTACTATGTTGTTTTCAATGTGCTGTCCGATGCTTTTCAGCAGCGAACTTTTATATATTAGCATAACCGAACGGCTATGTCAATAACAAATTTTTATTTTTTAGAAATTCTTTTGATTGAATTCTTTTCTTAAGGCGTTTGCCTTTCAGAAGCGAACTCATTTATATTAACAGAACTGCAAGAGCTTGTCAATATATTTTTTATTTTCCAACGGATATTTTTCAGCAGAGCTCAAAGTCTGCGTTCTAATGCCGCGTGGATTTATAATATACCGCATTTACCACTGCTTGTCAATATATTTTTTACATATTTTTTACACAGTCACGTAAATGGTATGCATTACCTCTTGTATTACTTAAGATCAGCCTTTGCCCAGTCATCCTTAAACTGCTGTATGCCCTTATCTGTCAGAGGGTGCTTGAACATCTTCTTTAGTATACCGTAAGGGATAGTAGCTATATCTGAGCCGCTCTTTGCACAGTCGAGTACATCCATAGGAGTACGGATGCTTGCAGCTATTATTTCTGTCTTGATATCGAAAATGCTGAATACTTCTGCGATGTCAGCTACGAGTGTAACGCCATCATTAGCTATGTCATCCATTCTGCCTACGAACGGGCTTACATAGCTTGCGCCTGCTCTTGCTGCGAGGAGCGCCTGATTTGCTGAGAATATCAGCGTAACATTTGTCTTTATGCCTTCCTTTGAAAGAACACTTACCGCTTTAAGACCTTCTTCTGTCATAGGGATCTTTATAGTTATAACATCATGGATTTTTACGAGTTCGTGAGCTTCAGCTATCATGCCTTCTGCATCGTCTGAAAGTACTTCAGCGCTTACTGATACGATATTGCTTGATGACTGCTCTGAAATCTCTGTTATTTCCTTTACTACAGTTTTAAAATCGCGGCCTTCCTT
>CAVGTL010000131.1:1040-7875 GCA_963632005.1 Succinivibrio sp.
GTAGTAACTCCTGAAAGCACGCCCCATGATGCTGCTTCGCGTATTTCATCAACATTGGCTGTATCTATGAATATCTTCATAATTATGTAGTTTCCTTTCCTTTTATTTTCATTTATATATGTGATCGATTTCATCGGAGACTTCTTCCGAATATCCCGACTTTTCGTAATTATACATTATCAAATTTTATTTATCAATCATTCATCGCTTTATATACGTAACATTGATATATTTTTTATTGTATCCAGACGCTCTTAAAAATGTATATTTAGAATTCAGATGGGTCTGTATCGTCATCTTGATCATCATTTGACTGCTGTGCTGCATTGTCTGATGTTGAGCTGCTTCCTGCACCTGCTGCGTTTATTTCTGTCTGGATGACTGTCCTTGCAACTGATGCCTGCATCGTGTTGTCCTGCGCCGCTACTGCTGTACCTGCTGATGCGAATATCATTGCTGCAGCCATGAAGCCTGCGAGCGGTCCTCTTATTTCATCTATGTTCATGTTCATTTTGTTTTACCTCTTTTCACCCTTTCGCGCATGTGCGCTCTGCTGTAAAAATTTTAACCATATATATTAAGGGATATATTTTATTCCCGTTGTTTTCTTTTCTTCCTTTTATGTATATCATTATGCACTGCAAAGTTGACGGCAGATTGTGGGTAATGTGAATTCCTGGTGAACAAGGTGATGTATTCTGTATACAATGAATGCGTAATGCCTTCGGCTGTGTGCGGGCCGGGCCCGCCCAAGAAATAAAAAAACAGACTGCATTTTTTATTTCGCAGTCTGTTTTGTATTAATGCATTATTTATTTATTTCGGATATTAGAGACCCTGTGCGATCATAGCGTCAGCTACCTTCTTGAAGCCTGCTACGTTTGCTCCTACTACGAGGTTGCCAGGCATGCCTACTTCTTCAGCGGCTTCTGCGCAGCTCTTGTAGATGTTTCTCATGATATCATGGAGCTTTTCGTCAACTTCTTCGAAAGTCCATGACATTCTGATGCTGTTCTGGCTCATTTCGAGGCCTGATGTAGCAACGCCGCCTGCGTTTGAAGCCTTTGCAGGAGCGAAGAGTACGCCTGCCTTCTGGAATGCGATAACTGCTTCAGGAGTTGACGGCATGTTTGCACCTTCTGCTACTGCGATAACGCCGTTCTTGATAAGTGTTTCAGCATCTTCGCCGTTGAGTTCATTCTGAGTAGCGCATGGAAGAGCGATGTCAGCAGGAACTGTCCAGATTCCCTTGCCTTCAACATACTTAGCTGTAGGAACGTAATCAAGGTAAGTCTTGATCCTGTCTCTCTTTACTTCCTTTATTTCCTGGATGATCTTGTAGTCGATACCGTTTTCATCAACGATATAGCCGTTTGAGTCGCACATTGCGATTACCTTTGCGCCGAGCTCAGTAGCCTTCTGGTTAGCATAGATGGCAACGTTTCCTGAACCTGAAACGATGACCTTCTTGCCTTCGAAAGACTTGCCGTTTGCCTTGAGCATTTCGTCTGTGTAGTAGCAGAGACCGAAACCTGTAGCTTCTGTTCTTGCGAGAGATCCGCCCCAGTTGAGGCCCTTGCCTGTGAGTACGCCTGTGAACTCATTTCTGAGCTTCTTGTACTGACCGAACATGTAGCCTATCTCACGTCCGCCTACGCCGATGTCGCCTGCAGGAACGTCTGTGTCAGCGCCGATGTGCTTAGATAATTCTGTCATGAAAGCCTGGCAGAAACGCATAACTTCAGCATCAGACTTGCCCTTAGGATCAAAATCTGAACCGCCCTTGCCGCCGCCCATAGGGAGACCTGTAAGAGAATTCTTGAAGATCTGCTCAAAGCCGAGGAACTTAAGTACAGACTGGTTTACTGTAGGGTGGAAACGCAGACCGCCCTTGTAAGGTCCGATAGCAGAGTTGAACTGTACTCTGTAACCTCTGTTTACCTGAACTTTGCCGTTGTCGTCTTCCCAGGCAACTCTGAATTCTATAAGTCTTTCAGGATATACGATCCTCTCTACTACAGCGTTATCCTGATACTTTGAATCTTTTTCAATAAGTGGTTCGAGGGATTCGAGGACTTCGTACACTGCCTGGAGGTATTCCGGCTGGTATGAGTAACGGCCTTCGAGTTCTTCATAGATGCCTTTGAGATATGCATTATTAAGTGCCATTCTTCTTCTCCTTTTTTATCCGTTTATATTTCATTTTTTGACAGGTGCTTTTATCCTTTAGTGGAATGAACCTGATTTATCTAAGAGTATAAAACCAAATATACGATTTGAACAGTACTTTTTTGTGTCTTTCAATACAAAAAAACAATTTTATTCGGAAATTGTAGGTATTTTCCATAAATGAATGTATTTTCTTCGGTACAAATGCAGTAGTGGTCTTATACAATGCGTGCGCCCGGCGCACCGGCAGTATGTGATACCGGCGCGCCGGGCGCGCGTAATTAACGTTATTTTGACAGTAAAGCCTTGTCATTGGCGAATTCTTCGCCGCTTACTTCTTCGAATTTCTGAAGCAGGTCTTCTACTGTAAGTTTTTTCTTGTCTTCGCCTTTTATGTCTATAACTATACGACCCTCGTTCATCATTACGAGGCGGTTTCCGTATGTTATGGCGTCACGCATGTTGTGAGTTACCATCATGGCTGTCAGATGTTCTTCTGCTATGATCTTCTGTGAAAGCTCGAGTACCTTTGCCGCAGTCTTTGGGTCGAGGGCTGCAGTGTGCTCGTCAAGAAGCAGAAGTCTTGGCTTCTGAAGCGTAGCCATGAGAAGTGTCAGGGCCTGGCGCTGACCGCCTGAAAGCAGGCCTACCTTTGCAGTCATACGATCCTCGAGGCCGAGGTCGAACTGCTTGAGCATTTCATAGTACTGTTCTCTTTCGGCTTTTTTGATACCCCATTTGAGAGAGCGGTGCTTGCCTCTTCTGTAAGCCATGGCGAGGTTTTCGTCTATCTGCATAGTTGCGGCTGTACCTGTCATAGGATCCTGGAAAACGCGTCCGAGGAATTTTGCGCGCTTGTGCTCCGGCATACCTGTAACATCTATGCCATCGATAACGATGCTTCCTGAGTCTACAGGCCATACGCCTGCTACTGCGTTCAGCATAGTTGATTTGCCGGCACCATTACCACCGATCACAGTAACGAAATCGCCGTCTTCCAGCTTAAGTGAAACGCCCTGGAGGGCTTTTCTTTCATTTATTGTTCCCGCGTTGAATGTCTTGCGGATGTCTTTTAATTCCAGCATTATTCTGCATCTCCTTTCTCTGCGCAGCGTTTTGAGTTCTTGGCAGCTTTAGCGAAAGAAGCGTTGTATTTGCCCTTCAGATAAGGTACAGCGAGGAATATCGCTACTACGATAGCTGAGAAGAGCTTCATGTCGTCTGACGGCAGACCGAGCCACAGAACGAACGTGATAACGATATAGTAAATGATAGCGCCGACAGCTGCGAATATCAGCCTGAGGGCGAAATTCATGTGCTTTCCGAATACAGCGTCACCGATAACTTCGCCGATTATAACAGCGGCAAGACCGATAACGATAGCGCCTCTGCCCATGTTTACGTCAGCACTGCCCTGATACTGAGCAATGAGAGCGCCTGAAAGGCCTACGAGAGCGTTTGAGAGTGCGAGAGCGAGTACCTTTGCTACGTTAGTATTGATACCCTGTGCTCTTGCCATAGCCTGATTGCAGCCTGTCGCGCGTACAGTAAAGCCGCGTTCTGTACCGAAGAACCAGTACAGTACTGCAACGAGTACGAGTATAAAGGCTATGCCTACAAGCATAGTGTGTGAAATGTTTCTTAATGAAACTATGAGAGCGTATTTATCGACACTGACGGCCTGGTTCGATTTGCCCATGACATTCAGGTTTATCGAGTACAGTGCGAGCTGCGTCAGGATACCTGCAAGTATGTCAGGAATGCCGAGTATAGTGTTGAGAATACCGGTTATAAAGCCTGCGAGAAGACCGCTGAGAGTTGCGATGCATATCGCAAGTGCAGGCGGCATACCGCCTCTAATAAGCATTACAGCGACTGCACCGCCCAGTGCGAGCGAACCGTCTACTGTCAGATCTGCGAAGTCAAGGACTTTGAATGTGATGTACACACCGATAGCCATAATGCCCCACAGCATACCCTGCGCTACAGAAGCCGGAAGAGCTCTGAAAAGCGCCATGATGTCGAGACTCATCATAAAGTTTATCCTCCAATAACCTATAATAGTAAAATAATAGAATGATTTCTGCTTCCGCCGTGCGGAAGTTATGCGGGCCGGGCCCGCCGTAATAAATACATTTAAGGGCGACTTATTCAGCCGCCCTGTTTACGTTCATTTAATCAAGGTCTTTTAAGTAGTTTTGCCGGAGTCCGAGAGGACTCGTCCTGCTTATCGATTCTTTACCTGTGAATTATTTCTGTCGCAGTTATTAAGCAGATATTGCTTCGTAACCGTCAGGAACAGTGATGTTGAGCTGAGCGCATCTGTCAGCGTCGTAGAGCTTTGTAACGTTAGGTGCATAAGCGATCTCCATGCTTGCAGGATCAGCGCCGTTTACGAGAATATCATAAGCCATTTCAGCAGACTTTACGCCGAGGTCATAGTAGCTGATAGAAAGTGTTGCGATACCGCAGCCTTCGCAGATACCCTGTTCGCCTGCGATGATAGGAACACCTGCAGGAAGTGCGATGTTGTTTACTGTTTCAGTGTTGCCTGCCATTGTGTTGTCTGTAGGGATGTAGAGAACGTCGCATTCTGAAACTGCCTTAGTTACTACAGACTGGATCTCGTTTGAGTCAGCTGCTGAGTAAGACTTGTGAGCGATGCCTGCTGCGTCGAGGCATTCACCTACTTTTTCTACCTGGTAAACTGAGTTTGGCTCAGCTGAGCAGTAAACGAGGCCTACCTGCTTAACGTCAGGAACGAGTTCCTTTATCATGTCAGCCTGCTGGTCGAGAGGAGCGAGGTCTGAAGTACCTGTTACGTTAGTACCTGTTGTGCCTGTCCAGTCGTCGATCTCAAGAGCTGTAGCGTAATCTGTTACTGAAGTACCTACTACAGGGATGTCAGCGCTTGCTGCTGCGCATGCCTGAAGTGATGTAGTAGCGTTTGCGAACATCAGGTCAACGCCTGAAGCTACGAAGCCTGAAGCGATAGTTGAGCAGTTTGCTGCTTCGCCCTGAGCGTTCTGGTATTCAAATTTAACATTTCCTTCACCGAGGAGCTCTGTGAGCTTGTCCTCGAAGCCCTGAGTTGCCTGGTCGAGAGCTGGGTGCTCGAGCTGCTGATTTATACCGATAGTGTAAACCTTGCCGCCGTTTGAATCTGCTGCGCTGCCGCCTCCGTTATTTGAAGTGCCGCATCCTGCCATAGTCATCATTACGAGTGAAGCCACTGTAACGAGAGCGATGATCTTCTTTTTCATTTTTCATTTTCCTCCAATTAATACGATTCTGATCCTGCATCGCTGTTATGCTGTGACACCGTTGTGCTATATCACCATACTGCTATATTGCCATATTGCATCAATGCCATATCGCACCTACGCACTAAAGCGTCAAGCTAAAATAAAAAAGCCTTCCAACGTCGGACAGGCGTTTTTTGAAATGCATTATCATTTAATACAAGTTCAATTATAATGACATTGAGGCATTAAGTCAATGATTAAATTGTCTTGCCGTTAAGATATTACGATGTATAATGTATGGTAAATTATGAATGGCCGGCGCGGGACGCGCCGACGGTTCTATACTAGGGGCGGCCTGCCGCCTATGCGTTGCGCGCTGTGGTGCGCGCGTTAGTTGCAGAAGGAAGGTGTATTGGATGCTGGTTAAAATATGCGGGCTTACTAAGCCTGAGGAGGCTGAATATCTTAATGAAAACGGAGCGGACCTTGCAGGGTTCGTGCTGTTTTTTCCTAAGAGCAAGAGGAACATAACTGTGGACCGCGCGCATGAGATAATGGCGCGGTTGGATAAGGGGATAAAGACTGTGGCTGTCGTGGTCGCGCCGGGCGCGACGGAGCTTAAAGTCATTGCTGAAGCAGGGTTTGATTACGTGCAGATACACGGCGATGTTTCAGGGGAGCTGCTGCAGCTTGCGGCTGAGCGCGGACTTAAGGTGCTGAAAGCGTTTAATGTCTCTGATATGGATAAATATGAGTATTTTCACAGCAGGCCTGAGATAGCCGGATATGTATTTGACGCGGCTGTGCCGGGCAGCGGGCAGACGTTTGACTGGTCGCTCGTGCAGGATATACCGCGGGATGAAAAGCTGCTTATACTTGCAGGCGGGCTTCACCCGGGGAATGTCGCTGAGGCTGTGACCGCGCTGAAGCCTGACGGGGTGGATGTTTCTTCAGGAGTTGAATTTGACGGAGATGTTTTTAATGGGAAAGATCCTGATAAGGTAACTGCGTTTACTGTTGCAGCGAAAAAAAACGCCTGAAAAGGGAAAGAGCCGACCATCGCTTTATTGCGGCGGTCGGTTTTTGTTTCGATTTTATACGCATATCGTTTATTAACTATATACTATTTAATTTGTCGTGTGATCGATTTTGAATCCCTACACTGCGACAGTTGAATCATATGTGCCGAATGATGATGTGCGGATGCAGCGGACTGTTACTCGCTGGCGGCCGCCTACTGTGCAGGTGAACAGGGTGAGGTCCCAGTCGCCTTCCTCCATCTTTTCTACGTCTGTGCCGTTCAGGAGCTCAAGCTGCGATACTTCGTACTCGAAGCGGTTGCCGTCGGCGTCTGTGAATATTACTTCTGTGCCGGGCTCAAGGCTCTCTATAGTGCCGAAATGGGTACGGTAGTTGTGCGC
>CAVGTL010000132.1:0-7814 GCA_963632005.1 Succinivibrio sp.
TGAATCAAACCGCCGCGAACCGAGACTGCTCGCAGCATCCCATTCTGTGACCGCGGAGCGACCTGCATGCCCGCCCGCCTGTACTGGCGTCCCGTATTTTTACTGCTCTGTTTTCGGCGGCCTTTCACCATAGTACTGGTAGAAGCACGTCTCCAGTCTGCCGTTGTAAAGCTTCCTCCTTCTGTCCGGCTCGCGCGGCTTTATTGCTTCTTCTATATCCTTATCTGCTGTGATCATATATGCTGAAAGCGTCGGATCTGTTTCGAGCAGCTTTTTCATATGAGCGTATGATACCTTCATCTGATCCTTGTCGCCTATACGCTCGCCGTAAGGCGGGTTGCATATTATTACTGAATATTTTTCCGGAACGGTCAGTTTATTGAAATCGCGAACTGAAAATTCTATACAGTCGTCCACGCCTGCCTCTTCAGCGTTTTCCTGAGCTGCTGCTACTGCTTTTTTGTCTATATCCGAAGCAAGTATACGAACATCAGCATCGTAATCTATGGCTTCATACGCTTTTTTGCGTTCTTCCTTCCATATTTCTTCAGGGATCGCGCTCCATCCCTGGCTCGCAAACTCTCTGCCGAGGCCCGGAGCGATATTTCTTTCGTACATCGCTGCTTCTATGGCTATCGTACCAGAGCCGCAGAACGGGTCGAGCAGAAGTCTCCCTTTTTTCCAAAAGCTGAGCTGAACGAGTGCTGCAGCAAGAGTTTCCTTCATAGGAGCCGCAACGTTCTTTACTCTGTAGCCCCTTTTGTGAAGTCCTGCTCCGCTCGTGTCTATCGTGAGCGTTACGCGGTCTTTCAGTATCGTTACTTTTACTGTATACTCTGCACCTGTTTCAGGAAAATGGTCCATCATATAAAACTCTCCGAGCTTTTCTACGATAGCTTTTTTTACTGTTTTCTGGCATGCAGGCTCGCTTCTGAGCTTTGATTTTACTGTAGTGCAGTTTACGGTAAACTTTCCGTCTGCAGGGATCCACTGTTCCCAGTCTATAGCCTTTGTCTGCTGGAAGAGCTCTTCTGACGTTTCGGCTTTGAATTCTGCCATTTTCAGAAGTACTCTGTCGGCGCATCTCAGATAGAGGTTAGACCTGACTATTCCTCTTTCGTCAGAAAGATATGTTATCTTTGCGTCTTCTGTTTTTATTACTTTGTATCCGAGTTTTTCTATCTCGCGTTTTACGACCGATTCAAGGCCGAACGTTGCTGTGGCGATAAGCTCGATCTTTGACATTATATCTCCTCGCTGTTTTATTTTATGCTGATTTTTAAAAGGCTGCCGCATTATCCGCGGCGTGAGCGGCATATACGGCAGCCTTTTTGTTTTTCTTCATCTTTTAGTGCGGTGACGCACGGCAGTATAGGAATCTATTAATTTTTTATTTAGAAATCCTGTCTGTTTGTCATTCTGTTTGATGATATCGCATCCATATGCTTGAGAGCCTGACCTGTACCTATTGCTACACAGCTCTTTGGATCCTCTGCTATCATTACCTTTATCTTAGTCTTGTCCTCTATACGCTTATCGAGTCCCCACAGAAGAGCTCCGCCGCCTGTGAGCATTATGCCTGAGCTGCTGATATCTGCAGCTATTTCAGGAGGTGTCTTTTCGAGAACTGAGTGAACTGCCTCGCATATTGTCGTAAGCGGTTCATCAAGAGCATCGTACATTTCTTCTGATGTTACTGTTACTGATACAGGGAGACCCGATACCATGTCGCGGCCTCTGCATTCCATCGTTACAGACTCCTCGCGCGGGAATGCTGTTCCTATGTTGAACTTGAGCTGCTCGGCTGTTCTCTCACCTATGAAGAGCTTGTGAGCCTTTCTCATGTATTTTATAATAGCGTCATCGAATCTGTCACCGGCGATTTTTACTGAGGCGCTCGTTACTATGCCGCCGAGCGATATAACGGCGATATCTGTTGTGCCACCGCCTATGTCTATTACCATAACACCGTCAGGGCTCATTATGTCGAGTCCGGCGCCGATAGCTGCAGCGATAGGTTCCTCCATGAGATAGACTTCCTTTGCGCCTGCCATACTTGCGGCTTCGCTTACTGCTCTCTTTTCTACCTCTGTAACGCCGCTCGGAACGCATACCATGATCCTTGGTTTAAAGAATCTTCCTGAACCGCAGGTTTTTCTTATGAAAAATTTGAGCATACGCTCTGTTGTGTCATAATCTGAGATAACTCCATCCTTCAGCGGTCTTACAGCTATAATATTGCTTGGTGTTCTGCCGAGCATGAGTCTTGCATCCTCTCCTACTGCGAGGACCTCACCTGTATCTTTATTCAGGGCAACTACTGATGGCTCATTAAGGACTATGCCCTTACCCTGTATATAGATCAATACGTTTGCGGTACCGAGGTCGATACCGACTTCTGATGCAAATGCCATTTTATTCTCCTTTTCTTTTGTATTATATATGATTGAAGAATTTTCGTTTCAAAAAATTCACATTAATTACATTTATTGTATTACTTTATCTGCCAGTCTATCGATTCCATACCGTTTTCTATGAGAAATTCGTTTGTCTTTGAAAAATGACGGCATCCGAAAAATCCTCTGTACGCAGAAAGCGGACTTGGATGCGGCGCTTTGAGTATAAGGTGCGCCGGATTCGTTATATATGAAGTCTTTGTCTGAGCATTTGAGCCCCACAGCAGAAATACCATAGGCTTTTCACGCTCGTTGAGCTTCCTTATAACATTATCGGTAAATATCTCCCATCCCATACCTTTATGGGAATTAGCCTGGCCTGCTCTTACCGTCAGGACTGTGTTCAGAAGCAGCACGCCCTGATCAGCCCAACTCTGCAGACAGCCGTGCGGAGGTTCTGTACATCCGATATCATCATGCAGCTCTTTAAATATATTTACCAGTGAAGGCGGCGGAGTGATACCCTTCTGTACCGAGAAGCACATACCGTGTGCCTGTCCCGGACCGTGGTACGGATCCTGTCCGAGTATTACTACCTTGACATCTTCATATGCCGTAGCCTTCAGTGCATTAAATATATCATACATTGACGGATAAATGGTCTGTGTTGCGTATTCTTTTTTCAGAAATTCCCGCAGCATACGATAATAATCCTTATCAAACTCGCCGTCAAGAATTTTATCCCAGTCATTTCCTATGTTGACCATTTTTTATAAAGCCTCTCTTTAATAGTTCTAATACTTTTCATATCATGTGGCTGCCGGCAGCCACTTGTTTATATATTCAATCATTAATTATGAGAGTTTACTTTCTATCAGGTCTGCAAGCTCCTGAGCAAGCGGACGTATCTTTTCTGTATCGGAACCTTCGAGCATTACTCTTACGAGCGGTTCTGTGCCTGAAGGTCTTATGAGGACTCTGCCCTCGCCTGCCATTTTCTTTTCTACTTCTTCTATGGCAGTCTTTACCTCAGCATTTTCCATATATGTGTGCTTGTTTTCATTCTTTACGTGAGCATTTATGAGGACCTGCGGATACACCTTCATTTCCTCTGCAAGCTCTGAAAGCTTCTTTCCGTATCTCTTATATGCCTTGAGGAGCTGGAGCGCCGCTATCATGCCGTCGCCCGTAGTACTGTAGTCAAGGAATATCATGTGTCCTGACTGCTCTCCGCCTATGCGACAGCCTGTTTTCTTCATGTTTTCGAGTACGTATCTGTCGCCTACGGCAGTTACTTCTACTTTTATGCCGAGTTCTTCGGCACGCTTGTGAAAACCGAGATTACTCATTACTGTTACTGTAACAGAATCGTTTGCCAGACGGCCTTCATCCTTCATAAGTCTGGCGCATATGCTTATAACTCTGTCACCGTCTACGGCCTTGCCTGTCTCGTCTACTGCGATAAGTCTGTCTGCATCTCCGTCGAATGCAAGACCCATATCAGCGTTTTCCCTGAGAACTGCTTCGCCGAGCGCTTCAGGATGTGTAGAACCGCAGTTGTCGTTTATATTTATACCGTCAGGCTTGTCAGCTATGACTTTTACTTCTGCACCGAGTTCTGTGAACACATCTTCAGCTGCTACGAATGACGCGCCGTTAGCGCAGTCAAGAACGAGCTTTATTCCCCTGAGATCTCCGTCAAACGTAGACTTTACAAATTCCTTATATAATGCTACAGGTGATTCTTCAGGTTCTATTATCCTTCCGAGATCTGCGCCTGACTTGTTTGCTTCTGAAGGAACGCCTTCTTTTACATATTTTTCAATTTCATCTTCTATAGAGTCATCAAGCTTGTAGCCGTCTCCGCTGAAGAACTTTATGCCGTTATATTCAAATGGGTTATGCGAAGCTGATATTACTACGCCGGCAGCTGCGTTGAGCTTTCTTACCAGAAACGCTATACCCGGAGTTGGTATCACTCCGACCTTTATCACATCGCCTCCCATTGAAAGTATTCCCGCACAAAGCGCATCCTCAAGCATGCAGCCTGATATACGTGTATCTCTTCCTATAAGTATAAGCGGTCTTTTGTATTCTCTGCCGAGCACATATGCGCCCGCCTTTCCAAGAGCCATAGCAAGCTCTGTAGTCAGTTCAGTATTTGCAACGCCCCTTACTCCATCCGTTCCAAACATTCTGGCCATGTTTTGCCCCTTTCTTTATCTATTTAATTAATATAGTATATTTCAATTTTTCCGATATTTATTAATTGTTTTCCTCTGCAACTGTTACGCTTACAGTTACAGAGCTTACTGTGATCTCTGCCTGTTTCGCTCTTTCAGACAGCTCGACTGACAATGTAACTTCGTGTGTACCTGTATCAAGCTGCGAGCAATCTGCTGACAAAGTAAAATCTTCTGAGGAAAGTGATTCTATCGAACTGTCTGTGCCTCTTACCTCTATGCTGACAGACTGATCGTCACATGAAGCAGTCTTTCCTGAAGGTATTCCTGTCAGCTCTATATCTTCTGTTTTCAGCGTAAATGACCTGACTGACATCTTTCTGACAGTAATGACAGCCGTGAGCTGTGACTGTGCAGATGCGAGTCTGACATTTCCAGGTACATCTGCTTTAAGTTCTACCTCTGTCGAAGAGCTTATCTGTGACAGATCTACGGCAGTAGTACTTATCTCAGAAATATTTTTAAGCTCTGATGCCGGTCCCGCAAGCATTACCTTTTCCGGTGCATCTATAGATGCAAGTTCCAGTGAATCAGGCAATGAGCCTACAGTCAGAACATTCAGCGGCACAGTCTTTACATTGTACAGACACGCCTTTACAGATACCTCGCTTAACGCTATAGAAATATTTTCCACTTTGTTTCCGTTTGAATCCATCGGGACGAGCTGTGCAACGAATGTTTTTTCGTCATTTGACAGCTTTGATGTATCTAAAGACGCTGACAGATACGATACTCTGCTTACTGCTGATCTCGCGCCTGAAATAGCAACTATCTCTGTAGATATGTCTGTGCATACTGCTTCAACATCACTTGAAGTAGTTCCGTTGAAGTCAACAACTACTTCCTTATCTTCTGTTACCTTAGTTTCTACTGTAAGGCGCAGCTGAGAAGGATTTACCCTTACCACGCTTACCGATGAAGGTGCATGAACTATTATATCAGCATATTTTTCACCCTCATCAAGCGATGAGACATCTACCGTAGCAACTATATCCTCTTTTTTTACAGAGGATATTACAGACCTTCTGCCCTCTATTTCGACCTTTACAGTTGTATCTTCCTTGTCTGAAAGAACGAGTCCGTTGCTTTCAAGGACTGATGTATTCAGGAACTCAACAGGAACGTTGAATGTCCTTGTTGAATTTCTGTTATCTGTATTGCTGGCGTATACCCACAGACAGAAAGCCAGCACTATCGAAATAGCAATGCTGGCGTATTTTCTCTTTTTTTCCTGACTTGTCAGTACTTTCTTTTTTCCTTTAGCCATTTATGATCCTCCTGACAAAATTCATCAGATTTCCTGATGTATCAGAAGATTCAAGATCTGATGACAGATATATACTGTAAAGATTCTTTTCTATAGTTTTTACGTCAAGGAATCTTGAAAGCATTCCGTCTGAAGCCATTGATATTATTCCTGTCTCCTCAGACACTATAATAGTTACAGCATCTGAGACCTCTGTAATACCTATTCCTGCACGGTGTCTCGTTCCCAGTGTATGCTCAAGATTGTTGTTTTTCGTGAGCGGAAGTACGCAGCCTGCTGCAAGAAGTCTGTCCTGACGGATTATTACTGCACCGTCATGAAGCGCGGAGCCTTCATAAAATATCGTGTCAAGAAGCATAGCCGTTATGTCGGCATCTACTTTTGTTCCTGTTTCAACTATATCGCCGAGCGCTATCTCGCGTTCTATTACTATAAGTGCGCCTGTTTTGTTTGACGAAAAGTACTCTACCGCCTTGCATATCTGCGATATGATCTCCTTTGCAGTATCCTTCTGGACGTTTGAAAACTGCTTTGAGAAAAACAGCTTCGACCTTCCGAGATACTCGAGCGCCCGCCGCAGCTCAGGATAAAATATGACCATTATAGCCATAAGTCCGTACGTCATTACAGCGTTCAGTACAAAATGTACTGTATACAGATTGAGCGCATCAGAAATAACGAGCGCCACAATAAGCACGACTATGCCCTTTACAAGCTGCTGGGCGCGCGTGCGGCTTATAAAATCTATTATTTTGTAAATAGCAAATGCAACTATTGCTATATCAAGAATATCCAGTATGCGGATGTCAGAAATGACGTCCACCGCCGAACTGAATATCGCATCAAAAAAACTGTTTAACATTTTGACCTCTCAGATACCCTTTTTAAGACATTCTGTATTTTATTTTACCCGAGATTCGTAGGGTTTTCAATAGAAGTGAGTAATATATGAACGAAAAATTACATCGCCGCACTTGAGCGAATATCAAATGACGCCAGATAAAAAACGGCCGCCGCATAAATGCGGCGACCTTTGAAAACTCAACATTAACTAATAAACAGGATTAAGAAGACCATATGTACCATCGTCACGCTTGTATACCACCGAAACGCGGCCTGTCTCATCATTCATGAATACGAAGAAATTATGATCCAGCATTTCCATCTGGAGTATAGCCTCTTCAGTTTCCATAGCTGTTATTTCAAACTCCTTGACCCTTACAGGAGCGAGTGATTCCTCTTCTTCCTCCGGCTCAGGAACAACATCAAATCTGAGATCGGCACCCTTGACCTTCTGGTTGTTCTTCTGAAGCTTTTTCTTGTGTCTTGTGATCTGTGATGTAAGTCTTTCAACTACTTTGTCGAGACACACATTCATGTCAGAATCAGTAAACTCCGCTCTGAAGATCATTCCCTTTACAGAGATCATAGCCTCCATAGTCTGTCTGTTCTTCTTAAAGCCCATAGTTACGTTTGCAGTTGTTTCCTCCGGGAAAAACTTGCTGAGCTTGTCGAATTTCTTTTCGATCAGAGCTACCTGTCTGTCATTTGCTGTAAACCCCTTGCTTGTAATGTTAACTCTCATACAAGTGCCTCCTTTATGTTACGGACCCTTTAGCACTGCATGCCCTTAGAGCGTATCCCCTGCATACCGCATATCTTAAAATACGGCTGCGTCCAGCGCTCCGATTCATGACCGCGCGCTGCAGATCCTTTATCAGATACCCTAAAAGTATCTGTATTTATATATTCGACACCGACAGATAAATTCCCCTGTCTGCAATGAATATTTTTACGAATGAATTTTCTCCAGCGCGCCGGCCCGCCGACATGTGGATAACTCGTCATTCTGTGGATAACCCTGTGCATTACTGAAATACCAACGCTTTTTGATGTGGAAAATTTACA
>CAVGTL010000133.1:0-7813 GCA_963632005.1 Succinivibrio sp.
TTTTTTCATCTCCTTTCTTTAAATACCCTTTTAGAATTTACCGACATCTGTCGGTAGTTACAGTATATTACAGTTAATATATACCTGTCAATATTTTTCTGTAAGTTTATGTAAAAATATTTTCTATATTGTTTTTCTGACGATTTACAATTACAATCATACCTGTAGGGGTTCGGATATGACTTTCAGTATGATCTGAACATTTAAAGCAAAAAGGAGAATCTTGGTATGTACAAAGTAGGAATAATCACATCAAGCGATAAAGGCTCACAGGGACTCAGAGAGGACAAGGGCGGTCCGACTATCCAGGCTATAGTTGAAAAATTTTCAGATAATTTTGAAGTAGCAAAATACGTTATCCTGCCGGATGAGCAGGACCAGTTGGCTGCTGAAATGATACAGATGGCTGACAACGACGGCATCGACCTCATCGTGACTACAGGCGGTACAGGCTTTTCAAAGCGTGACGTAACACCTGAGGCTACTCTTTCAGTTATCACGCGCCGCACACCGGGCATCCCTGAGGCTATGAGAAATATAAGCTTCCAGATAACGATGCGCGCAATGCTCTCACGCGCTGAGGCCGGTATCAGAAACGATACTCTCATCGTAAACCTTCCGGGCAGCCCAAAGGCCATCGAAGAAGTACTCGAGCCTATAATGTCTTCACTGAAGCACGGTCTTGATATACTTCAGGGCAAGGATGCCGAATGCGCTCGTAAATAAATGCATAAAACACTGCGCCGCCCGGCGGCGTGACAGCTTACGCATAAGATCATAAAACATTACAAAAACAGCAAAGCAGGACGAAGCTGCGGTCATTATCCGCGTCGTCCTGCTTTTTCGTTCATTCCATATTCAATTCCATAAAAGCAAACATCCTATTTACCTACTTATTTTAAATGTTAAAGTCCACTTTAAGTCAATAGTTATTTTGAATATTTATCTTCAAGTTCATGAATATATTGTTCATCTTTTATTTTGACATCTGCCTCTGAAGCGTCCGGCATCTCTATATCGTTTTCACTGCAGTAGCTGCTTATGTTCGCTTCAGCAAGTATGAATGGGATCTCATACCGCGGCTGAAAAACTCTGAAATATTCTGATTCGTTAAGGCTCATGTTCTGTACCACCATGAGCATCGTCTCTCTGCTCTCAATATCCGACTCAGCGTCAGCCCTCATTGCATCACAATATGCTGTGACCTCATCGTCAGTTGGAAGCAGTCCGTTTTCTTCGGCAAACTTCCATTCGATCACTTGTCTTTTTATAAGCTCTTCCGCTGCCTTTACAGGTTCCTTATCTGATGATGCAGCCGCATAAAGAGCTGCTCTGAATGCCAGATATTGCTTTGAAATATATTTTCCGGATACCTCCATAGCAGTTTCGCTTTCAGGGACTGCTTCAGTACCCTGACCTGGGATCGATATATCAGAAGGCTCTGATCCTGCACCTGATGTGTCAGCATTGTCTATAGATGCAGCTGCATCTGAAAAAGCTGCATAGTCTGACTCCAGAAGTACTGTTGCTGCATCGCCTATAGACATCCCGCTGTCTTTCAGCTCTGATGACTGTGTTTTCTGATGTGCCGTCTGAGTTTTATTCATATTCCATGCTCGCGGCGCTGTGCAGGCAGATAATGTCAGCGCCGCTGCCATCATAATGGCGCTGACTGCTGCTATGCTGCGCCGGTGACGGCGCGTCACTTTGTACATTTTATTCCTCCTGCCTCGTATTACTACGCTACTATTGCAGCTAACATCACTTTTTTTCTGTGAGCATGTCTGCAAGTATCTTTTCTGCTATCTTTATACCGTCTACAGCTGCCGACATGATGCCGCCTGCGTAGCCTGCTCCCTCACCGCCGGGATATATTCCCTGCGTATTTACACTCTGAAGCGTCTTACGGTCGCGCGGTATACGGACCGGTGAGGAGCTTCTCGTTTCCACTCCTGTCATTACAGCCGTATCCATGTCGAAGCCCTTGAGCCTTGATGCCATGTGCGGAAGTGCCTCTTTCATCGCGTCCGTTACGAATGCAGGCAGGCATTCAGTCATATCTGCATAGTGCACTCCCGGTCTGTATGTCGGATGTACAGGCTTGCATACAGCGTCATATACCGGTTTTTGAAGGAAATCCGCAATGGTCTGCGCCGGTGCGATATATCCGCCTCCGCCCAGTGCGTATGCCGCTTTTTCCAGCTTTTCCTGAAAATCTATACCCGCAAGCGGTGTATCCGGGTCGTCAGCTCCGCAGTCCTCAGGACGGACATCTACAAGCAGCGCACTGTTTGCGTTTTCTCCGTCACGCGCAAAATAGCTCATACCGTTCGTAACGACTCCGCCTTCTTCTGAGGCAGCTCCGACTACAACGCCTCCGGGGCACATACAAAACGTATAAACGCCACGGCCGTCCTTACAATGATGCGAGAGCTTGTATGCGGCAGCTCCAAGGCGGCCTTCTGTATCGTTCGCCACTGCTCCGTACTGCGATTCATTTATCATTGCCTGAGGGTGCTCTATACGTGCTCCGACTGAAAACGGCTTCGCTTCCATATGAACACCACTTGCATGAAGCATCCTGAACGTGTCACGTGAGCTGTTGCCTATCGCAAATACAGCAGCCTTGCATTCAATACGCTCTTGCTCGCCTGTACTTTCATTTTTAATTATCAATGCTGATAAATTTTTATCTGCTTCAGCGCCGGGCGCTGCCGTATCATTTATATTGCTGAGCTCTATTCCTGTTACGCGTGATTCAAATCGTATCTCGCCTCCGAGCGAAATTATTTTCTCACGAATGTTTTTAACGACCTCACGCAGCACATCTGTGCCTATATGAGGCATCTGCTCATATGCTATCGACGCGTCTGCGCCTGCTTCTATAAACTCGCTGTTTACCTTTGCAATACGGACGTCCTTTATACCGGTCGTCAGCTTTCCGTCAGAAAACGTTCCTGCTCCGCCCTCTCCAAACTGGACATTTGACGTTATGTCAAGCTCACCCGTTTCCCAGAAATGTTCTACGTCGCGCGTCCTTTCGTCTACTCTGCGGCCGCGTTCCAGGACGAGCGGTCGTGCTCCCGCTTCAGCAAGTATTAGAGCTGCAAACATACCACACGGACCAAAACCTACTATAACAGGTCGTTCCTCACTTGATGCTCCCGCCCCCAGCAAAGGTATGTCGTACGATGTGTCAGGCGCCTGAGTCAGATTTAAGCCTTTCATTTTTGCAGCCTTCGCTATAAGCGACTGCTCATTTTCGACCTCAAAGTCTACAGTATATATAAACTTTATGTCAGGCTTTTTGCGCGCGTCTATAGATTCCTTTACTATCCGCCAGCTTTTCAGCTTAAGTCCCTTTATTTTGAGCGCCTTTCCTATGTGCATCGGAAGTCTGTCAACAGGCTCGTTTATATTAAGCTTTATCTGTGATATCCTTAACATTTTATATTTTAAGACCTTTCTGATTCAATACGATGCGCGCATGTACCGGCTGATGCTGCGCGTCCTGCTGCTGTTCCCGAGCTCCACGCCCACTGCAGGTTATATCCTCCGCAGCGTCCGTCAAAATCAAGCACCTCACCGCAGAAAAACAGTCCCTGCTCCAGCTTTGATTCAAATGTCGGCTCAGAGCCGCCTGCATCTACTTCATCGAGCCTTACTCCGCCGACAGTTACCTGAGCGTCATCCCAGCCCTTTGTCGAAGCAACGCTGACCTTCAGACGCTTTATTATATACGCCGCCCTTGTTGCGCTCTTCTCCGGGTCTTCAGGTATCCATGCTATGTCTGCGAGCACTCCTGCGAGCTTTGAATTTACGATGCCTGACAGAGCCTGTGCAATATCATCGCGGTCGACTGCACTAATATTTTTTCCATTGGCTGCGAGCGCCTCGCGCACAAGATCAGCCAGTGTTTCTTTATCGTGTTCCGGCGCAAAATCTATACCTATTGTATATTTTTTATTTTCAGAGCAACTTTCTTTTAACGCGGCTGCACCCGCGGAAGCTTCGGCGGTGACGCCGGCAGTTATTCTGCCCTTATTATTTCTGCTTTTATTTTTCTTATTTTTGCTCGGCCTTGGAGCGTCCATGAACCTTGTCATGTCAAATACACATATGCCTGATACGCCAGTGCCTGTAAACTGTACTTCTCCTGGCTCCTCAGCCAGAACATTTCCGTTAAGCTCCAGTGTGACTGAAGCCTTCGCACGCACACCCTTCAACGTTGCCATAAAATCATCATCTGACTCTACAGCAACTAACGCAGGACGCGGCGGTGTCAATGTATGTCCGAATGACTTTGCAAAGCCATATCCGTCTCCTGTGCTCCCAAATTTGAGTCCTGCTCTACCGCCTGTAGCTATGATAACAGTCTTTGCCGAAAATGATGCTCCCGAATCACAATTTATACTGAAAAGCTTATCTCCGTCATGCTCCGCATTCGGACTGCCCGAATGTCTGCTGACCTCCGCGACCCTGTCGCCGAGGTGAAAAACGGCCCCCGCACGCAAAACGGCCCGTTCCAACACCCCGACGAGCGACGCTGCCTGCCCAGAATAAGGATAGCAGCGTCCCTCGTCCTCCGCGCGGCACATCATCCCCAGCCGCGCAAACAGCGCGATACTCTCCTGCGCGCCCTCAGCATTCAAATTAGTAAAATTGCAGCGCCCATTACCTGTAGCGTACAGCTTTTTCCCCGCCTTATCATTACCATCGATAAGCACGACAGACGCACCATTCTCAGCCGCCGCAAGAGCAGCCGCCATCCCTGAAGCCCCTGCCCCGACAACAGCCACATCATATATAATATTTCCTGTTGCGGAATTATTTACTTTCATTTTCAGATTTTTCCTCCGCCTCTTCCCTGAGTCTCGCCGCAAGCTCGCCTATACGCATAAATCGATGATTTACCCCGCTCTTGCTCACAGGCGGCTCAGTCATCTCCGCCAGCTCCTTAAGCGGCAGATCAGGATGCTCCAGCCTGAGCTCCGCCACATCACGCAGCTTCACCGGCAGACTTCCGAGCCCTACCTTAGATTCTATAAGCTTTATATCCTCGACCTGACGGCTCGCCGCATCTATAGACTTGTCCATATTTGCATTTTCACAGTTTACTATCCTGTTAGCCTTGTTTCTCATATCCTTTACGATACGAATGTTTTCAAATTCAAGCAGTTGCCCGTGAGCACCGATAATATTCATAAAATCGATTATGCGTTCGCTCTCCTTTACGTAAACGATAAAGCTTCCCTTGCGCTCGGTCGTTTTAGCATTCAAGTCAAAATAATTCATCAGCTTTTTAATATCGTTCGCTATATGATCATTGCGGCACACGATCTCAAGATGATAGCCACGCTCCGGATGATTCACGGAACCGGCCGCCATAAACACACCCCTCAGGTATGAACGCTTACAGCATTTCTTTCTTATAATATCAGACGGAACACCTTCAACAAGGACATTGCTGCCCTCCTGCACCGTCATAAGACCGACCTCGCGCAGCATCTGTTCGCCAACGTTTCCGTCATCGAATGTCAGCCTGTAGCTCTTGCGCCTGCGCAGCGCCGTCCCCTGTATGATATCAAGGCTCGTTCCCGTATCAAAATAAGTCTGAAGCATTTTTTTCAGCAGCCTCGCCGCAGCCGGATCCTCCGTCGTAAACGATACATTCATACGTCCGCCGCCCATGAGATGTATAGCGCCGTTCATCCTGGCAAAACCCGCTATCTCCGCCAGCATGCAGCACTTCTTTTCAGGGATTATAAGCGCAAGCTCCTTTTTAGTATCAGATGAAAAAGACATTTCTTCCTCCGCATCCATTATAAAATAATTAATACATAAATCGTCACATACAAGTCGTTCGCTCCGCGCTCGGTACAAACGACAAAAAACGTAAAAAACGCCGCATAAAAAAAACATACCGGCGCATCATAATATCGTGACCGGTCAAGAGTCACATAAATGTACAATTACATGTACAACAGTACAAACAGAAAGGTACGGTAAACATTATGAAGACTTCAACAAATGTAAAGTGCAACGTAGATGAATGCACGTACAACGAATCAGACCACTGCACAGCTGAATCTATCAAGGTAGCCAGCCAGGCAGGCATCCTCTCATGCTGTTCTGAAGCATCAGAAACAGAATGTTCAACATTTAAAAAGAAATAATAAATAAGCTGAAAACATGCGCGGCCTCGCGGCCGCATAACGCGGCGGGCGTACCGCCCGCCGCCTCTACATAAACATCAAGCCCCATGAAACACAGTCATTATAATATTACTTATCCTGCCCGCATCATGATGTATACATCCATCGTCAACAGCGATCATATTATTTTCTATAAGTACTATCCCCATATCTTCCATACGCTTCCTGTCTTCCTCAGCAGCCAGCATCTGTCTGCTGCGCCACTCACCATCAGCATAAGGCCTCAGCTCTGCCTCTGAACATATATGATTATTAACGAGCATATATTCCATAACGCCCCTGCCAAGGTATTTTTCTACAGCTAAGGCAAAGTCTGACACAGTATAATCATCAGTCTCGCCAGGCTGAGTCATGACATTGCATATAAGCATCTTCATACCGCCTGCGCTGCGTATTGCGCTGTTTATCCCTCGCACCAGCAGATTAGGTATTATACTGCTGTAAAGGCTCCCCGGTCCCAGTATTATTATGTCAGCTGAAAGTATCGCTTCAGTAGCTCGCGGAAGCGCATCAACATCAGGCGGATCAAGAAAAACATAGTCTATAGGACTGCCCTGCTTCTTCACCTCATCGGGTATATGCGACTCGCCGCGCACTGTATTTCCGTTCTGCAACATAGCGCACAGTGTGACATCAGCCGTAGTTACAGGGAGCACATGCCCCTTTATCCTGAGTATGTCATGCAGCTTTTCGACTGCCATCTCAAAATCACCGTATATGTCGGCAAGTGCCGCTATAAACAGATTCCCCATATTCTGTCCTGCAAGCCTGCCCTCTTTAAAACGATACTGAAGCAGTTCTTCCATTATATCTTCTTCATCCGCAAGGGCGAGTATGCAGTTTCGCAGATCGCCCGGCGGAAGTATTCCATAATCGTCACGGAGCATGCCCGACCCGCCGCCGTCATCAGCTACCGTTACTATAGCAGAAATATTTCTGCTCACCTTTTTAAGGCCCCTTAATATCACAGAAAGCCCCGTACCGCCGCCTATAACGACGATCTTCGGTCCGCCTTCAGTGATCTTCTTTTTCTTATACATCAAACCTCACCTCTGTTACAGCTGTCTGTGCCATGCGTATTTTCAGCAGCTTCAGCCGCTACGCAGCATACTGCGTTCTGTCGCAGGCACTGGCATATACCGCAGCAGTCTATCTTTTCATTACATCGCGATGTACTGTCGTAACATGTTTGCCATGCTCCCGAAGTATATCTGAAATTTCATTCGCCATAGCTACTGAACGGTGCTGTCCGCCCGTGCAGCCAAATGCGATAAGCAGATTCATCTTTCCCTGCTTCATGTAATAAGGAATAAGATATTCGATAAGTTCAGTCGTTTTCTTTATAAATTCCTGTGTTTCCTCAAATTTCATTACATATTCGCGTACTTTATGATTATTTCCCGTAAGCTCGCGCATACTCTTGAGGTAATACGGATTAGGTATGAATCTGGCATCAAATACCAGATCCGCATCCATCGACATCCCATGCTTGTAGCCAAACGACTGAACAGTTATTTTAAATGTATCCTTATCAGGTCCGTCTCCCGAAAGCATAGATAGCAGCTTATTCTGCAGCTCCATAGGCTTCAGGTTAGTCG
>CAVGTL010000134.1:0-4113 GCA_963632005.1 Succinivibrio sp.
TCTCTATCGCAATGGTTGTATGCCTCGCGCCTACTATGGCTTTCGCTGCAACTACTTCTGCGGCTCAGGCTGATGCAGCTTACAGCGACACAGAAGGCAAAGCTTGCGAGGGTGCAGTAAACGTACTCTCTGCTCTCGGCGTTGTAGACGGCTTTACAGACGGTACATATAAGCCTGAGCAGACAGTTACAAGAGCTCAGATGGCTAAGCTCATCGTTGCAGCTCTTGGCGTATCTGAATACGCAACAGCAACAACATCAAGCTACACTGACATGGGTTCAGCTCAGTGGGCTATCCCAGTAGTAGAATATGCTACAAACCTGGGAATCATCAATGGTGTAGGAAATGGTAAGTTCGCTCCTAACAAGACTGTAACTTATGAGCAGGTAGCTACTATGATTTGCCGTGCACTCGGTTACACAACTGACAGTAAGGAAATGAACGGTACATATCCTGCAGTCTTCGTTCAGAAGGCAAGAGCACTTGGCGTTCTTGATGACGTTCAGGGTTACTCAATCGGTACAGGCGCTAATAGAGGCGACTGCGCTATCATGCTCTACAATGCACTTGAGCTCGCTCAGGTATATGCTGATGCAGAAGGCGTAACTCAGCCAAAGAACGGTACTGACAACGGTAAGTTCCAGGGTAAGGATGGTACTGGTTACCTCACTATGATGGGTACACTCAACAAGGGCGGTTACTCAACATATGATATCGTTGATGAAAAGGATGCAGAAGATTCATTAACACCTATCAAGACTTATATAGGCGCTGCTGCAAAGCTCGTTTACAATAAGGAAGGCAAGGTACTCTCAGTAAGCGATATCAAGACTACATTCCTTACAGGTGATTATGATAAGGATGGCAAGTTTGATGTAGATGGAACAAAGTACACTATTGCAAATAGACCTTATTCTGTATTTACATATGCAGGAAGACAGAATGCAACTGATGAAGTAACTACAAAAGCTGACACACCAGTAACTGTATTCCTTAACAATGCAGAAGCTACAGATAAGAAAGTATTTGCGGATGCTGATGATGGTGATACTTTCACTATCGCATGCAAAGTTTCTGGTAAGACAATTACAGATATCTTCTCTATCTCTACATGGTCTGAGAATGATGCTAAGAAGGTAAGTGCAAGCCAGCTCAAGAAAATCACATCAGACAAGTCACTCTTATCATATGACTTCCCACTTGATGATGATACAAACGTTGACGAGAGCGCATTTATCCTTTCAGGCGTAAGCAAGTTATCTGATATCAAGGAAGATAACATCGTAGCTGTATATGCAGACAATGATGATACTAATAAGGGTACTATCACTAAGGTAGAAGTAGGTACTAAGGTAGTTACTGGTAAGTGCACAAAGGTTAAGACAAATTCTGATGCTTCAAAGGTTGAATACACTGTAGACGGTAACGTTTACAAGTTCTCTAAGCTCAAGGGATCTGATATAAGTGTTGAAAGTCCTAAGGCTACTGAATTTGGTGTTGGTGATGATGTAACTCTCTATCTTGACTATGAGGGTAAGATCTACACAGCTGAAGCTACTGAAACTAACTACTCTTATGGTGTTGTTTTAACTCAGGCTGCTAAGGATGGCACATTTGATGGTGATTATAAGATCAAGTTATTCACTGCAAATGGCGAATCTACAATTTACTCATTTAAGAATGATTCTGACGGCGAAAAGGCTGCAGGTATTGAAGCTGGTACATTAGTACAGTATAAGCTGAATTCTAAGAATGAAATCACTGAGGTAAATACTACTTCTAAGTCGACTACTAATACAAAGTATAAGAATGGTGTAATCGGTGGTAAGACTGTAGCAAGCAACATAGCTGTATTCGAATTCAAGGGCGGCGATAAGGCTAAGAAGGATAACTACTCTGTTCTTGCTGCTAAGGATCTTACAGATAATTCAGATTCAGCCGCTTACTACTTCGAAAACAGCAAGTCTGATATGACTGCTATCTTAGTTACTTCAGATGCTACAGCTTCTAACGATATTTACGGCGTGATCAACAGCATCTACAATACTCAGAACTCATCAGAAGATGATGTTTATCAGTATGTAGGTCTTGCAAACGGTGCAGAACTTGATGCAATGACTAAGGATCAGGCTAAGGATACATATGAAAGCAGCAAGTATAAGTTAGTATACATTTCAAAGACTGGCGATGAAATCAGAAGCGTAAAGGCTGTTGATGCAAATTATAAGTCAGAAGTATCTGACAGCAAGAGCGATGTAAGTGCTGAAAAGGTTGTAGTTTACGGCCCAGCAGCAGATTCTGATGCAGAAGCTACATTCGCAGGTCTTAAGGCTTATAAGGTAACTAAGGCTGACAGCGAAAAGGTTCAGGTAAATGATATATACCAGGTAATCAAGGATGCTAAGGTATATGTTGCTAACCTTAAGTCAGATAAGACATTTGATAAGTGGACTCTCGGTTCTACTTCAGATATTGGTCTTGACGGTTATGTAGTTCTTATCCAGACTGATAAGGACAGCAATAACTGGGATACAGTCCTCTACATCTCTGATAAGGATGCTGATGATTGTGCAACAGCTGGTTTATTCAGCAAATTAATCAAGTAATATAGTAAAAATTATATTATGACATAATTTACAGGGTTGCTTTTTTAAGCAACCCTATTTTCGTAATTATCGCATATTATTTAAATTTTTTACAAATCAATACCTGAGATCATCTATGGATTCCAGCGCAATACATATGAGCCTGTCAGCATGATCTGCCATAAACAGAGGTATATTCAGCACATCGCCGTCAAGCTTCAAATTATCAAGTGAAAATCTTATACGCAATTTAACTTTATCACTGAATAGCTCTTTGAATTTTTTCAAGCTTCGACTTGTAGTATTTACTTCAGATTTTACTTCTACGGGAAATATGTCATTTTCGCGCTGAATAAGGAAATCTACTTTGTATGAAGGATTATTCTGGCTCCAGTAGCGCGGAACGGTCTCAAATTGAGTGATAAGCGTCTGAAGCACATAATTCTCACTTAATGCGCCTTTAAATTCTGTAAAAAGACGATTTCCTTCTTTGAAGGCCGTAGGTGACAGCATAGATAGCCTGCGGAGTATTCCTACGTCTACAAGATATATTTTAAATGCAGACAAATCATCATAAGCAGATACGGGAATTCCCGGGGCTGTACTTCGATAAATTTTATGCAGCAGGCGCGCGTCAACGAGCCATTGAAGGGCATTTTCATATTCCCTTGCTCGTGCACCTTCTTTAACTACTTTATATATAAATTTTTTATTTTCTCTGGCAAGCTGTGACGGAACAGACTTCCAGATCATTGATATCTTAGGAAATTCATTAGTATCAGGGTGCTTTGCAAAATCACGTTCATATGAGTCTATAATATCGATCAGAGAAGACTGTACAGCATTGATATCACGCGCTTCAGTCCACATAAGCACAGGTTCGGGCATACCGCCTGTAACGTAGTACATTTTCAGTTTTTCATAAAGAGGATTGAAAAATGCGTCAGGTATGGGGTCGATCTTATTAATGGAATTCAAATAATCAGCAAGATTTATGTCTCCATTTGCCATTAAAAATTCAGTAAATGTCATCGGATCTATCTGCATAAAATTGACCTTACCTACAGGAAATGATGACGGCTTTGCCAAAGCTATGCCTAAAAGAGAACCTGCACATGCAACATGGTACTCAGGTGTATTTTCACAAAAATATTTCAGAGAATTTATTACTTCAGGACAATTCTGTATCTCATCAAATATTATCAAAGTACTTTCAGGTGCAATCTTCACGCCTCCTGCGAGCATCAGATTTTGAAGTATTCGCTCAGGATCTTTTGTAATTTCAAAAAACTGTCTGTACTCAGGATTTTCGTCAAAATTAAAATATGCTGTATTCTCATAATATTGCTTGCCAAATTCTTTCAGTATCCATGTCTTTCCAACCTGACGTACGCCTTTAATTATAAGGGGTTTTCTGTACGAAGAATTTTTCCATTCTAACAATTTTTGTAATATAAGTCGTTCCATATACCATTCCTCACACTTTTATTAATAATAATGTGACTAGAATCACACTTTTATTATATTT
>CAVGTL010000134.1:4123-7727 GCA_963632005.1 Succinivibrio sp.
GAACTAATCAATATGCATGTTAACCTGAATAGAATCATGGCAAAATACGACTGATTTTGAATCAGAATCAAAATTAGTCGTATTTTAAGCACAAAGTGTATGAAGTACATCAAAAATGAACAGAATACGATCTTAAAAATTACTAAAAACATCTGCTGCACGGTGAATATCCGCTGGTTTTAGCGTCGCTCAGGCTTATAGGGATCTGACTCTGACGCAGATACTGGCATCCGGCGTGATGATATTTTGATCCTGTCCTTGTGATATAAACAGTCTGAGATGATTCTGATGAACTGCGGGCAGCGTTTGTTCCTGATGATGCAGGTGAAAATGATGAACTGCTTACCGGCTTTGGCTGTGGTTTTGAATTAACTGTAACTTCTGCGCTGTCCGTAACGGTATTTCCATTTCCGTCATGTGTCGTATATGTAACTGTATATGTTCCGGGAGTATTGTAATCAACACTGCTGTCATCAACTTCTACAGCACATCTGCCGCTTATCTCATCATTTGCGCTTACATATGAGCTGTAGTTTGGTGCTTCACCGCCTTCAGTAACAGAAAATGAAGCTTTGCTCTTGCTTATTACGGGTGCCGTTTTATCTATTATATTTACCTGAGCGATTCCCTGTGATGTATTACCGTACTTGTCTGAAGCGGTTATATTTACATTGTACTTTCCCGGAACATTGAAACTGATGTTTACATCATCGATTATTTTATATGAATCAGTGCCTAGCGTACTGTCAACAGGCATTACCGAATCTATTTGATATGTCACATCAGACATATCATCAGCATATGCATATATGCCATCAACAGTTGATTTACTGTTCAAAAGAGGAAGCACTACACCATAACCTGCAGACGATACCATATTTTCAGCAAATACAGGTGCTTTTGTATCATTTACATTTACAGAAAATACCTTCTCTGAACTGTTATTTTTAGAATCAGTAGCTTTAGCATGTAGCTCAAAGCTCCCTGTATCCTTGAATATAAGGTCATCATCATAAATTTCTACTCCAGTAGGCAGATCTGTAATGATAACATCCGGTGACGAGTCCTTGTTATCTGAAACACTGATAAGGTCTGATATTCCGACCGGTTCGCCCAGCTCGACATTCTGTTTAAGAACATCTATCTCTGGCGCTGTAGTATCATTGGCTAATATGCCACTAATACCTGATATAACACAGATAGCAGCTACCGTTCCGATAATAGTCTTTTTGATCTTAGGCGAAAATTTTTTCTTTTTCTCATTATCTTCCATATGATTTTCTCCTACATATTAATAGTAACTTGTTAACAGTTCTATTATAACATTTTTTTAGAAATTTACATATTTCAGATATGAATTTCCAGTAAAATAAAAACAGGCTGCCGCAAAGCGACAGCCCATTAATTAAATCATATTATCTTAATTACTTAAGAAAATCACTAACAGATGCAGTTGGAACTACAACTACGAGATCTGCTACGCCATCCTTATCATCGTCCTTATCTGTATCGAAGAAGAGGATAGTCTTGTTATCAGCAGCGCCTGTCATATCGCTTGACTTACCGATCTTATAAGTTTCGTCGCTTGAGCTCCACTTATAGTAGATAACGCTATCATCAAGAGTATATGTATCGTTAACACGCTTATTCTTAAGAGTGATTCCATCAGCAGAAGCAACATTTATAGAACCGATGTATGTTGCATTGTCATCCTTACCGAATGTACCATCACCATTTGTAGTGTGCTTATAGAGATCTGTAATGTAGTCAGATGCATTGAGTTCGAATGCATAGAATGAATTCTTTTCAGGTGTTACTGTGCAGTCTTCATCTACATAATATGTCTTAGTTTCGTTTCCAACGAGGACATTTACCTGATAGTCAGCGCTTAATGAATCACTGTCAACATCTGATACTGAAGTAATTACACCATAGTAAAGATCGCTTGAAGATGTATCATCATCGATGAGCATTGCATCATACTTACCATTCTTAGTGATTGAAGTGTAAAGCTTTACATCATCAGTTCCCTTGAGGGAATTTAAGCTGATAACTGAAACGTCATCTTCATCGATAGCGCCAACGCCTGGAGCAACTCTGTCAGCACCTGTTGTATCTACCTTGAAGATTACAGCTGAATCAGCAATTGCCTTTCCGTTGTAGTAACCCTTAGTAGTTACATCCTTTGTGGAAACTTCTGTGCTTGAAGATTCTGCCTTTACAGTAATTGTCTTTACCTTGTTTGAAGAATTAAGATCGTAAGTAACGATAGCACCTGAATTTAAGTCACCCTTAGAGATTTTAGCGCCATCCTTCATTGTGAGTGTTACGACTTCGCCCTTGGCAGTCATAACCTTAATAACGCTGCTGTTACCGTTTAATCCGCCTTCGTCCTTAACTTCTGTACCACTAGCTACTGTAGTACCAACCTTATAAGTTGTAGAGCCATTGTAGAACTCATAATCAAGAACTAAAGCATAATCCTGTGAAGAAGCTGCTGTCTGTTCTATCTGGAATATCTTACCTGTTGAGTCGAGGTAAGCCTTTACAGTATCACCAACACTTACTGCTTCTGAATCTTCAGATAAAGTCCAGTCGCCGTAGTTGTAATCAGTTGCGCTTGTGTCTACATCTGTGTTTGTACCCTTGTAATTAGTACCTGCGATCTTGAATGTAGCCTGAGTACCGTTGTTGCCAGTCTTCTTTGCTGTACCAGCTGAGAAAGATTCGAGTGTTCCTTCTACTACCTGAGTACCAACTTCTACCTTACGGATGAAGCCATTCTTGTCTGCATATGCATAAACAACATTGTCTTCCTTGATGTCATCAAGTGAAGATACGCCATCAAGAATGAATGTGCTGTAATCTACATCACCGTTATCGTCAGTCTTGAAATCAAGATCGAAGAGCTCCTGATCATCCTTGATGTCAGCAGCATCAGTTTCGTCAAAGAGAGCCTGATCAGAGTCATAGGCAGTCTTGCTCCACTGAGAAACTGTGAAGATATTAGTAATTGTCTTGCCGCTTGTTTTAACTGCAAGTGTGTAGTTTACATTCTGAGAAAGTTCAGATAAAGCGCCTGTTCCAGATGTAGTTGTTACGTTGCCATCCTTTGTTCCGTTTACAAACTTAGCAACAGATGTCTGATCATTATCTAATGTACCGAGTGTATCTGACTTAAATGTAGTAAATGCATTATCATTTACCTTGTAAACAGTACCATCAGTTGTTGTGAATTCATCACCATCAGAGTTTACAGTACCGCTGAGGAATGTAGACTTTAAATCACCGATAGAGATAACATCACCATCTTTGTTAGTGTAGATCTTACCAGCCGCACCTACATATTCTCTTACGTTGATTGCAGCATCATCAGCAGCCTGTGAATCAAGGATATCATAGCCGTATGTGCCGTTCTTATTAAGAGTTGAGAGCATGCTTACACCACCAAAAGTTGTGTTATTGATAGTGAACTGTTCAGAACCGCTCTTGTAGTTAGTAGCACCATCACCATCAGCATAAACTTCAGGAAGGTCGATAGCGTTGAACAGCATGATTGCTGTGTCGCCTCTGTTAGCGCCGTTAGCACCACCGTTTACTACGT
>CAVGTL010000135.1:0-7724 GCA_963632005.1 Succinivibrio sp.
CTGTACATACCGCCCATATTATCTGAACTTTCGTCATATACATATTCAAGATGGTCATCACCATCGAAACCATGCCATGAAGTTCTCTCGCCCTTTGTAATAGATATACTTTTCACCGGACCGTAAAGCGTAGGGTCACCGTCCTTGTATGACATATAAAGATAGCCTGCGCTCTTCATCGCTGAGACCCACTTATTTCCGTTATCATCTGTATAGCTGAGCGAAAACATCTTTACAGGAAATGCAAAACGCCAGTCGCCGCTTTCTCCGGCATATATCGTGTCTGTTCCTTCAAATGCTTTATAAAACAGTATGTCGTCTATGTTATCCTTCATTTCATTGTAAGCTCTGTTTCGGCTCGCTATTTTATTACTGTCTCTGTCTGAGAGATCTGCGCCTGCCTCATAATGCTGACGGTCTACATTCATTCCCTTAAATATCTCGCTCTCGGGAACGTAAGGGATGACCATCACATTCTTTCCGTAAGTAAGTCTGTCACTCATAGAAGCTCTCCACATGGAAGCATCGGCATCATCGCTGACGTATGCATATGGGTCATATTTTGCAGGATAAGGTATTTCTATAACTTCAGAATCATAATCTATGTATCTGTTAAAAATATACAGGAATATCTTCGAATCCATATCACCTGTACGCACGTTATAAACATAAGGAATTGTGCTCATATCATTGTCATAGCGGTTCAGATTCACCGCCATATCTTCCGCGTCATACCCGCTGTCAGCCGTGAGCCTCACTCCGTTTATCTTAAGCAGCTTAACGACCTGTTCAGCCGTCAGCAGCTCGGCGTCGTTTATATTATAATATTTAGCCTGATATCTACTGTATCCAAATACGCATCCCAAAACGATTGCGACACACAGTACAACGGCAGCCGCCGTCATCAGCGGCCGACGCTTTTTCTCACTTACAAGATTTTCCACACGCATCTCTACATCAGATTCCCCTGCAGCAAATCCCGGCACGAATGCATTCTGCCTGCGACGCGCGCCCGGCGCGCCCATACGAAGCATCGTATTCATATATCCTGCTGTATCGTTCCTGTCCATACTTCCTGTCACAGCCTCGTCACAGCTCATTTCCATATCGCGCCGCAGCATCGCGTAAGCTACCCAGAAAAACGGGTTAAACCAGCTTATCGCGCAGCACGCCCACGCCGCCAGGATCACCGCGCTGTCCTTCCGCCTTATATGCTCCGCCTCATGAGCTATTATATTAGCCGCATCATCGTCCGCCATGCCCGCAGGCATGTATATCCTCGGCCTTATAACGCCCGAAACGAACGGCAGCTCTATTTCGCTGCTTTCATATATATTGATCCTGCTCCCCTTCACTGCAGCCAATGATGTAATACATTCCGCAGTACTCACAGCTCCGCTCCCTGCTCTGACCGCAAACCGAGTCTGTCTGCGCACCCGCACGCAGCTCCCCGCCGCAAATGCAAATATACCGATAACGCCCGCCAGCCAGATGAACGCTGCTGCGATCATCACCACTGACGGCTGCTCTGTCATGTCAGCAGCATTCCCAAATATACCGGAAGCTAAATTCTCCTTCACATTATACATTGCCGACACACGCGCATTCGTACCTACAGTAATATTTCCCGTCCGGCCCGTCTCGGAATTTCCTGCCGCGATTCCATCAATTCCAACACCTGATGCACCGCCGCTTTCTGTATCCGACGCCTGCATATTATACGCACTCACCGCCGAAATACCGTCCGATAACACTGCCCCTCTGCTCTGCTGAGCAGAGTCAAACGGCATAAACCCCGCAAGCACCCCAGCCGCACACAACGAAACTATGACTAATGCAGCAGCCGGTATCACCCAAAGCCTGTACCTGACATTCGCAGATACACCTGTCCGAGCAAGCCCAAACCGCACAGCCAGAGCCGTCACGATAACAGGAGTCATCATAATCGAAACTGCAGCTATTTTCAATAACAACGTAGTAAGCACCCCGATGATTCCCATAAACTCTCTCCTCCATTTTTCCATCGCAACAAAAAAGTAAAATCGGTCTACAGCTGTAGATTTATTTTTAGTCTACAACATTAGACCGATTCTGTCAACATTATTGTATTATATTTTATACATAAAACTATATTTCAATTTATATTAATACAAAAAGACGCCCCATAATGCCGGAGAATATACGGATAAGCGTAGTTGAAATTCCCTACACCACGGAGCGTTACGTATATTTCGCAGGCAGCATAAAGGCGTCCTGTATTTTGTAAAAATTATTTTACAGCAGCTTGCTCGAATTCTTCCAGATTCCCTGCTTTTCAGCCTGCTTTATAAGATCTTCTCTGAAATCAGGGTGTGCGATGCTTATGAGCAGCTCTGCTCTTTCCCACGTAGAAGTGCCCTTGAGGTTTACGATGCCGTATTCCGTAACTACGTACTGTGTAGCGTAGCGCGGAGTACTTACGATGCCGCCTGGCGGCATAAACGGAACTATTAATGATTCAAGTGTGCCGTCCTTATGTGTCTTTGTAGAAGCTGTGCAGAGGAAGCTCTTGCCGCCCTTTGAACGGAACGCGCCCTCTACGAAATTCATCTGACCGCCCTGACCGCTTATATGACTGAAGCCGATAGATTCAGAGCTTACCTGACCGTACAGGTCTACCTGCAGCGCAGCATTTATAGATATCATCTTTTCGTGCTGACATATTACAGCAGGGTCGTTTACATAATCTACCGGTGCGATCATGCATACAGGATTTCTGTCTATGAAATCATAAAGCTTCTTGCTCCCGAGCGCAAACGTGTAGACCATCTTGCCCGGATTTAAAGCCTTGTTTCCTGTTATCTTGCCTGCCTCGTACATGTCAAGGAATGAATCTACAAGCATTTCTGTATGAACGCTGAGATCCTTCAGGTCAGACTCGACCATCAGATGGCCTAAGTGATTAGGCATAGCGCCTATACCGAGCTGCAGAGTGCTTCCGTCTTCTATCTCAGGCAGGAGAAGCTCTGCTATCTTTGCATCGGCGCCGCCTGCGCCCTCTCTTACAGGAAGCTCTGCCAGAGGATAATTTGAACTCTGTATTACGTAATCTACTTCAGCTATATTAACATAGTTTTCCATACCCTCAGCGTGAGGCATGTTTTCGTTTACCTCTACCATAACTATATCAGCCGTTTCAAAAAGCGCACGCGCTTCGCCTATCGTTATACCGAGGTTGAAGTTGCCGTGACTGTCCATAGGCCCTGTCATAACGATAAACATATCGAGTTTTTTATCTGCCGCATGATACATCCTGCAGTTGTCGTTGTACAGCATAGGCACGTACCATTCGTGACCGGCGCTCTTTACACGTCTGTCCTTCTGGCTCATCTGAGTCGAATGTATCCTGAATACCTCGCCCTCAGGGTCTACCTTGTGCGTCTCATACGTATCATCATAGCTCCACAGACACGAAACGAGCGTTATATCACTGAGCTCGTCTTTTCTCTTAGCTATTGCAGCCTCAAAATCACGCGCTATGGAACCGAATGTTCCTATATGTATCTTATAGCCCGGCTTTACCATAGAAGCGGCATCGTCAGGCGTTATAAGCTTGCGCTCATATTCTTTTTCGATATCGGCAGCTTTGCAGAAGCTCTGTACTTTACGCATATGAATTTCCTTTCTTTTTGAATAAAATTTATTAATGACAATAAATACGTTAAACGGAATACCTCCGCATTTCGCGGCATCGTTGCCATAAGCCGGAAAACGGCTCCTCGTGCCGCGCTGCGGAGGCATGATATAGTTTGGTAGATCTGTTCATCTGTTACCATTTTAACATATTCGTTAGCATAAATACAGTTAGTATTGAAATATTTCACCTAAAACATTCAAAACCTCCTGCATTTTACTTTCGTCCATGCCCGAATAATTAAGTACAAGTGTATGGACATACTCTGACGGGTCGCTTATACAAAATTCTGACAGACATTTCAGGTTTATTTTTCTGTCTCGCGCCCTCTGCTTTATTTCCTTGTCCGAAAGCTGAGTATCAAGCTTGACAAGAATATGCGTTCCTGTTTCCATACCTGATATGGATGCAGTAGGTATTGCCGGAGTCGCTTCTATCATGCTTTTAAGCAGCTCGCCCTGCTTCAGGTAATATTTGCGCATCCTGTTGAGATGACGGTCGAAATACCCATCGCGTATAAAGCGCGCAAGCGTGAACTGCTCAAGATTTGAAGAGGTATTCGAAAAGAAGTTAGCCGTGTCTACATATTTTTTAAGCAGCTTTTCCGGGAGGACCATATAACTTATTCTGATACCGGGGCTCAGAGTTTTGCTGAACGTATTCATGTATATTACTCTCTGCGTATAGTCGAGGCCGTAAAGCGCCGGGATAGCGTGGCCGCTGTATCTGAACTCGCAGTCGTAATCGTCTTCTATTATATATCGTTCTTCCGAGTCCTCGAGCCATTTCAAAAGCTCCTGGCGGCGGCGCGCAGACATTACAGTACCCAGCGGATAATGGTGCTCCGGCGACGTGTGTACTACTGTAGCGTCGCTGTTTTGCAGGCTGTTCATATTTATGCCGCCCTTTCCCATAGATATGCATTTCCATTTAACGCCAAGCTCCTCGTAAATGCGCTGGATCTTTTTGTATCCCGGATCCTCGACAGCATATATCGAATCACGCGGCAGCAGGCTCATCACTTTTGAATAAAGATATTCTATGCCCGTCCCTATAACTATACACTCAGGCGAGACCACCATGCCGCGCGTGTGGAAAAGATAGCGCGCTATCTCTGCGCGCAGCTCCTGACTTCCGAGAAAATCGCCGCGCATAACGAGCCTGACATTATAATCCGCCATGACCTGGCGCATCACCTTAGTCCACATCGTAAACGGAAATTTTTCATATACAGTCGTATTTGCTGTAAAATCTGCGAGCCAGTCTTCATCTTCTTCCGGTGACGGAAGCTCTATGTTTATATTCTGGTGTCTTACATTTACATCAAAATCAGATACCACATAATACCCACTGCGTTCTCTGGATACTATATACCCTTCCATCAGAAGCTGCTCGTAAGCATTCATGACAGTCTTTACGCTTATACCGTTTTCCGCCGCAAGCGCTCGTTTTGACGGGAGTTTCGAGCCCTCTGCGAGTCTGCCGTTCATTATATCCTCTTTCAGGCATTTATATAAATATTCATATTTTGATTCTTTTACATTATCGTTTTTTCTGTTTTCAAAATCATATTTAAGCACTATCTGGTCACCTCATAAATAATCTCAGTGGTTATTTTTTAAGTATCAGATATATTGTAATATGTCGTTACAAAAAAGTAAACACTTCCGGCAGAGCCGGAAACAAAACACAAGACGCACATTACACAAACATTAACGCTTTAACTATCACTCACTTTTAACTATTAAATTTCGACTATTATTTCGACTATTAAGGAGGTCAAAAAATGTCAGACGTAAGAAACAGCTTAAAGGAATCATACGGACTTTATATCAACGGAGAATGGAGAGCAGCATCGGACGGAGCGCTTTTCACAAGCTACGACCCAGCGGACGGCTCCGCTCTCGCTAAGTGCGCACAGGCAACGAAAGAAGACGTTGACGCCGCGGTAGACGCCGCATGGGCTGCATTTCCTGCATGGAAGGCGCTCACTAAGGAAGCGCGCGCAGATATACTCGATAAGATAGCCGACCGCATAGACGCAAACACTCAGCTGCTCGCTGAAGTTGAAAGCCTTGACAACGGCAAGCCTATACGCGAAACGCTCGCAATAGATGTCCCGTATTCTTCACGCCATTTCCGTTACTACGCAAGCCTTATCCGCACAGATGAAGGCGTTGCTTCGGTACTTGACGGCGGAATGATGAGCCTCGTGCTCAGAGAGCCTATCGGCGTTGTCGGACAGATCGTTCCGTGGAACTTCCCATTCCTCATGGCTGCGTGGAAGCTCGCTCCTGCTATTGCCGCAGGCGACTGCATCGTATTTAAGCCGTCCTCTTCTACTTCTCTGAGCATGCTCGTATTTACCGAGCTTATCGAGGACCTTCTGCCTGCAGGCGTTCTCAACGTAATAACAGGCTCTGGCGGTAGATCCGGTCAGTATATACTCGACCACCCTCGCCTTTCAAAGCTTGCGTTCACAGGCTCTACTGAGATCGGTAAGGACGTTGCTCTCGCCGCTGCCGAAAAGCTCATACCTGCTACGCTCGAGCTCGGCGGAAAGAGCGCAAACATCATATTCAGCGACTGCCGCCGCGAGCAGGCTGTAGACGGCGTACAGCTCGGCATACTCTTCAATCAGGGACAGGTATGCTGCGCAGGCTCGAGAGTATTCGTTCAGGAAGATATCTACGATGAATTCGTAGCAGAGCTCGTAGAAGCATTCAACAATGTAAAGGTCGGCGACCCGCTCGACCCTGAAACTCAGATGGGCTCTCAGATAAACAAGGCGCAGGTAGAAAAGATCCTTTCATATATAGAAAAAGCAAAGGCAGACGGCGCAACTGTAGCGTGCGGCGGCGAAGCATACACTGAAAACGGCTGCGAGAACGGATGCTTCATAAAGCCTACTCTGCTCACGAACGTAACTAATGATATGTGCGTAGCGCAGGAAGAAATATTCGGTCCTGTAGCAGTAGTAATAAAGTTCAAGACAGAGGAAGAAGTAATAGCTATGGCTAACGACTCCGAATACGGTCTCGGCGGCGCTGTATGGACTACTGATATAAACCGCGCTCTGCGCGTAGCCCGGGCAGTCGAAACAGGCCGTATGTGGGTAAATACTTATAATCAGATACCTGAGGGCGCGCCTTTCGGCGGCTACAAGAAGTCAGGCATCGGTCGCGAGAACGACAGAGCCATCCTCGACTCTTACAGCCAGAAGAAGAACATCATGATAAATCTCAGCGAAGCTCCTTCAGGCTTCTATCCTGCAAAGTAGATACATGCGCTTTAATTTAAACAGGCGCTGATATCTTCATATATATACCTTCCATAAGCGGGCGGTCCTCCTGAACAGGGCTGCCCGTTTATCCTTTTACCCGGTAACATTTCTCATTCATTTTCGAAAATTTAACTCATTAAATATATTTTTATGCCGGATCCTCTCCAAATTATGATATAGTTATATTTGACTAATAATAAGGAAGGAGAATTTAAGGACACTTTCCCGGCAGCCCGGCTGCCCCATGACCGGCGATCCTTAAAAACGATTTATGAAAAAAGCACTGAAAAAACATTTATCACTGTTGCTGGCGCTTACCGTCATGCTCGTGACTGTATGCTCCGGCACATGCACAGCTTCGGCTGCAAACTGGAATATGGGAACATTTCTCAAGACATATTCCGACCCGCACTTCAATCTTAACAACGAGCCCAATAGAATTATGACTGTAGAGGAATACATAGCCATAACTTATGCGTACTCCTACTACGGCAAAGGCTCGACGAAAACTCCCGCAAAGGACAAAAACGGCCGCGCGCCTTCTGCGTGGTGTGCAAAATACGTACAGGCAGAGGTAGACAAGGGTACTGTAATCCCTGCAAACATCTCTTATACCGACCCGGTGACGGTCGCATTTGCCGCTGAATTCCTTTCGAGAGCAAAGGGCAAGTATAATTACGATTTCAATAACGTATACAGCTTTTCGGGAACAGACGGGCTCAGCGCCGAGTCAAAAATGTTCCTAAACGTTGCAGTTGACCATAATCT
>CAVGTL010000136.1:0-7656 GCA_963632005.1 Succinivibrio sp.
TAGCATTGTAATTAATATAATGCAACAACAAATTGTTGACCTATGAAATTGTATACAGAATATTTACACTTTTCCGCGCCGGCGCGGTCAAAACTGTATTATTTTTTCATAATCAAATACAAGAAATTCAGGGCATATTTCTATATGCACGCACATTGATAAAATATGCTGCACAAGGAAATATGCCCTGAATCACTTCCGCAAAATAAATTTTCTATATGATCATCCTGCTATTAGTATTCATAATACTCAACAGGAACATCAACACGCTGCAGTTCGTCATCATAATCAAAATTACCTACAATGTAGTTAAAATGACCATCAACAAACTTATAACCCTTTTCAAGCACGTACTTTACAGGTATCTGTATCTCATAGTCATCGAGATCGCCTGTTTCGAGCGCAACATCGAGGTAGTTTCTCGGAATTATCATAATAACATGACCCTCGTGTGCAAAATAGTAGTGAAAAGGCTTTAATTCTTCAGGCATAGCGCCCGGATATTCATTATCAAGAGTTCTTGCCTGCATGTCAAAAACACTTTTTCTTACATTTAAACTCTCAAAATCAAAAGGTATATCGTCATACTTCATTATTGCATCCTCCTGCCTCTCACTGAATTATACAGCAACTAACGCATAACTTCAAGCAAAGCAGCAGTTAATGTTATATTTATTTATGATAAGTTTCGTTTTTTATTATCTTAAAGCTTCTGTAGATCTGTTCAAGCAGTATAACTCTCATCATCTGATGAGGAAATGTCATAGGTGAAAATGAAAGCCTGAAGTCTGCTCTCTTCAAAACTTCCTCCGACAAGCCAAGCGAGCCGCCTATTACAAAATCTATATTGCTGTTCCCTTCAAGCGCCAGATCATTTATCTTGGCCGAAAGAGCCTCTGAACTCAGTTCCTTCCCGCGTACGTCAAGAGCTATCACATAAGAACTGTCGCCTATAGTCTTCAGTATGCTTTTTCCTTCATTTATTTTAACGTTTCTCTCTTCTGCTTCTGAAGCGTTATCGGGAAGCCTGTCCTCTTTAAGCTCTTTTATCTTTAGTGTGCAGTATCTTCCAAGCCTTTTGGAATACTCCGCTATTGCATCGGACCAGTATTTTTCCTTTAGCTTTCCTATGCATATTATATTTATATTCATTAATTGCTCCGACGCCGGTGACGGCGCATATATACACGACCAGCGACAGGAAGCATATCCATTCCTGCCGCTCGCCGTTAGTTATATTTTTAATTAATATTTTTAATTAATATTTTTAATTGAGATAATTTCCGAAGAAATCATATGGATTTATGCCTGAGCTGCCGTTGCTTCCGCTTCCGTCACTGCTGCCTGAGCTTCCGTCAGAACTCTGTGATGAAGATGACGGCTGGAGCGATTTCTGATTTGATTCAGACTGAGCTGCAAGCGTTACATCTGCTGTGCTGCTCTGCTTGTTGCGCTCGTATGTTACTTTTATCGTATCACCAGGTCTGTACTTTACGAGCTCCTTCTTGAGTGCGCTCATATCGTCTACAGATGTTCCATTGACTGCTGTTATGATGTCACCTTCCTGGAGTCCTGCGTTTGAAGCCGGTGAGTTAGTATATATCTGAATTACGTAGATACCCTTGTCGGCCTTGAAATCTGTCTGATACTGAGCCTTTACAGCTTCTACGTTCATTCCGCTTATACCGATGTAAGCCTGCTCGTAAGTTCCGTTCTGCTTTATCTCATCGATTATAGGTGTTGCTGTATTGATAGGGATAGCAAATCCAAGGCCCTCTGCTGAGCTTGCCTTTGCTGAGTTTATACCTATTACCTGACCCTGGCTGTTGATAAGAGGACCGCCGCTGTTTCCTGAGTTGATGGAAGCGTCTGTCTGGATAAGTCCTTCCATTGTATTCTGGCTGCCTGTTGAGCTGTCTGTTGTAGTTATAGTTCTGTCAAGGCCGCTTATGATGCCCTGCGTAACGCTTCTCTCGAAATCAAGTCCAAGCGGATTACCTATAGCTACTGCGTAATCGCCTATCTCTACCTTGTCAGAATCGCCTATCTCAGCTGCTGTAAGGCCTGTAGCATCTATCTTTACTATAGCGAGATCGAGATCTGAGCTGTTCCAGAGAACAGTTCCTGTATATTCTGTTCCGTCGTACAGGTCAACTGTGATAGATTCTGATTCACCATCGTTTACAACATGTGAATTTGTAAGTATATAACCATCAGATGAAACGATTATTCCTGTTCCTACGCCCTGCTGAGTACCCTGCTGCAGACCAAATATCGTCTGTGTATATGTCTGTGAAACAGTGCTGATACCTACTACAGAAGGCATTACCTTCTTTGCTATAGCGGATGCGGCGTTAAGGCTCTCCGCATCCGATGCATCTATTTTTATAGTCTGCGTACCGCCTGCTGACGATGATGAGCCGAGAGTTTTTACGGCTACAGCGCCGCCTCCGAAGCCCACGCCCGCACTTATACATACAACGAGTACACATGCTATTATTTTCTTTGCCTTATCCGATAATGGCTTTCTCGGTTTTTTCGTTTTTTTCTGATTTACATTTTCCTCAGGCTGACTGGCAAACGCTCCCGCTGCGGTGCCGTCCTCCGGCGGTATCGGCGGTACTGAACCGAAGCCTGCTCCATCGCCTGCCTGCGCTGTTCCATATCCCTCTGCAGATGTTCCTGCCTCTTCAGCTGTGCCAACTGCGCCTGTATTTACATTTGCATTATCTGCTGTGTTATATGCCATGGTCGGCGCACGTCTTATTTCCTCGCGCGCCCCTGCTCCTATGCTGTAATCAACAGGTGCAGGCTCTGCCGGCTGCTCGCAGCTCTTTTCCTCAACGGCAGCCTGTTCCGGCTGTGCTTCCTGAGCTGCATATTCATTGTTGAACTCTTCGCTTCTCTGTTCTTCTTTTTTCTGTTCTTCATTCGAGGTATTCATTCCATTTTTCATCTCTTCCATGATGCTTTCCTCCTCACTGGCTTACTGTCATATATTAGTCAGGCAGCTTATCCCGTCGCGCTTGAGCACTTCAAGTTTAAGATGTCTGTCGGTGTAGAAATTGTTTTCTTCCAGGATATTTTTTACAGTCTGTTCGGCAAGCTTTGGAAAATTATTTTCTTTGCTCAGATGTGCAAGATAAACATATCGAAATCTGTCATCGGCAGACATTACATCTGCTATCAGATTTCCTGCCGTCTCATTTGAAAGATGTCCGCATTCCCCGAGTATTCGGCACTTCAGGCTGTAGGGATAAGGTCCCATCTTAAGCATGTTTACCTCATAATTTGCTTCAACCGCTATAAGGTCTGATGTCTGCAGTTCTTTTCTGGCTTCGTCAGTCACGATACCCGTGTCAGTCATTATCATAAGCTTTGAACCGCCGCTGCATATCGAGTAACACACAGGATCGACTGCATCATGCGAGACTCTTACAGTATGTATCTCCATATCGTTTATACATATCGTATCACCTGCATTGAAGTCTATCAGCTGTCTGTCATCATACACCTTATCCTGCAGATAAGCTGCCGTTCCGCGGCTTGCATATATGCTCCACTCCGGATTCTTTTTAGTCAGTACCGGAAGCGCCTTTATATGGTCGCTGTGTTCATGTGTTATGAAAACTCCGTTTATCTCACTTCTGAGTATACCAAGCTCGTCTATTGAATTATGTATCTTCTTTGTGCTTATGCCCGCATCTATGAGTATGGCCGCTTCGCTGCTTTTTATAATATAGCAGTTTCCGCTGCTGCCGCTTGCGAGTGAGCAAAAACTCAGTCCCATTGACTGCTCCTGTCTGAGGGGCTTCCGCCCTTCTGTATTTATATTTATATACCCCGAATGTGTTGATTTTATGAAGCAATTATGACGTTTTACTGCACTGTCGCTGAAATGTACTTCATATTGCCATCGTTGTATTTTATGCACCATGCAGGGAGCGCTGTATCCGAAAGAACGCCTCCATCCACATCATAATCATCTATCCAGTACACAAGGTACATGTCCGTAACTGTTATCTTTTCAGACTTGTCTGCCTCCGTCATAAACTCAAGCAATGCAGACAGCTGAGAAGTTACTTCTATCCTTGAATCGCCTTCACTTACGACTTCCATCCATTTCCTGTCAAAATCAGTTACACGACCATTTTCAAAATATACCCTCATATAGCATTCTTCAATCGGAATATTTTTGTAAACGTTACTGTAATTGACGACTGTAGCCGTTCCCACTTCTGATATGCCCTCATATACTACGTTTTCCGTCAAAAATCCGCATCTGTCAAGCAGGTCGTCCGCTGTGTTTTTATAGCCTGTTTCATTCCTGTCAGCATCGGACAGCCGCCGTGTATTCTGTATGTTTTTATCTACCATACCGCTGTCATATTTTCCGTAGCTTACGATAAGCGGCGTCATTTTTGACAGTCTGCTGTATATCTGGCCTTTATATATTATGTTATTTTCTTCCAGCACATTCATTGTATACTGGTAAGCATTATTGTTCTCATTTTTCCTCTGGACTACACTGCTGCCGCCGTATACGGCTATCAGAAATATATTAGTTATAACAAGTATTACCAGGATTATATTTTTTGATTTATTCCAGTCCATCAGCTTACCTCCCCTGCGTTCCACGCAAGTATGTGGCCATCGTCAGGACTGCACCAGAACCTTATGCCTTCTATCTTTATATACCATGCAGAAACAAGATTTGAAGGGTCATTGCCCGTATCACGCATCATACAGAAGCGTATCAGCTCTATATTTTTAGTAACCGCTTCAAACTGATTGCCCGACGAATAGCGCTCCAGCATTTCATTGTCACCGTTTTCTTCTGCCTGCTTTACAAGGATATTTCCTATTTCTTCATATTCACTTGTTATAACATCTATAGCATTTATTATTTCAATAGTTTCGGAATCATCATTCTGTGAAAGTGCTACTATATCGCGCTGGTAAGACGTTATCTGACTTCCGTAAACGTCTATTTCCAGCATCGCGCCCGATGTAAAAAATACAGGCACGCCTTTAAGCTTTATACTGAACTGATACCTGTAGCCTTTGTATTTTCCATCATCTGATGTTATCCGCGATACACTGCTCAGATAAGGCACAGCCTTTTCGCTTATCATAGGAGACCATCCGCCATGCGTCTGTACGTATTCCACAGCCTCTTCAAGCCCCTCATAAAATCCTATATCGCTGTACTGTGTAGAATCAAGCTCTTCAGAATAGCTTATCTGGCCCGCTTCACCAAGTATCAGCATTTTCTGGTTATATCCGTATGTGTATATGAGAGAGCCCTTATTTTCAGTTATCTTTCTTACAAAATCAAGACCTGAAGGGAAAAACATCTGCTCATATTTCCTTATCTCAGAAGAATCACTTATTGAAAATTCACTTTTACAGCTGAGTGATCTAACCATATCCTTCTGATAAACAGGAATAAGAGTATCGTTCTTAATGCCTGCCAGGTTTTCTATAGTATAATATGCGGTAATGTTAGTTGCCTCGATGCCGCTTATCAGCTCAGAAAGCTTCTCGGACATTATCTTAGCAAACTCGTCATCAGCTGTTACAAAACGATAGTACGCCTTTTCAGAATCATCATATATGAATATATTTTCACTGCTGACAGATGAAAATGATATCTCTGTCACGTTCGTCACCGAACCACTGCCCTGCGGGGGCTCTATACCATTGTTTTTAAGAAAATCAGTAAACGGTATATCAAAAGAAAACGCTGCTGTGACCGATGGATATGACATTACTTCATCGTACTGCGATTTTTCTATCTTTTCCTGAGAAATGTCAGACTGCGTCATGTACTGTGCCATAAGGGATCTGAGATAATCGTATATCCCGTCCTCAGTCATGCCTGTACCGGATGCCACACCGGACTGCATACCTTGCATATCGTCCACAGCACCGCCGTTTGACATTGTATTTACATCTATGCCGTGTGCGCTCAGCTGCCAATCAGCGCTTATAACAGTATAAACACCAGAGCCAAAGCTCACCTCTATCTGACCTGGCCTTGTCAGCTCTGACAGCTCAGGTCTGTACGAATCATTTTCCTGCATTCCCATGGCAAGATTTTCCAGGTCATTTAAGGACATGTCCTTCCAAAAAAAAGACAATAGCAGTACAGCTGATATGAACAGCACTGCTATCAGAATATTCTTTATATTTTCTATGAATTTTTTTCTGTTTTCCATGCCGGTCACCGTGTCCTTTTAACAAAAAAACTGCCGGAGATGCGACAACTCGCATCTGTCAGCAGTTTCTGCAATCATTAACCGAGTAACTTCTTCAGCAGCGACGACCAAAATGAATTTGTCGTGTTACGTGAATTGAAAACATCGACCTTTACTGAGTCAGCTGTTTTCTTCTCGATCTTTATATACAGCTCACTCGAATATATCGCCTTGCCGCCTGATAATGTCGAAACATTTATACAGTAAACTCCCGGCTCAAGTCCGCTCATCTGCTTAGTGTAATAGCTGAGATTTTTATCAGATGAATATGTTTCTGCCTTTACAAGCGTTTTTTCTCCGCTGTCATTAACATCATAGAATGACATCTTTATAGTTCTCGGAGCTGTCATTTTTACTGAGATGAGCACCTTTCCGGTCTGCATGACAGCATTTTTTGTTGGGCTGATGATGGTAAGAGCCGGGTCATCGCTCAGTCCTGAAGCCGCGAAAGCAGTCGTTGCTGTGCTGCATAGCAGACACATCACTACCGCAAGTATGATCAGAATCCTGTTTCTTCCGGTAACAGCTTTCATGATCTTCTCCTTTCTAATTTTCCAGTGGCAGCCACTACGCCTCCCCCGTATACAGACGTGCAGCTTTTGTATAAATTTTACGCATTTTGCGTATATATTAATCTCACAATACAATAGATAGTATAACCTTAAGATGTTACAATAGTGTTACATGAGCTTTAATATAAATTTACAATATATATGAAAAGGGGCAATCAATGAAAATATTGAAAATCTACACAGACGGAGCATGCTCCGGAAACCAGAATGACACAAATATCGGCGGCTGGGGCGCGATACTCGAGTTCGGTGAAGCACGCAAGGAGCTATATGGCGGCGAGATAAATACGACTAACAATAAAATGGAAATGACAGCCGTTATAGAAGCATTGTCCGCACTGAAAAAAGACGGTCAGAACATCCAGATATTTTCCGACAGTTCATATGTAATGGACTGCTTCCGTCAGAAATGGTACGTATCGTGGCAGAAAAACGGCTGGAAAACTTCAAAGAAAACTCCTGTCGAAAACAAAGAACTCTGGGAAAAGTTGCTTGAGCTCGTATCTCATCACACAGTAAATTTTTACAGAGTAAAGGGTCACGTAAACCTCGACCACCCAAACACAAATGTAAGCAAGCTGTATCAGAAATTTACGGAATGGAACGGCAGTGAATTCAGCATGGATGACTTTCGCTACGTAACAACCATGAACAACAGAGCTGATGAATTGGCAAACCTGGGAATGGAGCCTTTCAGGCAGAAATAACATTTCTGAATAAAATAAATACAATAAATCAATAAAAACGGCCGCGCATCCGCGCGGCCTTACCCATAATTGCATGCGTCACCGCATCAACAGCTCTGTAAAAAGTAAATTTTATTT
>CAVGTL010000137.1:0-7634 GCA_963632005.1 Succinivibrio sp.
TAAAAGCCTTAAGGAGAGCCGACTTGCTCAAACCGATATGTCGGCATATCATGTCGAGTGATATGCGTTCGGCAAAATGTTCTTCCATGAACCTGCATGCTTTTTCCAGTTCTTTACGACATGCCGGTACGCATTCTTCGAACGGCTGACTATAACGTTTTATGAGGAGGGATATGAGAAACAGTAATTGTTCCTCTTTTTCAAAATCATGGATTTTTTTCATTATTGTATCGTGCAGCGAGCGCAGGCAGCACATAACGTCTTCGTCATTCAGTACATTTTCCGAGAACCCGGGGAGTTCTCTTTTTCCTGTAATTTCTCCTGCCAGATCAAGCATCGTTTCTTTTGAGATATTTATTCCACGATAATCGAGCGTTCCTTCGTCGCTCTGTACACAGGCGTGATTGTCGCCCGGATTAAAAATTATGACATTTCCGGCATGCAGCGTGTATTCTTTATTTTTACATGAAAGACTGCGCTCGCCGCTTTCCATGTATCCTATAACGTAATATTCATGAAAATGATTAGGAAAGGGCTGTATGATATTTTCAAATCTGTAAGCCTCAAGCCGCAGCTCGTCGTCGTAAACCACCGCCCTTGTTTCTTTTTTCATATACTTTCTCTCCCTTGCAGTCGCTGCTGATATTTTATCATCATGGGCATGCCTGCGGCTTGTAAAATATCTTCTAACTCTTATTCGTGACCGCATATGCTGTGGTAGGCGCAGTATTTGCAGGCTGTTGATGTTTTGCCTGATTTCGGGTCGGCGTCTATGCAGCCTGATATGAGGTCGGATGCTGCGTTTCTCAGGTTATCATCGTTTATGCGTATCAGCTCCTCGAACTCGGCGTCTGTCAGAAGATTTGCTCCTGTGTATTTTCCTGTTGAAGTGCGGCGCACGGGGAGTATTTCCGATGTGCCTTCTATGCTGCCGTCCATGCCTGTTATTACGCTTTCATTGTTAAGCAATGCGCCGTCCAGACGGACGCTTTTCAGCAGAGACGTTGATACTGTCTCATCTACTTCGCTTTCGGAAACTGCCGATACATCTATCCTCGGTTCTTTGACAGCAAAGTAAAATACTCCTGCCGGGCGCGAATCTTCTACTGCGCCCATCGCGCCCTTAAGATAAAGCATGAGCTGCAGGCGCCAGCCGCTTTTTACTTCTTCAAGATCAAATTTTTCGCTGCCTGATTTGTAGTCTATTACTCTTATATAGTTATGCGGGCGGCGAATCTCGCCAGTCATCGGTTCCCCATCGCGCTCTGTTTCGCCGGTGACGGCGGCAGTGTTTTTATCATTTTCTTCTTCATTTTTTTGCTCTTCGTAACCGTTTATTATGTCTATCCTGTCTATAACGCCCTCGATGAATACAGATCCTTCATCTCCCAGATCGATCTCTATCGGCGGGAACAGCGCGTCTGCCCGGCGAGCGAAGCGCTGCTCGAAATATATTGCTTTTACTTTTCCGCGCTTTACCTGCTCTATCATGAGCCACGCCGTTTCAAAGCATATCTCTTTTATGCGTTCGCGGATATACGCCTCGCGGCCTGTAAGCTGAAAAAGCCCTTCTCTATAGCGCTCTGAAAATTCCTCTACGTATCGCTCCGTCATGCTCCTGCACTGCTCCTTTGTGACGCTCATCCAGCGCGACTCAGGCGCGCTTATCTGAACGCCATCCTGCGTAAGCGCGTCTGCTACGCGTCTCATGCATTCGTGATATATGTCGCCTATAGACCTCATATCTGCCTCAAAACGACGTTCTTCTTCAGGCTTCAGCCCGTATGTCACAAAGAATGAGAACGGACATCTTGAATATCTTTCCAGTCCTGATGTGCTGACTATCAGCTCTCCCGAGCTGCCGCGCCCGAAAAGCTGCTTTACCTGCTCTCTTTTTATGCGCTCGCTCTCACTGTTGTAAAACAGCGCTTTTTTAGCGGTCTTAAACGATATTTCTTCATCGAGCGCAAGCGCTGCGGCTTTCCATGCATCGTCAAGCGGCTCGCCGTTAAGGTATTTTCTGAGAGCCGATGTCACATGACCTGAGGCTGCACCCGCTGTCTGGAGCATCGCATCAGTATCACGCATCGATATGTGATCTCGTCTTACAGTTATCCTGCCCGTCGCTGCATCGTCTGCAGCAAGCTTACCGGAAGCGTCATCATCAACCGTGCTCCCATCCTGCGCAAACCGCAGTAGCTCCTCGACAAGCTCAGACGGTCTTATCTCAGAACCGTCAACGTCCATTTCAGCGTATGAAACGCTGAGTATCTCTCCCGCCTTTGTAAGATTCTTGTATATGGCAAGGTTCTGCTCCATAACGCGCAGCTCGTCCGTCTTACTTATGCGCTTAAGCTTGTCGGTTATGAGCTGTTTTTCTTCGTCTGAAAGCAGGCTCTCCGTACGCCCCGCCTCCGGGAGCACGCCGTCGTTCGCGCCTGCGACAAACATTGCGCGAACTCCGCCTGTACGAGTCCTCTGCATCGTTCCGAATATGACCTGATCGTTATTAGGCGGTATCAGACCTATTTCGACCTCCTCAAAGCCCTCCGCCAATATCTCGTTAAAATCATCGTCGCTTATCTCTTCATCACCTATGACCTCTACGAGCTGATCGAGTATGCCTACAACAGTATCCCATATCTGTGCCGTGCTCTGCGCCGCTTCAAAAAGCTCGTCTTCTTCAAGGCGCACTCGCGCTGCCTCGCATCTCGCCGGCATATCAGCAGTCTGCGCGAGGAATATATAAAGCGCTTCACAGCGCTGCCTTACCGTAGTCATGCCGGAAAAAAGCTCCTCACCAACAGTCAGAAAATCATCTACGCGTCTGCGCGTATCATTTATCTCCGCCAGACGCTCCTCGCCCGCATCTTTTAAACCGTAAACAAATTCTTTTTTCCATCTGCCGCTTCGTATGTTATATTTTCTGCAATATTTTTCCAGTATTTCACATTCATCGTCGCTTAAAGGCCCGAACCCGGTCTTGAGCATCCTGAACACATCGTCAAAACGGCGCTTTTTCTTTATGATATCGAGCATAGCCATTATGAATGCGATACCCGGCTCCTGCGTAATGCTGCGCTTTCTGTCTATAAACAGCGGTATACCGTACTGATCGAAAACACGCCTGAACACAGACCCGCGCTTGTCAGCGTCGTTACATATTATTACGATATCGCTGTAACGGTATCCGTGCTCCCGCACCAGCCTTGATATATCTATAGCGATGCTCTCAGCCTCGGCGTAAAAATCAGACGCGCTCATAACGCTTATCTCAGGTCTGAGCTTGATCTCATACTCAGCCGGTATCTCATACTCGCGATATCCCGCTCCGCTGCGCTCGCCAGCCTCGCGCAGCTGTTCGCGCATACTCCGCGATATCCCAAAAAACTCACGGTCTCCGCCCGATACGACATCAGCCATATCAACGTGCACCGCATTCTTCATACCGCCGACGTTCCGTGCTCCCGCTCCAGATCTGCCTGCATCAGGCTCGCCCGTCAGCACTACATTTACATCGACAGCCACAGCCGCTATCGCTTCCACCATGGCTATAAGCTTCGGAGTAAGCAGATCGAACCCATCTATCCAGAATATGCTCCGCTTAACGAACGGCGCGCTTCCCGCTTTTTCATTCACAGCCTGCTGGTGATCCTCTGTATCTGTAAACCGTCCATCTACAGCAGCTTCATAGCGCTCGTAAATGTCATATATTTCCTCAAGCTTCGACTTAAGTATCTCGTCATCTGAAAGCTCGCCCGCCATCTCGTGCAGCTCGTGCGGCGTTATATCATACTGTTTGAGCTCAGATATCTGGTCGTTGAGCATAGTAATGAACGACCGCTTATTCCTTACAGAAGCAAAAATACTTTCATTTTCAGTAATAAGTTCATCATCGCCCGCGCTGTCACCGGCGCCCGTATCTGCGGCATCTGCAGATCCCTCATGCCTGTCGGCGCGCAGGCGCGCGCGTTCTTCAGCTTCAGATTCTTTTTCCTTCTCCATTTTAAGCATCAGGTCAGCCAGAAGCATGTAACGCCCGTATTTATTGACGGCTACGCCGCCCGGCTCTCCTGTCTGGGCTATGACGCGGCGCGCGAACCCCGAACGGCTCATTATCTCAAGCTCAAGCAGCGTATCACTTTTCATGTATTCGAACGCATTCCTCTCCGCCTGAAGCGTAAACTGGTCGGGAACGAGCAGTATCGTATCTGCGGGAAGCTGCTTCATTATCATGTCGAACATAAATCTGTCCTTGTTTCTGTCAGCTCCGCCGTAATAAACATTTATCATAATTATCCACCCGTTTCATCCTTTCCCGTTATCCTTAAAAGCAGTTCTATCCTGTACATCCTACTGACGCGCGGGCGCGTGCCGGCTGTTTATCTATTCGTACATTTGTACAGTATTCATTCATTCAAAATATTTCATATATCGCATGGTACCATGCATAATTAAGTTATTCTATCATAAACAGCGCCAAAAAACACAAAACGGCAGCCCGGAAAATATTGAATCAAAATATCTGAATCGATAAATTCCGAGCTGCCATATGTTTAATTTCTTAATTTTTTACCATAGATATCATCTGCGTATCGTCCCGCGGCTTTCTGCAGAGCATACGGCAGACAATACGATCGAACTGACCGACTTAAACGATTAAGCCTTCTCTACCTTGATAGCGCAAACCTTGTATTCAGGAGCAGCAGCGATAGTATCGAGAGCGGCGTTTGTCAGCCAGTTAGCATTACCATCCTGGAAGTGGAACGGCATCCATGTTTCTCCAGGACCAGTCTTACCTGAAACGTGAGCTTCAGATTCGATCTGACCACGGCGTGAAGAAACCTTAACTCTGTCGCCGTCCTTGATGCCGAGCTTTTCAGCATCTTCGCTGTTGATCTCGATGAATGAGTGACCGCTCTTTTCGTTGAGGCCAGGAGTCTTGTCTGTCATAGCGCAGGCGTTGTACTGGTAAAGAACACGGCCTGTCATGAGGATGAGCGGATATTCTTCGTCAGTGAGCTCTGCAGACGGCTTGTACTCGATGCCCTGGAGCTTACCGAGACCGCGAGTGAACTTTTCAGTGTGCATGATAGGAGTTCCCGGGTGGTCAGGTGATGTGCAAGGCCACTGGAGACCCTGATCGTAAAGCTCTTCGCTGTCAAGACGAGCGTGGCTGATACCTGCGAAGCTTGGTGTTAATGAAGCGATCTCGTCCATGATCTGAGCGCTTGTCAGGTGCGGCTGAGCATAGCCCATTCTGTTCATGATATCAGTGAAGATATCAGTATCGAGACGAGCTTCGCCAGGAGCGTTTACAGCCTTTCTTATTCTCTGAACACGACGTTCAGTGTTTGAGAAAGTACCTTCCTTTTCAGCGTATGCAGCACCAGGGAGAACTACGTCAGCATACTTAGCAGATTCTGTAAGGAACAGATCGTCAACTACGAGGAAGTCGAGTGATTCGAGAGCCTTGATAACGTGATGAGTATCTGCATCTGTTCTTACAGGGTCTTCACCGAAGATAAAGAGACCCTTGATGTTGCCCTTTATCATTTCAGGGAAGCACTCTGTAGCTCTGATACCAGGTGTTGTAGGAAGCTTGCAGCCCCATGCCTTTTCGAACTTTTCGAAAACTTCAGGGTTATTGAGCTTCTGGTAGCCTGGGAAGTCTCCAGGTGTAGCGCCCATGTCGCATGCGCCCTGTACGTTGTTCTGTCCTCTGAGTGGGTTTACGCCGCAGCCCGGCTTACCGAGCTTGCCTACGAGCATAGCCATGTTAGCCATTGACATTACGCCCTCAGTACCTGTTGTATGTTCAGTAACGCCGAGGCAGTAGATGATAGGAGCAGTCTTTGCCTTAGCGTACATTTCAGCCGCTCTGATGAGGTCTTCCTTGTTGATGTGGCAGATCTCAGCAACTCTTTCAGGAGTGTATTCCTTAACTACCTTTTCGAGCTCTTCGAAGCCCTCAGTGCGTGAGTTTACGAAATCCATGTCAGCGAGGCCTTCAGAAAGGATAACGTTCATGATGCCGTTGGCAAATGCAACGTTAGTACCAGGCTTGAGCTTCAGATGGATGTCTGCCTTCTTTGCTATGTTGATGTCACGCGGGTCAACAACGATGAGCTTTGAGCCTTCATCTACAGCCTTGCGGAGCTGCATACCGATAACAGGGTGAGCTTCTTCGATGTTTGAACCTACGAGCATGATAACTTCAGGGTGATCTGTGATATCAGCGATCGTGTTAGTCATAGCGCCTGAACCGAAGCTGATAGCAAGACCTGCAACTGTAGGGCCGTGACATACTCTTGCGCAGTTATCTACATTGTTTGAGTCGAATGATGTACGAACCATCTTCTGGAGCATGTAGATATCTTCGTTCGCACTTCTTGAACATGCGAAGCCGGCGAGCGACTTTCCGCCGTATTTATTCTTGAGTTCAGTAAACTTTGAAGCAACGAGATCAAGAGCTTCGTCCCATTCAGCTTCTCTGAACTTGCCGTTTTCCTTGATAAGAGGCTTTGTAAGTCTTTCGCCTGAATTTACGAACTTGTATGAGCCGAACTTACCCTTTACGCAGAGACGGCCGTGGTTTGAAGCGCCGTCTGCAGGCTCAACGCCTACTACCTTGTTCTTCTTTCTGTCAACGAGGAGATCGTACTGGCAGCCTGTGCCGCAGTGCGGACATGTAGTTCTTACGCGGTCAACAGTCCATGATCTGTAGTCGTGCTTGTTATCCTTAGAAGAAAGAGCGCCTGTAGGGCAGTTTGAAACGCAGTTACCGCATGATTCGCAGATAGTTTCATTCCAAGGCAGAGCGAAAGCAGTTCCTACGCTTGCGCCGAAGCCTCTGTTTGTAATGCTGATAGTGCCGTTTCCTGAGATCTTTGAACATGTTCTTACGCATCTTCTGCACAGTATGCACTTTGAAGGGTCGTATTCAAAGAACGGATTTGATGAATCTATCGGAGCCCATTCAGGCTTGTTTCCGTCAAAATCAGGATCGTCAACGCCGTAAGCGAAAGCGTATTCCTGAAGCTTGCAGGCGCCGTTTGCAGCGCAGCTGAAGCAGTCCTTGTTATGTGTGCTTACAAGGAGATCTAAAACGAATTTTCTTGAATCTCTTGCAGCGTCTGAATCAGTAAGTACCTCCATACCTTCCATGCATGGCTCGCTGCAGGCAGTTACCAGCGGCTTTCTGGCGCCGACAACTTCTACAACGCACACACGACATGCTCCGTCAGGTGCGAGGTCCTTGAGGTAGCATAATGTAGGGATCTCGATGCCTACCGATGCTGCCGCTTTAAGAATAGTAGTACCTTCCTCGACAGTAACTGGAATACCGTCGATCGTAAGGTTTATCATTTTCTTTTCTGACATTTTTTCCTCCGGAATTCGATTAAATTAAAAAAACACAAAGCGCTCAGCCCGTCCTGAACACGAATGCGATAAGCGCCGAATAAGCACTGCCGGTCCTTCCGCGCGTCACCGCGCATTTCACGCTGTCTGTTGTGTTGCGCCCATAAAACCGACAAATTGCTACATCTAAAATTTTACTCCACAAATATGTAGAAATAAAATTGATTTATTTTTAATAATCAGCGGATTTATAAAAATAATAAATAAGTGAC